>JBNMGC010000001.1:0-69364 GCA_050873845.1 Alloprevotella sp.
CTGTGTGCGTCCATATTGACCATTAAGGTCTATTTCTGTCACATGACTGATTCGATAGTTAACGACCAATACTGGATTACAATACCAGACAGAGGTCTATGTTTAATCAAATTAGACCACTTTTACAAGTGGATTCATAAATGTATAGAATATGAACCTTTCCGATACTCTCAAGAAGATTACAGTCACCGCTTCGGTAGGCGACATGCAACGCGAAATAAGCGGAGTCAATATGGACTCACGATTAGTGAAGCCCGGTGATCTCTTTATCGCTGTTAAAGGTACTCAAGCCGATGGCCATGCCTATATTCCCAAGGCCATAGAACTCGGAGCTGCAGCCATACTCATGAGCGAACCCATCCCCGAGGAGAGAAATGAAGACGTAACTTACGTGCAAGTAGACGATACAGAGGATGCCGTAGGAAAAGTGGCCACACAATTCTATGGCGACCCTACTACCAAACTCAAACTCGTAGGCGTAACGGGCACCAATGGTAAGACCACCATCGCTACCGTGCTCTACAATATGTTTCGCGCATTCGGCCACAAGTGCGGCCTCTGCTCTACCGTATGCAACTACATCGATGGCAGAGCCATTCCCGCCGACCATACTACGCCCGATCCTATCACACTCAACAAACTTCTCGCTCAGATGGCTGAAGAAGGATGCGAATATGCATTTATGGAATGCTCTTCTCACGCCATTCACCAGAAGCGTATCGGAGGCCTCCGCTTCGTAGGGGGAATTTTCACCAACCTTACACGCGACCACCTGGACTACCATAAGACGTTCGAAAACTATCGCAACGCCAAGAAGGCATTCTTCGACGGACTACCCAAAGGCTCATTCGCTATTACCAATGCCGACGATAAGAACGGCATGATCATGGTACAAAATACCGCCGCTACCGTGCGCACCTACTCCACTCGCACCGCTGCCGACTACAAAGGACGCATTCTCGAAGAGAGCATCGAGGGAATGATGCTCGACATCGACGGACGCGAGGTGAGCGTTCGCTTCGTAGGACGATTCAACGTGTCCAACCTCCTCGCTGTCTATGGTACCGCTCTCATGCTCGGCAAAACTCCCGAAGACACACTGCGCGTACTCTCAGCTATGCACCCCGTCAACGGACGCTTCGAAGCCATTCACTCGCCTAAGGGATTCAACGCCATCGTAGACTATGCCCACACCCCCGATGCACTCGTCAACGTGCTCACCGCCATCGGTGAAATCGTAAAGGGCAAGGGGCACATCATCACCGTATGCGGCGCCGGCGGCAACCGTGATAAGGGCAAACGTCCGATCATGGCTCAAGAAGCCACAAAGCGTTCCGATCGTGTAATCATCACCAGCGACAACCCACGCTTCGAGGATCCTCAAGATATCATCAACGATATGCTCGCCGGACTCGACGATGAACAGCGACAGAAGGTGATCAGCATCTGCGATCGCCGCGAGGCTATCCGCACCGCAGCCATGATGGCGCAGCCTGGCGACGTAATCCTCGTAGCAGGAAAGGGACACGAGCCTTACCAAGAAATCAAGGGCGTAAAGCACCACTTCGACGACCACGAAGAGATCAAGAAGGCTTTCGGCTTAATGTAATTCCCTCTTGCTCCCTCGCTTTTTCTATAATTCTTCTACTCTAACATTAGAAACATCTCATATAAGCTTATGCTTTACTACTTATTCCGCTTCCTCGAACAGTTCGGGGTGTCAGGTTCGGGCATGTGGTCGTACATTTCCTTCCGAGCCCTGCTCGCGCTCATCCTTGCCCTAATCATCTCGGCATGGTTTGGCGAATACTTCATCAAGTGGATGAAGCGCCACAACATCAGCGAGACGCAGCGCGACGCCTCTATCGACCCATTCGGCGTGAAGAAGATCAACGTTCCCTCGATGGGCGGCATCATCATCATCGTGGCTATCCTTGTGCCCTGTCTGCTCCTGGGCAGGCTGCGCAACATCTATCTCATACTAATGCTCATCACAACGGTATGGCTCGGCATGCTTGGATTCCTCGACGATTACATTAAGATATTCAAGAAAAATAAGGATGGTCTGCCAGGAAAATTCAAGATTGTAGGTCAAGTGCTACTCGGCTTAGGTGTGGGCCTCACGCTCTACCTTAGTCCAGACGCCACCATTCGCGAGAACATCGAAATGCAGCAACACGGCGAACGCACCGAGATTGTACACAAAAGTCAAGCCGTGAAGAGCACAAAGACGACGATCCCATTCGTCAAAGAGAACAACTTCGACTATGCCGACCTGGCGAGCTTCTGCGGGAAGTACAAGCGTCAAGCTGGCTGGATCATATTCGTCATAGTGACCATCTTCGTCATCACAGCCGTGTCCAATGGTGCTAACCTCAACGACGGTATGGACGGCATGGCGGCGGGCAACTCCGCTATTATATTTATAGCGTTGGGCATATTGGCGTATGTCTCGAGCCATATCGAGTTTGCATCGTACCTCAATATCATGTACGTGCCGGGGTCGCAAGAGCTTGTAATATTCACCTGTGCCACGGTGGGAGCGCTCATCGGTTTCCTTTGGTACAATGCTTACCCAGCGCAGATCTTTATGGGCGACACAGGGTCGCTCTCTATCGGCGGCATCATTGCCGTGCTGGCTATCATCATTCACAAGGAACTGCTCATCCCCATCCTCTGCGGCATCTTCTTGTTCGAAAGTCTCAGTGTGATACTGCAGGTGGAATACTTTAAATGGGGCAAACGCAAAGGACGCAAGCAGCGCATCTTTAAGCGTACCCCTATTCACGACAACTTCAGAGTGCTCCCCTCGCAGCTTGACCCCGAGTGTAAATACTTGCTCAAATGGCCTCACGGAGCATGGCATGAAAGCAAAATTACAGTGCGCTTCTGGATTACCACAATCCTGCTTGCAGCACTCACCATTATAACGTTGAAAATCCGATGAAACTTACAGTTTTAGGAGCAGCCGAGAGCGGCGTTGGTGCCGCAATCTTGGCACAGAAACAAGGCTATGAAGTCTTCGTTTCAGACATGGGAAGCATTAAGGAGCACTACAAGCAGATGCTTGACGCTCATCATATAGCATGGGAAGAAGGCCACCATACGGAAAGCGAGATCCTTAGCGCCGACGAGGTGGTAAAGAGCCCAGGCATCCCCGAGACTGCGCCTATGGTGGCGAAGCTCATGGCGCAAGGCACACCTATCCTCAGCGAGATAGAGTTTGCCGGACGCTTCACCGATGCCCGCATGATCTGCATCACGGGCAGCAACGGCAAGACTACTACCACCTCGCTCATCTATCATATTCTGAAAAAGGCTGGAGTAGACGTGGGCCTTGCTGGTAATATCGGACACAGCCTCGCACTGCAGGTAGCAGAAGCTCCTCATAGTACTTACGTGATCGAGCTTTCCTCCTTCCAGCTCGACAATATGTATAAGTTTCGCGCTAACATCGCGGTGCTGCTCAACATCACCCCCGACCACTTAGACCGCTATGGATTCTGCATGCAGAACTACGTAGACGCGAAGATGCGCATCCTCCAGAACCAGACAAGTGACGACACCTTCGTATTTTGGAAGGAAGACGAGCACGTGCCCAACGAACTTCCCAAATACAACGATCCGAGCCTCAAGTGTGGCTTCACCGACGAACCTCAGCAAGGTTCTGCAGGATTTGCCGATGGCGATAGCTTCATCGTAGAGAGCCCCGTCCACTTCGAGATGCCTCTTAGCGAACTTTCTCTCCCTGGCCGCCACAACTTGCGCAACTCCTTGGCTGCAGCCATAGCCTGTCTGTCAGCTGGCATCAGCCCCGAGACAGTACGCGAGGGACTCTCCGACTTCCCCGGCGTAGAGCACCGACTCGAGAAGGCGGGCACGGTCAATGGTATCCACTTCGTCAACGACTCCAAAGCCACCAACGTAGACGCTTGCTACTGTGCTTTGGAGAGCATGAAGACCCCAGTGGTGCTCATCCTCGGTGGTAAGGACAAGGGCAACGATTACTCACAGATCATTCCTTTCGTCAAGGAAAAATGCCGCGCGTTGGTCTATATGGGTGTAGACAATAGCAAGCTTCACGCCAACTTCGACGTGCTCGGCCTACCCGTTGCCGATACCCACTCCATGAAGGAATGCATGGAGCAAGCCGTCACCTTGGCTCACGAGGGCGACACCGTGCTCTTGAGCCCTTGCTGCGCAAGCTTCGACCTCTTCAAGAATATGGAAGACCGCGGTGAACAATTCAAGGCATGGGTAAAGGCTTGGAAATAATCAGTCCGCTATCGTCTCCCCTCACTCTACAAAACCAACCTTATGGGATTCTTCTCAAAATCTGCTTCTCGCAACCATCATCCCCAGGGCTCACCTGCTGCTATCACCGCCGAAGCTCAAATAGCATCGGTGGCAGACGACATTGCTGCCCCGCAGGAGATCAGCCACCAGCAAGAGGGAGGCACGACATCCCTCAATAGCGAAAGTTCTCCTTCGAGCAAGAAGGCAAAGCGCCGCAGCATAGGATCGCTCTTCATGGGCGACCGCGTCATATGGGTAGTATTCTTCTTCCTATGTATCATCTCGCTCATCGAGGTGTATAGTGCAGCGAGCACACTTGCCTATAAGTCTGGACGTTTTTGGGATCCTCTGGTCAAGCAAGCCCTGTTCTTAGCAGGTGGCACGATCATCGTCATCGTGGTGCATCGCATACCCTGTCGTATGTTTAAGATACTGCCCGTACTCTTGCTGCCCCTATCGGTCATACTTTTGCTCATCACGCTCTTGTCGGGTGCAGCCACCAACGATGCTGCGCGCTGGATCGACCTCGGTTTTATCCGGTTCCAACCCTCCGAAGTGGCCAAGGGAGCCGTCATCATCACCGAGGCACTCATTCTGTCACGCTCGCAGCAGGAGAAGGGTGCTTCGCGCAATTCATTCAAATACATCATGGTTATCACGGCTGGAGTCTGTCTGCTCATCCTGCCCGAGAACCTCTCTACAGCAGCCCTGCTCTTTGGTGTGGTAGTACTGATGATGTTTATTGGCCGAGTATCGTTGAAGCAGATTGGAGCTTTGTTTGGCGTACTCACCCTCGTGGTTATGCTCGTAGTAGGCATCATGTTTGTCGCTCCGAAGAATGGTGTGCTCCACCGTTTCGCCACATGGCAGGAGCGCCTCGAGACTCACTTCTCCGACGACGATTCTAAAGAAGATGACCCCGCCAGCTACGATATTGACAAAGGTGCCCAAGTGGCCCATGCCAACATAGCCATCGCCTCGAGCAATGGCATCGGCAAGATGCCGGGCAACTCTGTACAACGCGACTTCCTCAGCCAAGCATTTTCCGACTTCATCTATGCCGTTATCATAGAGGAGATGGGGGTAACGGGTGCCGTCGTTGTAGTGTTCCTCTACATCATCTTGCTCTTCCGAGCGGGCAGAATATCGAGCCGGTGTGAGCGCAACTTCCCGCCCTTCCTTGCCATGGGCCTTACCCTACTGCTTGTATCACAAGCCGTGCTCAATATGATGGTGGCTACAGGGTTGTTCCCCGTTACGGGTCAGCCACTGCCGCTCATCAGCCGTGGTGGTACTTCCACGCTTATCAACTGTGCTTACATAGGCATGATTCTCAGCGTGAGCCGTTATGCCAAGCAAGTGAAAGAGCCTCAGCACACCCGCTTCGATGGCCCCATGACAGAGATTAAGCATCAATGAGGGGGGGAAGAGTTTAATGAGTTTAATGAGTTTATGAGTTTAATGAGTTTAGCATATACCTTTAGACTCATGCGTTGCAGACAGACTCTCCGAACGTGCTATGTTCAAAAGCCTCAGCACGCTACTTATTAGACTTCTCGATCATCCATAAGATGCTATAGCGCGTACGCACTTCTTCTCTATCTCACAAGGCGATTCGCGCTCCATTATTATAAAGAAACAATACAACACAACTAAAGATATGAGTTTACAATGCGGCATTGTAGGACTCCCTAATGTGGGCAAGTCCACCCTATTCAACTGCCTAAGTAATGCCAAGGCACAATCGGCCAACTTTCCTTTCTGCACCATCGAGCCCAACGTGGGTGTAATCACCGTGCCCGATGAGCGCCTCACTCGCCTGGCCGAGTTGGTTCACCCCGGACGCATCGTACCTACCACGGTTGAGATCGTCGACATTGCCGGATTGGTAAAGGGTGCTTCAAAGGGCGAAGGCCTCGGCAACCAGTTTTTGGGAAACATCCGCGAGACCGATGCCATCATCCACGTGCTTCGCTGCTTCGACGATGGCAATGTGGTGCACGTCGATGGTAGCGTAGATCCTGTACGCGACAAGGAAATCATCGATACCGAACTTCAGCTCAAGGACCTTGAGACTGTAGAGAACCGCATCAAGCGCGTAGAGAAGATAGCCAAGGTGGGCGGCGACAAGAATGCCAAAGTAGAGTACGACGTTCTCCTTGCCTACAAGGCTGCGCTCGAAGAGGGCAAAAGCGCCCGCAGCGTAGAGTTTGAAAGCCAAGAGGAGCAGAAAGCCGCTAAGGGTCTGTTCTTGCTCACTTCGAAGCCTGTGCTCTACGTGTGCAACGTCGATGAAGCATCGGCTGCCACTGGCAACCACTACGTAGACGAGGTGCGCGAAGCCGTGAAGGACGAGGGCGCTGAAGTGCTCGTGCTCGCTGCTCAGACTGAGGCAGACATTGCCGAACTCGAAACTTACGAGGAGCGCCAGATGTTCCTGCAAGACGTGGGCTTGGAAGAGAGCGGTTGCAACCGCCTCATCAAGGCCGCCTACCACATGCTCAACCTCCAGACCTTCATCACCGCTGGCGAGATGGAAGTAAAGGCATGGACATTCCACAAGGGATGGAAGGCCCCGCAGTGTGCCGGTGTGATCCATACCGACTTCGAGAAGGGTTTCATCCGTGCCGAAGTGATCAAGTACGACGACTACATCCGCTTGGGCTCCGAGACTGCCGTACGTGAGGCAGGTCTGCTCCACGTAGAGGGCAAGGAGTATGAAGTAGAGGATGGCGACATCATGCACTTCCGCTTCAACGTGTAACGTGTGTGGGGAGAATGAGCATAGGTTTCACTCAGCTCCGTGGGCGACGCGTCTCGCGTCGGCATCCCACTGTGAGCAAGTGAAGCTTTAGCTACTTAAAAGCCTCCACAACCCCTGACGCCGACGCGGGGACGCGTCGCCCCCAGTATCGGCTGAAGGGCTATAAGCTTGAATGTATTACCTATTACTCGATTTCAGCCAACTTGTAATACTTAATACTTTATACTTAATACTTTTCTCCTTATGATCACTTGGAATCCTCCTATATCCGCATTTACGTTTGGCCCCATCGACGTGCGTTGGTACGGCCTCTGTTGGTGTATAGGCTTGGCACTGGCCTACGTAGTGGTCTACAAGCTCTATAAGCGCCAGCAGATACCGCAAGAGAAGTTCGACCCTCTCTTCCTCTACTGCTTCGTGGGCATACTCGCGGGCGCACGCCTCGGCCACTGCCTGCTATACGAGCCAGGCTACTTCCTCAGTCACCCACTCGAGATGGTGCTTCCCATGCACCATATGCCCGACGGCTCGTGGAAATTTACGGGCTACGCAGGTCTTGCCTCTCACGGCGGCACCCTCGGACTGATGATTGCCCTCTGGCTTTACGTGAGAAAGACGGGAGTGAACATCATGCGCGTGCTCGACAACATCGCTATAGCCACTCCTATCGCAGCTTGCTTCATCCGCTTGGGCAATCTCATGAACTCCGAGATAGTGGGTAAGTTTACAAAGTCGGACGTCGGCTTTATCTTCATCCGTTTGGGCGACACGCAGCCCCGTTATCCAGCTCAGCTCTACGAGGCCATAGCCTACCTCCTATTCTTCTTCATCGGTCTGCTGCTCTATGCTCGCATGAAGCAGCGCGTAGGCACGGGATTCTTCTTCGGCTTCTGCCTCACGAGCATCTTTACGTTCCGCTTCCTCATAGAGTTTCTTAAGGAAGTACAGGAGCCTTGGGAACTCTCCATGCAGAGCGCCATCGGCCTCGACCAGGGCCAGTTGCTCAGCATCCCGTTCATCGTCATCGGCCTCTATTGTATGGCGGGTGGCAAGTGGTGCTTGAAACTCGGCGAGAAGGAATCTTGATGCAAAGGTAAAGAGCCAAAACGGCTTTCGCAAAAAGAGTGTACAATTTGTACACTTTTTTTGTTTTTAGCCCTATGAAGCCTTCGTCCCATTTCGTATACTTCGCATGCCTAATTATTCCCTTATAGAGGGGGAAGCACACAGGAATTTCCTTTATAAAGGAAATATTTGATACGAAAGTATCCTTTATAGAGGAGATATTCTATATAAAAGTACCTTTAGAGAAAATCCGAAACTTAGTCATCCCCCCTCACGTGCGCACACGCTCGCGCGCATTACCATGAGTTTTCCTCTTTAGAGCCATCGTGCCTACACTGCCTGCGCTAATTATCATTGGTTATCAATTAGTTGCGAAGTGTATCCACCCATGATTAGCCTGCACCATGGCTACACATGTCCTGCACTTTTCTTTCCCATCTTATAGCTCATTCTCCCACCCCTTGGTCCCGTTATGATTAGTGGTTGGAAGAGGAGAAATTATCCCTTGCTCCCATTGCCATCGGTAGGGGGGATAATCGTATTCTCTATCATAGCCCATAATCCTCATGAGTGTAGGCAAAAGTGACGGCAGCGTGTAGGCAAATCGTTCTTGCCTACACGCTGCAATGCATTGAATATCAGCAGAAAAATCATAAGAAGTGACAGTAAGCGGGGAAATCGCAAGGAAAACTCTCTGACGTGCGCACGCATGCGCATACGCGAGAGGACGCATAAGAAAGCAGAGTTAAGGGTGGTTTTATAAATTCTGCCGTAATGAATTGTGCGTTATCGGAAGTGTAATTTTGTTAGTAGTTGAAGGAGCATCGCGGGCTATGTGACTGAAACTACTTACAAAAGGACACTTTCGAGAGCGTGCAAGGCATTCGGTAGAATAGATAACAATCTTATAGAACCACCCTTAACACACTTTGTGAGTGAGAGATTACGCGATTTCTCAGTAAAATGCTTACCTTTGCCTACGGACAATACAAGGCTTGTCTACAGTAGGATACAATATTTTTAACTGCAAACAAAAAAACACAACATACACATGCAAAGCAAATTTCTCTTTATGGCATTGGCTGGATCGCTGATGCTCACTTCGTGCAACAAGCTCGGAGAGCTCTCTGCCGACAATTTCACCGTTACACCTTCACCTCTCGAAGCAGTAGGTGGCAAAGTGCCCGTGACCATCAACGGACGCTTCCCCGAAAAATATATGAAGAAGAAGGCTGTCGTGACGGTGCTTCCCGTACTTACTTACAATGGTACGAGCACCAATGGTCAGCCCGCTACCTTCCAAGGCGAGAAGGTGCAAGGCAACGATCAAGAGATCTCCTACAAGCTCGGCGGCAACTACACGATGAAGAACACCTTCGACTACGTCGACGCTATGCACCAGAGCGAACTCTACCTTACATTCGACGCTCAGGTGGGCAAGAAGAAAGTGAAAGTACCCCGCGTTAAGGTGGCCAATGGTGTGGTAGCAACCTCTACGCTTATTAACCGTGCAGCAGCTTCAGCAGAACCGCAGATTGCACCCGATGCCTATCAGTATGCTATCAAGCAGACCAAGCAGGCTCAGATCAAATATCTCATCAATCAAGCCAACATCCGCAACAGCGAGCTCAAGAGCACCTCTGTAAAGGACTTCGTCGAGACACTTAAGCAGATCAAAGCCGACCAAAAGGGCTTCATGCTCGACAACATCGAAGTTTCTGCCTACGCTTCACCCGATGGTGGCATGAAGGTCAACGAGGCTTTGGCTCAGAAGCGCGAGAAATCTTCGAAAGGCTACGTGGGTCAGCAGCTCAAGGCAGCCAAGCTCGATGCCGATGTAGATTCTAAATACACAGCTGAAGACTGGGAAGGCTTCAAGGAATTGGTGAGCCAGTCGAACATTCAGGACAAAGACGTGATCCTGCGCGTGCTCTCAATGTACCAAGACCCCGAGGAACGCGAAAAGCAGATCCGCAACCTCTCTGCTGGATTCAAGGAACTGGCCGACGAGATTCTGCCCGAATTGCGTCGCGCTCGCATGACGATCAACTACAACCTCATCGGCCGTTCTGACGACGAGATACAGGAGCAGTACAAGGCGGACGCATCAAAGCTCTCTGTAGAAGAACTTCTCTACGGAGCCACACTCACAGAAAATGCTGACGAGCAGAAGGATATCTATACAACCACCACAAAGCTCTATCCCAACGATTTCCGTGCCTACAACAACCTCGCTACGCTTGCTTACAAACAAGGCAATACTGCCGAGGCAAAGACTCTCCTCGAACAGGCTGCTGCTAAGAAGGCCGATGCTGCCGAGGTGAACGCCAACAAGGCGCTTCTCGCACTCTCTGAAGGCAAGACCGAAGAAGCTCAGAACGCACTGATGAAGGCTACCGCTTCGCCCAACTACAACGAGGTGCTCGGCAACTTACAGGTAGCTGCAGGCAACTACAGCCAAGCCGCTCAGAGCCTTAAGGACGTCAAGAGCAACTCTGCCGCACTGGCTCAGATTCTCAACAAGGACTATGCCGCTGCCACCAACACACTCAAAGCAGTGGCTCAGCCCAATGCTCTCACGAGCTATCTCAAAGCTATCGTGGCTGCACGTACCAATCAAGACAAGAGCGTGATCAGCAACTTGAAGGAAGCCTTCGCCAAGGACAGCACACTCAAGGACTACGCAGCCCACGACTTAGAGTTCGTAACACTCTTCAACGACTCTGCATTCCAAAGCCTGCTGAAGTAATATAAGAGACTTATACCAAATAGGGAGTTTTGAGGTTAGAAACGATATGCATGTTTCAGCGACGCAGACCTCGATTGATTTTCAATCAGTTCTGTGGGCGACGCGTCTCGCGTCGGCATTAAGAAGGAAGCATTACTAATCATTCTGTGACAATACCGACGCGAGATGCGTCGCCCACACAGAGCTAAAGAGTAGTGCATGCTTTCAAGGACGGAAACGCGCATAATATTCCAACCTCAAAACTCCTTTTTTTCTACGATGAACAGACTACTCTCTCTATTGGCCACGCTGACCGCACTCACGCTCCTCACAGCTTGCGGGCCAGGCAAGGACAAGATACGATTCGAAGGAACGCTCAGCAACATCAACGATGCCGAATTCTACATACTAAGCGAAGACGGCGCATTCACAGGCATCGACACCGTGAAGATCACTGACGGAAAGTTCACCTACGAGCGAAGCCTCAGCGCACCCACCGTGCTCACCCTGCTCTACCCCAACTTCACGCAGACATATATCGTGGCAGAGCCCGGACAGACGGTGAAGATGAAGGGCGACGCAGCCAAGATAGGCGAAGCCAAAATATCGGGTACGGAACAAAACGAACTGCTCTCCGACTTCCGCCTAAAGCACGCTACCGATATCGCCACCAATCAGCGGCTGGCAGCCATGCAATTCGTCACCGACAATAGTCATACGCTTGCTGCCGTAGCCGTTTTCCTAAAATATTTCGCAAAAAAGCAAGATACCGACCCTCGCACCGCCCTCCGACTGCTCGACCTGCTCAAGGCGGCACAGCCCAAAGAGCGCGCCGTGAAATACATAGATCAGCACTACCGCCCATTCTTCATTAATGGGAAGGGACAGTTGCTGCCCGAGTTCACCGCTCATACGCTCGACGGACGAACAGTCTCATCGAAGGATTTTCGCGGTCGAGGGCTCATCGTGGTATGTATGGCATCGTGGCAAAGCGATTCGCGACAACTGCTGCGCGAGCTCCATCGCAAGCTCAAGGGTAGTGCAGATAAGTGGCAATGCCTCATTCTATCGCTCGATACGGACAAGGCTGCACTACGTTCCGAACTGCGCATTGATAGCCTCGTAGCTCCCACCATATGCGATCAGCGAGCCTTCCAATCTCCCCTATTCACCACGCTTGGCATCCATTACGTGCCCTCTCTCATGCTCGTAGATGCACAAGGGCGCATCCTACAGCGCGACATCACAAAGATAGAAGACATGACGTTGTAAAGTATTAGGTATAAAGTATTAAGTATTACATTCTTGCCGATAGCCTTCCAACTTTCAGCCGATACAGGGGGCGACGCGTCCTCGCGTCGGCGATAGCAAGAAGCCCCCAAGCCAATCCCCCAACTCTATAGTCTTCCCCACACAACCAGCATTTCAATCCCCCTAACCCCTTTTTTCAACCTATGCTCAGCACCATCCACACCTCAGCCGTCAACGGCATGTCCGCCATGTCAGTATTTCTCGAGGTCAACGCTTGCGAAATCCGTAGCCAAGAAGACCGCACCCTATTCTTTATGGTAGGCCTTCCCGACAATGCCGTACGTGAAAGCAAACTCCGTGTAGAGGGTGCGCTGCAAAACAGCGGATTCATGCTGCCACCACGCGAGCGCTATACCATCAACTTCGCCCCCGCCGATGTACGCAAAGAAGGCTCTGGCTACGACCTTCCACTCGCGCTCGGCATGCTCGCTTCGCTCAAGATGATACCCAGCACACATCTCGACCAGTACGTGTTCGTGGGCGAACTCGGACTTGACGGCTCTGTGCGCCCCGTCAAGGGTGCTCTCTCCATCGCTATCAAGGCACGCGAGCAAGGATTTGAAGCCCTCTTCGTACCCAAGGAAAATGAGCGCGAAGCTGCCGTAGTCAATAAGTTGAAGGTGTATGGTGTAGAGACGCTCTCGCAAGTGGTAAACTTCCTTCAGGGGAAAGGTGGACTCGAGCCTACCATCGTCAATACGCGAGAAGAGTTCTATGCCGCACAAGCCTCGGCAGGTCCCGATTTCATCGACGTGAAAGGACAAGAGACCGTGAAGCGAGCCATCGAAGTGGCTGCCGCTGGCGGACACAATATCATCCTTGTGGGCTCACCCGGTTGCGGCAAGAGCATGATGGCCAAGCGCATCCCCTCCATCCTGCCCCAACTCACCCTCTCCGAGAGCCTTGAGACCACACAAATCCATTCCATCGCAGGCAACCTCGGAGCCTCTACCTCACTCATCGCACAGCGTCCCTTCCGTTCGCCCCACCATACCATATCCGACGTGGCACTCATCGGTGGCGGAACTTCCTACAAGCCAGGCGAGATATGCCTCGCCCACAATGGAGTGCTCTTTCTCGACGAACTTCCCGAGTTCTCTCGTACAGCCCTCGAGACACTCCGTCAACCCCTCGAAGACCGCCAGATCACCATATCTCGAGCCAAATATTCTGCCACTCTGCCCTGCTCATTCATGCTCGTGGCGTCCATGAACCCCTGCCCCTGTGGCTACTACAACGACCCCAGCCACGCTTGCTCCTGCTCACCCGCTCAGATACAACGCTACATGAGCAAGATTTCAGGGCCTCTGCTCGACCGTATCGACATACAGATAGAGGTGGCTCCCGTATCAGTAGCCGAGCTCTCTAAAGCCCCACAGGGCGAAAGCAGCGCACAAATACGGCAGCGCGTAGTAGCAGCCCGTGCCATCCAGACCGAGCGCTACAAGGCCGAACCAGGCATCCACTGCAACGCACAGATGACGCGTTCACTCCTCGAGCGCTATGCCCATCTTGACGAAGAAGCCTCGTCCACTTTGCAGCGAGCCATGAAGCGCTACGACCTCTCCGCCCGAGCCTACGACCGCATACTCAAGGTGGCACGCACCATAGCCGATCTCGACGCCTCTCCAAGCATCCAAGCCAGCCACATCAAGGAGGCCATCAGCTACCGCAACCTCGACCGTGCTTCGTGGGGAGAATAAGGCAAAGAAAAGTCGAGACACATACACCGTCATAGAACATTTTATAACCTTTGCATTCATACGACACATCATAAATTACCAAACATAAATCCTATAAAACCATGATTATCACAACCACCCCCAACATCGAAGGCAAGAGCATCAAGAACTATTGTGGCATTGTCTCTGCCGAAACCATCTTAGGTGCAAACGTTTTCCGCGACTTTGCCGCTTCTATCCGCGACTTCTTTGGCGGTCGTTCGAGCAGCTACGAGAATGTGCTCCGCGAAGCCAAAGAAACGGCTCTCAAGGAACTTGCCGCAAAGGCCCAAAGCATCGGCGCCAACGCCATCGTAGGCATCTCTCTTGACTATGAGACCGTAGGCCAAGGCGGGTCTATGCTAATGGTAGTAGCTACAGGCACGGCGGTGCTCATTTAAGGGAAAATGAGGGAGTATGGGATTGCTCAGCTTCCCTCATTAGGTTCCTATAAAAATCTCAGTCTTTTCTGTAGGCAATGCTTCCAGCTTCCAGATGCTGCAATAAGCGTTTTCCTACCTTACTATGAAAGGGCGAATCAGTCCCTATTTAGGCTGCTTGCAAAGTTTTACTGGATAGCATTTATTATCAAGGCTAAACGAGGGCTTTTCTGTCCCGTCTTGGTAGTTCTTCCATCGTACACCGCTCGGTGGTAGTGCTGCCGCCGGGCGGTGGCAATGCTGCCACTGGGCGGTGGCAATGCTGCCGCCGAGCGGTGTACGATGGAAGAATGGGCATTTGTGAACGGTAGGATGCCTGTTTGCAGACGGCTAAAAGCTTATTTGCGAACGCTTTAGCAGACAGCAATACTACTATATAGAGAATCGCGTACATTACCCTACAAATTGCCCCGCAGCAACTGATACGTTTGCTGCGGGGCGATGTTGTATGTTAGAAAATAAAGAGTTCAGAAGAGTATTCTTCTCGATCAGTCGAACACGCGAAACTCATAGCCTTGGCTCTTGAGCCACTCGATGGCACGAGGCAAGGCGTAGAGAAGTTTGTCCTGGCTCTTGAGCGAATCATGAAAGGTGATAATGCTGCCGTTGCGTGCATAGCGACGCACGTTGAGCAGAACGTCGCGGCCATTCAATCGAGTGGAATAATCACGCGTCACGAGGTCCCACATCACTACGCGGTAGCGAAGCATCACCATGATATACTGCTCCCACTTCATCCAGCCATGGGGCGGACGGAAGAGGTCGGTATGGAGGTATTCGTTGGCCTTATCGACGTTGCGCACATAGGAGCGGATGCCATGGCGCAGCCCACCTATATGATTAAAGGTATGGTTGCCCAAGCGATGGCCGCGGGCCTTCACCATCTCAAATTCCTTGGGGTGCTTGCGTATGTTGTCGCCCACCATGAAGAATGTTGCTTTGATGCCGTAATGATCGAGCACGTCGAGCACCCAAGGCGTTACCTCGGGTATGGGACCATCGTCGAAGGTGAGATAGACGGCTCTGACATTCTTGTCCATGCGCCACAGGGCTCGCGGGTAGAGCCAACGCAGGAAACATGCGGGTTGTTCTATTATCACGGAGAAGAATAATTTTAATTATGTAAGAAAGTAATATGTAATAAGTAATACATTCTTACTCATTGCTTCATACTTCCTTTGGGTTTGCTTCGTGCATTTATGCTTGTTGCTTATTGCACTTTCCTACTATACATTCACAGATAATCCCCCGCCACGAGTGCGGAGGATTATACTGTGGAGAATGTTATTATTGCTGCATCTGCTGCATATACTGCTGCTGCATCACTTGCAGACCGAGGCGGAATGCTTCGTTCTTATCCATCTGCTTCATGCGCGGAGCATACTGCTTGGCATCTGCGCCACCTATCTCGGAGAGTGTCTGATAAGCTTCGGCAAGGCTTGAGGTGAGCAAGTAAGCCGTGCGTCCGTAAGTGTTGACATGGTCGGTACCGAGCGAGTTGATGTAGGTGAGATACTGCATGTCGTAGTCGCATACGGCCTTTGCCACACGGGCAGCTTCCTTATAATTGCCAGCTTGATACCAGAGCACAGCAAGCTGTGAATCGTCGTCGGTATAGGGCACATTGGGTGCGGGAAGCACTTCCTTACATTTCTGCAGAGCCTTCAAGGCACGAGCCTTGTCGCCTCGACGGATGAGGTTGTCGGCAAGCATCATGAACATGCGGCGATGGGTGCTACACATGCGACCCGTGGTCTCGTCGATATAGATGCCCTTGTGGTTGGCGTTACCATACTTGAAGCGAGTCATCATGTTCTTATACATGAGATTGGCATCGATGGTGCCCATCTGTCCGTAGTTGAACGGTGTGATGCGGTAAGCCAAGCCTTCGAGCACGAGGTAGTTCTCGAGTCCGGCATAGTTGTTTGAACCGAGCGTTACGCTCATATACATCGGTCGCTTCCAGTCGGCGTGAGCCAACATCTCGTAGATCATCACGTCGGCACGATAGAGTCCGCCTTGCTGTTCTTTCTTAGCTTTGAGCGAGATAATCATCTTGTCGGGGATGCTATCCTTACCCTCGGGCAGATACATGCCGCTCTCTATCACGGCTTGCTTGTTGACGCTCACTACTACGGAGTCGGTGGGGAAATAGCCTCCCTCGTCCTTTTTCACGTAGTGATCGAGAATGTAAGAGAGTTCGTAAGGGTCCACCTTCGGGTTTTGCTTCTTCAGTTCATCGAGTTCGGCTTTACCCTCGGGCTTAATGGGATAGTAAGTATGCTTACCATTATCTACGTAGAAATAGCGGCTCCACGTGATGGGCAATGACTTAGAATCATATGCCGGACGGCGCATCTGGTCAGTATACCAGTCGGTCTGCAAGTAAGAGAGGTTGCACACGCGAGCATCTGTACGGTTGCCCTCTACCTCTTGGTTGTACCAAAGGGGGAAGGTATCGTTATCGCCATTGGTGAAGATGATGGGGCATCCCTTGTCGGGGAGCGTGTTGAGATAGTTCTCACCAAAGTCGCGACAAGTGTAGCGGTTAGAGCGATCGTGGTCGTCCCAAGTCTGGCTCACCATCTGAATGGGCACGAGCACACCAATGACGGAGGCTATCAGTGCGCCCACCTGGGGCTTGCTCTTAAGGAGCTTCTCTGCCCATGAAGCCAAGGCTGCTACGCCAAGACCTATCCAGATGGCGAAGGCGTAGAACGAGCCTGCATAAGCATAGTCACGCTCACGCGGCTGGTTGGGAGTCTGATTCAAGTAGAGCACGATGGCCAAGCCTGTCATGAAGAATAGGAAGAACACTACCCAGAACTGGCGTACGCCCTTCTCGCCACGATAAGCCTGCCAGAAGAGACCGATCAAGCCGAGGATAAGGGGCAGACAGTAGAACACGTTGTGACCCTTGTTCTCCTTCAGCACGTTGGGCAGAAGGCTCTGGTCGCCATACATTGCGTTGTCGATGAATGGGATACCCGTGATCCAGTTGCCGTGTTCGAGTTCGCCATTACCTTGAATGTCATTCTGACGTCCGGCGAAGTTCCACATGAAGTAGCGCCAGTACATGAAGTTCACCTGATAAGAGAGGAAGAATCGGAGGTTGTCCCACTGCGAGGGCATCTGTCCGGGATATTCATTACCATCCTTATCGCGGAAGGTCACATCCTTCATAGTGATGTCGCCGAGCCACTGCTGATACAGATCAGCATGAGCTGAACTGTACATACGGGGGAAGAGCATGGTCAGTCCTGAGGGGTACTTCAGTCCTGCTGTTTCCTCGATTTCTTCGTAGCGGTCGGGCTCTGAGGGGTTGGCCTTCTCTTGACGCTGCACGCGCTTATTCTTCTCCACATCGATTGCACCTACGCTGTAAGCCTGATCCTGTGAGCAGAAAGCCTCGCCCTTGAAGAGCGGAGTTTGTCCGTACTGATCGCGGCTCATGTACGATCCGAGTGTGAAGATGTCCTCGGGTGAGTTCTGATCCATCGGCGGGTTCTGCGTGGAGCGGATCACGATGACGGCATACGAAGAGTAGCCAATCATGAGCATGAGCATGCAGAGCAGCGAAGTGTTCATGAAACGCTTACGCACGAAGTAGTTGCCATCTTTTCCCTTAAGGCCGAGCACCACATAGAGGCCGATGAGCACGATGATACCCAGCACGCCAGCTACGAGTCCGTGGCCCATGAAGGGGATGCCGAGCAGGGCTACGCTCAGGAGGTAGAAGAGGCGTGTACGGGTATGGTTCATGGTGGTAGTGCTCCAAATGGCGGTAAGCACCACGGCTACGAGCACCACGAGATAGATGATCATACCCACGTTGAACGGCATACCGAGATCGTTGGTAAAGAACCATTCAAACCATCCGCCCACCTTCACAATGCCGGGCACCACGCCATAGAGCACGGCTGCCACGAGCAGCATCGACACGATGAGTGCCACGAGTGAGCCTTTTACCTTAGCGTTGGGGCAACGACGATAGTAGTATACCAGCGCGATGGCGGGGAGGCACAAGAGGTTGAGCAAGTGCACACCGATAGAGAGACCTGTAAGGTAGAAGATCAACACGAGCCAACGGTCGGAATGGGGCTCGTCGGCATGGTCTTCCCACTTCAGGATGAGCCAAAACACCAAGGCGGTAAACATCGATGAATACGCGTAGACTTCGCCTTCAACGGCTGAGAACCAGAACGTGTCGCTCCAAGTATAAGCCAGGGCGCCTGTCAAGCCGCATCCCATGATGGTGATGAGCTGCGCGGTCGAAGTCACCACGCCATCGGGGGTGATGAGCTTGCGAGCCAAGTGGGTGATGGTCCAGAAGAGGAACAAGATACACGTGGCCGAAAGCAGAGCCGACATGGTGTTTACGCAGATGGCCACCTTAGTGGGGTCGCTCGTAAACTGGGTAAAGAAGTTGCCGGTGAGCATAAAGAATGGCGCACCAGGGGGGTGGCCCACCTCCAGCTTATAGGCTGTGGTGATAAACTCAGGGCAATCCCAAAAACTGGCCGTTGGCTCCACCGTTGAGCAGTAGGTGAAAGCAGCAATGGCAAAGGTGATCCATCCGAGGATGTTGTTCACCAAGTTGTACTGTTTCATGTAAGAATTACGCTGTTTTTATGGGTTATTGATATGTGTTATTTTGCTTCATTACTACGGCGCTTGCACGCCAATGTGCAAAAATAAGGATAATATTTGGGAAACGTGAGGCTATATGCGCTTTTTTTACTTCTACGGATGGGAGGCAAAAGTATTTCTGCTAACTTTGCATGGTGCGTCGTGGGGGGGGCATCCATAAGTTAATGCTTACGAGTCGCCCCTCGGCATTAGCACAATTCATCCAGTTCTGTGGGCGACGCGTCCCGCGTCGGCATCACCGTGAGCAAGAAGCCATCCAACCAGTACCGGGGGCGACGCGTCCCCGCGTCGGCATCAACAAGATGAAGCATAGCGGCAAAGCCGATGCGAGACGCGTCGCCCACAAACAAGCTGACATCACCCACATCATTCTTCCCATTTATGATCCATTTATCTCCTCGAAAAATTCCCGTATTCATCGCGCTTTTTGCGTTCCTATCAGCGCCATTGCGTGCGCAGCGTGCCGACTTCCACGTCGTCCCCCTACCTAAGATAGTGAAGTCCACGCAAGCGGGCAACTTCGTGCTCGACAAGCAGACGCTCATCGTCTACCCCTCGGGCGACAAGGAGCTGCGTCGCAATGCCGAATTTCTGAAGCAGTACATCCGCGAACTCACCCAGCTCGACCTCACCGTGAGCAATCTGCCCGCGCAGCAGCACTGCATCAAGCTCGCTCGCTCTCACCGCACCGATATGCCCGAAGCCTACAGCATTCGCGTAAATAGCGACATCGTGCTCATCGAGGCTGCCTCGGCAGCAGGCAGCTTCTATGGCGTACAGACGCTTCGCAAGGCGCTCCCCACAGGTGCGGCTCAGAGCATCACGCTTCCTGCCACCGAACTCAAGGACTGGCCACGCTTTAACTATCGCGGTGCCCACCTCGACGTGGCTCGCCACTTCGTCACACCCGACTCCGTGCGCCGATTTATCGACATGCTTGCCCTGCACAACATCAACCAATTTCACTGGCACCTCACCGACGACCAAGGCTGGCGCTTGGAGATAAAGCGCTACCCTCGGCTCACCCAGATCGGTTCGAAGCGTGAACAGACCGTCATCGGTCACAACTCGGGACAGTACGACGGACGCCCCTATGGTGGCTACTACACACAGAAGGAAGTGCGCGAGATCGTGAAGTATGCCGCCGAACGCAATATCAACGTGATTCCCGAGATAGATCTGCCAGGACACATGCAGGCGGCGCTCGCTGCTTACCCCGAATTGGGATGCACGGGAGGACCCTACAAGGTGTGGCAACAGTGGGGCGTATCGGACGATGTACTCTGTGCTGGCAACGATAAAACGCTCGATTTCATCGATGGTGTACTGACGGAAGTGGCTCGACTCTTCCCCTCCGAACTCATCCACATGGGTGGCGATGAGTGTCCGAAGACGCGCTGGAAGGCTTGTCCCAAATGTCAGGCTCGCATCCAAGCCCTCGGACTTACCGCCGACACTCGTCACACGGCAGAACAACGGCTGCAGAGCTACGTGATCCGCCATGCACAGCAGACGCTCAGTCGTCTCGGTCGGCAGATGATCGGATGGGAAGAGACGCTCGAGGGCGGACTCGCTCCCGGGGCATGGCTCATGTCGTGGACGGGCGAGGGGGCAGGATTTGAGGCTGCTCGCGAGGGCCACAATGTGGTGATGTCGCCCTGCTCTTACCTCTACTTCGACTATTATCAATCTGACGACAAGCAGCACGAGCCCGATGCTGCGGGGGGCTATCTGCCCATCGAGCGCGTATATAGCTACGAGCCCGTTCCCGCTTCGCTCCCGAAGGAAGCACAATCCTACATCGTAGGCGTGCAAGCCAACTGCTGGACGGAGTATATGCCCTCGTTCCGACAAGTGGAATATATGGTACTTCCGCGCATGGCAGCGCTTAGCGAGATACAATGGTCAGCGCCCGAACAGAAGAATTACGCTGATTTCATCGAGCGTTTGCCCCATTTCATCGATACTTATCGCCAGCTTGGTTATAACTTCTCCCGAGCTGTATATCGTGTGCACGAAGCCTCGGCTTCGCTACCCGATGCGCACGCTATCGGCACTCGCCTCACCACCATCGACAACGCCCCCATCCACTATACGCTCGATGGCTCAAAACCTACGGTTTCATCGGCGCTTTTCCATGATCAAGTGCAGATAGACCATAGTTGCACGCTGCGTGCTGCAGCCTTTCGCTCATGGGGCGAAACACCCGAAGTGGTACGTACGTATCATTTCAGCAAAGCCACGGCTCGCCCCATCACGCTCTTGCAAGCGCCTCATCCCAGTTACCAATTCGCGGGAGCGGGTTTGCTCGTCGATGGTCTATGGGCAGAGGATACCAATTTTCATTCGGGCCACTGGATAGGCTTCTGTGGCATTGATCTCGAAGCTGTGATCGACCTCGGAGAGGAGCAGACCATCTCGCAGGCCTCAGTGCGTACGTGCGTGGAGAAGGGTGCATGGGTGTTCGACGCGCGCGGATTTGAAGTAGCCACCTCTGCTGACGGCAAGACTTTTCGCTCCGTAGCGCACGAGGAATATCCCTCACAGACCGAAGCCAATCCCAATCAGATCAATCAGCATACGCTCAACTTTGCTCCCGTCCGCACTCGCTTCGTCAAGGTAAAGGTCATCTCAGAGCATAGCATCCCCTCGTGGCATCCTGGCAAGGGTCATCCCGGCTTTGTATTTGTCGATGAAATCGGGATAAATTAGGGGAAAGGAGCAAGATTCTCAATAGTCCTATCCAATTAGTTCTGTGGGCGACGCGTCCCGCGTCGGCATCACCCACAAATCATGAGGTGAACTCAAAGGAAGTGGGGGCGAAGCGTCTCGCTTCCTTTGAGTAGACTTGTTTTTTCCCTCGCGCATGCGCGCACTACAGAGAGTTTTACTCCTTCAAATGCTTATATCTTGCACTCATTCCATACAATGCATTAATATTCAAGCTATTACAGAGTGTAGGCATGCTCATTTTGCCTACACTTTTCCTACACAATTGCTTGCACTCGTTCGTTTTGAGTCATACTTCGAATCAGACGAACGCATAATGCAAGGATAAATATCGTATGGTGCAGAAAAAATTATAGTATGGAACAGATACAATTATCCCCCCATGCAGAAAATACTGCATGGGGGGATAATTGTTTGTGAAGGAAGGAGTGCAATCAAAGTGCAAGCAGACATTTATCTCTTCTACACTGATTTTCACCAACTTACGCATCGCCGAGTGAGAAATGAGGGAAGGCATTGCCAAATCGGCTGAAGCGTGCGCGTACACGCGCGAGGCAGAAAAAGTGAACAGTTTGTTCACTCTTTTTGGTCTGCTTCAGAAGGTGCTATATCTTTGCACCCACAACAAACTGCGACTCAGTACCCCTCTCAACCAGTACTGGTTGGAAGTCTCTCCAATATTGGTTGAAAGCTTATTGGCTGAGAAAAGGCTTCACGATTGCGATGGGAGATTATTCTTCCTCCTCACCGAAGGACGCGTCCGAATCGTTCCAATCGCGCTTGTTGCTCCAGCCATCGTCGTTGCTTCCACTATCGGTGTGCGATACAGATAGCATCATTGAGGCTTCCGCGCTTAAGCGGATTACGCTTGCCTCGGGGCGTATATAGGACTTTTTCATTGATTTATTCGTTTTAGAGAAATGAATAGTTGCTTTGCCTGCTTGAGGGAGAGAGGTTAGCGGGCAATGAATTTGCGACCACCCTGGATATAGAGATGTCCGCTCACGGGCTGCATGACGCGACGACCTTGCAGATCGTAGACGGGAGCGTCAGTGACAGCAGGACGATCGATAGCATCGATACCCGTGGTCTGACCACCGAAGTCGAGGGCAAGGCTCTGTGCCGTAGAAGTGCGGATGTAGGCGCGATTAGCAGCGAGCTTTGAGCCTGTGTAGCGTGAGAAACCTACTTTTCCCTTGCTTCCATCGGCGAGGTTGAGACGGCCGAACGCAAGCACGTTGGTGAGGTCGGAGATTTCCGAAGTGGTGCCGAGCAGATCGTTGTCGATGGCAGAGGCTGCGCCTACTACCTTAAGGGTGATTTGCGTAGCATCCTGACCTTCTCCGCGAAGAATCACGCCTTGACCTGCAGGAATGGCCTCTACCTCGTTCATATCGAGGTGTACACCGTCGGCATTCATCTTGGCTGCATAAGCCTTAGCATTCTGCGAAGTTTCGGCAAGTTCTACTGCGTAGGGCAAGCAGGTGGTAGCGAAGGTGGCATCGTCGGCCTCTGAATAGTTGAGAGGCAGGGTGATGGTGGGAGCGGACATGGTGTAGCTCGTCACACGATTGGAGGCTGTATTGAAGCGAATGTGTGAACCATCAAAGCGCCAGCAGTAGTCCATAGAGAAGCCGTGGGGGTAGATACCAAAGGAGTTGTCGTCATTTTTCTCGATATCCCAAGTCTTGGTGTTTGTACTGCTAATGTTGCTTGTACCGACATTCGTGCCCCAAAGGCCGAGTTTACAACCATTTACGAACATTGATCCATTCTTCTGAATGAGCGCGGTGCTCTGTGCCTCGGCATGGCTTGCTGCACTGCAAAATTTGTAACCATCGAAGGGATTACCTGTGACATACCAGAGGTCGTTCAGCACATCGTTGAGTGTGGTGTTCTGCTCTGCAGTACGATATTTTATGTCTCGACCATCACAATAGAGCATGGTGGGAGCATCGGTGGCAGTAGTCAAGTAGTAGTAGACGGGGGCTTCGGCGGTGCTGAGCGTGAAAGGTGCATTGAGCGTGCAATTCAGATTGATCACTCGTTCATCGTCTTCACTCGTTACCGTAGCATCAGCAGAAGGAAGGTCGGAAGAAGTGGTAAACGCAGGGAATGTTGGAGTGGGAAAATATCCACCGACTTGCGCCGTTAGGCTTTGCTTGGTCTTGCTTTCACCATTCCACATGAGATTATAAGTAATAGTTACCGCACCTGAAAGGGCATAGAACTGGAACTGGGCATTATTTGCATCACTCTCTTTAATATCATAGTAGCCTACTCGCTGATTATTGTTGAGAGTGATATAAATAGTGACATCCTTCACAACCCAATCATACTTCGTACCTGCGGTTTTCATATAATACCAAGAGGACGAAACTTCTATGGGAGTGAACTTAGAGTAGCTACTATTCAGCGTGAATGGATCTTGACGTCCAGGAGTTGCGGCATTCCATTTAGCTTTCGATATGGAAGGAAAGTACATATCCGTCCCATAAGCTTGGAAGGTAAGCACACCATCCGTATTGTCTACGAAAAAGATATACTTGTGAGCATCATCGCCAATGGTAGAGCCAGCGAAATTGTCCTCCGATCCTTTAGCGTCATAATAGGGCTTATTGTCCTGAACGTAGAGATAATTGCCGTTTTCATCGGCCTTTCCGTCGGCACTCTTTACCTTGATAACGTAATAGCCCGACTTGAGATTGCTCAACTCGGTAGGGGTTGCTGCCACTTGGAATGTCTGAGCCATGGCCGTAGCCACAAAGCCCAGCATCAAGAGGAGCAGGGTGGTAAATTTCTTCGTCATGATTGAATGTAACGTTGTATGATAGTTTGTTTTTGTGTGAATGCGAGTTATAAGTTCTTTCGCTATGACGTGTGCAAAATTACGCAATGCCGAGGGTGCGGGCAAGGTAGGTCCGGAGTTTTTGCGGTAATACCGATATTTACCGATGATTACCGCGGTTTTTCACACTTTTATGTTGCAAAACATAAAATTAATCGCGGGCGACGCTCCTCCGTTTCATGGAAGAATGTCGCCCGCGGTCGGGGAGATTTGCTAAGAAAAGATAGTCTGTGACTATGGGTGGCTACTTCTTCAAGTAGTCATCGAAGTAGCGCGTGATGCGCTCGTGGAGGTGCACCATGTCGTGGCCCATCATGTTGTGACCATCGCCAGGATAGACGAAGTAGTCGGGCTGCGTGCCAGCGTCTTCACAAGCGCGGAGGAAGGAGAGGCTGTGCTGCATCACACAGGTGGGATCGTTGTAGCCCACGATGATCTGCAGGCGGCCTTTCAGATTCTTGGCCTTATTGAGAAGCGACGATGAAGCATAGCCCTCGGGATTTTCCTGCGGAGTGTCCATATAGCGCTCGCCATACATTACTTCGTAATACTTCCAGTCGATCACGGGACCTCCGGCTACACCCACCTTGAACACGTCGGGGTAAGAGCACATGAGGTTGGTGGTCATGAATCCACCGAAGCTCCAGCCGTGCACACCGATGCGGTCGGCATCGACATAGGGAAGGGTCTTGAGGAACTTCACGCCCTCAAGCTGATCCTTCATCTCGATGTCGCCAAGGTGACGATGGGTGCAGCTCTCAAACTCGAAACCGCGGTTTTCCGAACCACGATTGTCTACCACAAAGATCACGTAACCGCGCTGCGCCATGTAGGCTTCCCATGGACGCATCTGATAGTGCCATGAGGCTTCTACGTTGTGAGCGTGAGGACCACCATAGACGTAGACCACAGTGGGGTATTTCTTCGTAGGATCGAAGTCTACGGGCTTTACGAGTCGGTAGTAGAGGTCGGTGGTGCCATCGGCAGCCTTGATGGTGCCGCTCGTGATTTCGGGCACGTTGTAGGCTGTCCAGGGGTCGCCATCTTCGTGAAGCTTCTGCGTGGCGGGCTTGGCCGTGGCTTGCAGATCGTATTCACGGAATTTGCGCGGAGATGACCAGCGGTCCATCAAGAATCGACCACCAGCCGAAAGTGTGGCGTAGTGAGTGCCCTCGCCATTGTCGAGCTGAGTGACCTTGCCCGTGCTTACATTTACTGCAAAGTTGCTATATTGTATGGGATTGTTCTGATTGCTCTGATAGATGATACTCTTGGCACTTGCGTTGAAACCGAGCATTTCTATCACTTCGTACTTGCCCTTGGTGAGTTGCTTGAGGAGATTACCACTTGCAGCGTCGAAGAGATAGAGGTGGTTGTAACCATCGCGGCGCGACTGCATGACAAACTTGCTTGCATCCCAAGGGAGGAACTGGATGGGATTGCAGGGCTCTACGTAGCGCTTGTTCTCCTCAGTATAGAGCACAGCCTTGCGTGCGCCGGTCTGTGCATCATAGCTCACGAGTTCTGCACGATCTTGCGTGCGGGGAAGTTCGAACATGTAGATGGTCTTCTCGTCGGGACTCCATGCGATGTTGGTGAAATAGCGATCGGTGGGGTCACCTGCCTGCAAGTAGATGGTCTTACCCGTAGAGGGATTGTATACACCTACAGTCACCTTGTGGCTGGTCATGCCCGCCATGGGATATTTCTCGGGAGCGAGCTGAGCTACGCGGTGGGAGATGTCGACCAAGGGATAGTCCGTCACCATGCTCTGATCCATGCGGTAGAAGGCGAGGAGATTACCCTTGGGGCTCCAGAAGGTACCTTTACGGATACCAAATTCGTCGCGATGAACGGAGAGACCATATTGCAACTCACGAGTGCCGTCAGTGCTTACTTGATGATCCTTACCATCGGCGGTGCGCACGAAGAGATTCCAGTCCTTCACGTATGCTTCGGCCTTGGAAGCGAAGCAGAAGTCTTGGGCAGACTCGCCTTGGGTGCGAGGGGCGCTCCATACTACCTTACGCTGCTTCCAATCGTAGAGCACGCGCTGCTTGGCGGTGCTGATGTATACTTGTGGCTTGTCGGCATAGGGGAATTGTGCGTAGAGCAGACTATAGACTTTGCCCACCTGTGCCGTGTCGATAGCAGCGTTGAGCTGATCGGTGGTGAAGAGCACAGAAGATTTTTCCTTCTGGCCCTTATCGTTGGTGAGGGTCGACACTTCGTCGACATCGAGTTTGAGCAAACGGTCGCCCCAGAAGGCGGTGCCGTAATACTTCGGCATGATGTTGGCGTAGTTGTTGCCACCCCACATGAGGTCTTCGAGCGTGAAGCTCTTCTTGCTTTGTGCCATAGCTGTGGTGCCGAGTAGCAGCGCGAAGGCTGCCGTTAATGCGTGTTTGATTCTCATTCTTGTTATCGGGAATTCCTATAAATGGGGGCTTACGAGCATCTTTCTTGCCCATAAGCCCCTATTGGGTTATATTTTACTGTGTTTACGCAAGGGTGCGGCGCTTTGCTTAATCCGCATCATTGAAGCTTCCATCAGCGCGGAAGAATCCTTTTTTCTTGAATTCACCACCACTTTTGAAGCCTCCTTTGCGTGAATCACCGCCTTTCTTGAAGTCTTTCTTGAAGCCACCCTTCTTGAAGCCACCTTCACGCTTCTTGAATTTGTCGTCGCGCTTACCATAGCCGCCTTCACGCTTGCCAAAGCCGCCATCATGCTTCTTGAAGCCGCCTTCGCGCTTACCGAAGCCGGCCTTACCGCGGTTGGGCTTACGCTGACCATGTACTTCTTCAAACTCGCGGTGCTTACGGCGAAGGATTAAATAGTCTGGATCGAGATCGTCGTCATCGAAACGTCGATTATCTTCCTCGTCGAAACGCTTCTTAAAGTCGTCGCGCTTGGTGCGGAAACGGCGTTGGTCGCTCATCAAGCGGCGCTCCTCGTCAGTCTTAACCTTGCCGCCCTCGGCACGAAAATCACTGAGTTTGCCATTGAAGAGCTGGTATTTGCGGAAATCGCAGTCGATCTTACCATTGAAGATCTGCACCTTGAAGCTGGGACGCAGCCCAAGATTCTCGAACAGTTCTTGCTTGGACGAGATGATCCATGCCTCACCACCTTGGAACTCGTTCTTGAGCACCTTGCCGATGGCTTGATAGAGGCCTAAGATGTCGGGCGGAGTCAAGCGCTCACCATAGGGAGGATTGGTCACCATGATTGCATGCTCCGAAGGATTCTTGAACTGGCGGAAGTCTTGCTGCTCCACGCTCACGATGTCGCTCACACCAGCGCTGTGCACATTCTTCAGCGCTATATCCACCGTCGGCACGTTGATATCGTAGCCATAGATGTGGTGGGTAAATTCACGCTCTTGCGAGTCGTCGTCGTAGATTTCCTGCAAGAGATCTGCGTCGAAGTCTTTCCATTTTTCAAAGCCAAAGGATTTGCGGAACACACCGGGATAGATATTGCGCGCCATGAGAGCAGCCTCCACGAGGAACGTGCCCGAGCCACAGAATGGATCGATAAAGTCGGTGTCGCCTTGCCAACCCGTCATCTTGATCAAGCCAGCAGCTAACACCTCGTTGATGGGAGCCTCAACCGTGGCCACACGATAGCCACGAAGATGAAGGCTTTCGCCCGACGAATCGAGCGAGAGGGTGCAATCCTCATCGGCAATGTGGATATTGAGCTTCACATCGGGATTGGTGATGCGGATATTGGGACGCTCGCCCTGAGTCTCGCGGAAGTAGTCCACGATGGCATCCTTCACCTTGTAAGCCACAAACTTAGAGTGACGGAACTCATCGGAGAACACTACCGAATCTACAGCAAAGGTGGTATCGAGGTCGAGATACTGGCTCCAATCGATTTTTCTCACGGCGTTGTATACGTCGTCGGCGTCCTTTGCCTTGAAGTGCTTGATAGGTTTGAGAATGCGCACGGCTGTGCGCAGACAGAAGTTTGCACGATACATCATGGCTTTGTCGCCCGTAAACGACACCATTCTGCGCCCCAGTTGCACATTGTTTGCACCGAGTTCGGTAAGTTCTTGTGCCAATACTTCCTCAAGTCCCTGGAAGGTCTTGGCTATGAGTTCAAATTCTTGCATATTCCTATAATATATTGAAGCCTGCTTGCGCTGTGATTGCACTATAATTACACTTTTTCTCCCGCTGGCACATCGTGGGTGACCCATTTATTGGCACCGATGACGGCACCCTTGCCTATGGTGATACGGCCGAGCACGGTGGCGTTGGAATAGACGATTACGTTGTCTTCGAGTATGGGGTGGCGGGGATTGTTCTTGATGGGGTTACCGTTGACATCGAGCGGAAAGCTCTTTGCTCCGAGCGTGACTCCTTGATAGAGCTTGACGTTACGACCGATAATGCAGGTAGCACCGATGACTACGCCTGTTCCGTGGTCGATAGTGAAATATTCGCCTATCTGAGCTCCGGGGTGAATATCGATGCCCGTCTCGCTGTGGGCGAGTTCGGTAATAATGCGGGGTATGAGCGGCACGTCGAGTCGATAGAGCTCATGTGCTATGCGGTAGCAGGTGAGGGCACGAATGGCGGGATAGCAACTAATTACTTCGCCATAATTTTGCGCAGCGGGGTCGCCCAAATAGGCGGCCTCCACGTCGGTGGCAAGCGTACGCCTTACTTGGGGTAGCATGCTTATGAGGGCGGCTGCGATGGCTTCGGCCTTGGTGTGATAATCTACACACGGCTGACGATCTTCTTGTTGCTCGGAAAAGCAGAGCCCTGCCTGTATCTGAGCGGTGAGCATGGAGAAGAGGCGTTCCACTTCCATGCCGATATGATAGCGTACTGTCACGGAGTTGAGTGTGCTCTTTCCGTAGTAACCAGGAAAGAGTACGGCACGACAGAGCCCGATGATTTCTTCGAGTGCTGCCGACGATGGTAGGGGGTCGCCATGACGATGCTGGTGAAAGAGTCCTTTCATCTTAGAGGTGTCAGAAAGCTCTTCTACCGTTTGCTTGAGCAGGTGGGTATAGCTATCAGGAGGGTTCATTCGTTATGTTTGCTTACTTATAAGGCGAAGTTCGAAGCAAAGTTACGAAAAAAATCAAAAAGTATCAGATTATTAGGTGTTAAGTGTGGAAGAAAAGGAAGTGGCGGTATGAAAAATACTAAATATAGTATTCCACGTCCTGTTGCAACATTTGCGATGTTTGTCTCCTCAGCAATGCTTATCTCTTCAGCAATGCTTATCTCATATCGACGGGAAAGACTAAATATAGTATTCCACGGGATCGGCTATGCCTGAGCGGAGTGCATAGCGTATGGCCTCATAGGCGGTAGAGACGCCCAGTTTGCGAAAAATATTCTTCTTATGGGTTATAATAGTGTGTACGGAGGAGTTGCGACGCGCGGCAATCTCTTTGGCTGTCAGTCCCTCGGCGATAAGTGAGAGGATTGCCGTCTCTGTATGCGTGAGGTGGGCTATTCCTGCATGTTCGCTACGGTTGGAAAGTTGATTTTCCACCGAAGGGCACACTGTGCGGCGCCCTTGCTGTGCATTGTAGAGGGCTTGCAGAAAATCTTGACGTGTGCAGTCTTTTGTAAGAAAACTTACACTGGGTTCTGCTCCGAGCAAGCGAAGCAGATTCTCTGTATATTCGGCAGAGAGCAATAGCCACCGTGCTGAAGCGAAGCGACGGATATAGATAAGGAAATTCTCGGGCGATGTAAAGTCGAACAAGGCGAAGTCGAGTACAACTACGGCATCGGGATGAGCCTCGAGATGGCGTGCGAGGTCTTCTTTTTTATGTACAAAAAGCAAAGGCTGACCAGCAAGGTAGCTGGCCAGCGCATCGCTTGTGAGAGATTGATTGTCTGCTATGATAATCATATGGAATATTCTTCAGTAACGCAGATCACTGCAGAAGCAATCGTACGGAGTATTCTTCTATAAATAGAGTCGACCGAGAGAGGGATTTATACGGGATACTCTTCGAAGGCATAGAGCACGGTAGAGAGATAGCGTTCGCCTGTATCGGGAAGCAGAGCTACGATGGTTTTGCCTTCGTTTTCGGGCTTCTTAGCGAGCTCGATGGCGGCGTGGAGTGCTGCACCGGCTGAGATACCTACGAGGAGTCCTTCCTTCTGCGCTAAAAGACGAGAGGCACGAATAGCATCGTTATCCTGAATGGGAAGAATCTGGTCGGCAGCAGAAGCGTCGAAGTTCTTAGGCACGAAACCTGCACCGATACCTTGAATCTTGTGTGGACCTGAGGGGTTGCCTTCAAGCACGGCTGAAGTAGCGGGTTCTACGGCATAAGCTTTGATGGTGGGATTGTGCTTTTTGAGGCCACGAGAGGTACCGCTGAGTGTACCGCCTGTACCTACACCTGCCACGAAGATGTCGACCTTTCCATCGGTGTCGCTCCAGATTTCCTCGGCTGTGGTACGTGTGTGAGCTTCAGGATTGGCAGGATTTTCAAACTGTTGGGGAATGAAGCTGCCCGGGTGTTCTTGTTGCAACTCCTTGGCACGTGCGATAGCGCCCTTCATGCCTTCGCTTCCGGGGGTGAGCACGAGTTCTGCGCCGAGTGCTTTGAGCAGATTGCGACGCTCGAGGCTCATAGTCTCAGGCATGGTGAGGATGATGCGATAGCCCTTTACGGAAGCTACCCATGCAAGGCCAATACCTGTGTTGCCGCTTGTAGGCTCGATGATTACGCCGCCCGGCTTAAGTGCGCCGCGCTTTTCAGCATCTTCAATCATAGCGAGCGCTACGCGATCTTTCACGCTACCGCCGGGGTTGAAGTATTCGAGTTTTACGAGGACGTGTGCTTTGAGTCCGAGAGTTTTCTCTACGTTCTCCACCTCGAGCAGGGGAGTGTTGCCAACTAATTGGGTGAGTGAATGATAAATCTTGCTCATATCTTTACTTGTTTTTGTGTTATCGATGCGATTGTTTCGTTTTTACAAGTGCAAAGGTAGAGCATTTTGCATCGCTTGGCAATACCACATGTATGGTAGATTGTGGTATTCCCCACTTCATGCGCCCTCTTGTACCACTTACATTGCTCATCCCATCGCTACGCAGAATCCTGATAAAGCGTGTATTTATACTAAAAAGAAGTCCTTCACTGAAGCTATATCAGTGAAGGACTAAACCTTTTACCTATGAACCAAAACCTAATTAGGCAAGCTTGTTGATGTGAGTCATCACACCGCTCTTGATGTTAGCTGCCTTGTTTTTGTGAATAATGTTGTTCTTAGCAAGCTTATCCAACATCTTCTGAACCTTCGGCAGAAGTTCTGTGGCAGCTGCTTTGTCAGTCGTAGCGCGGAGCTTACGTACTGCATTACGCATAGTCTTAGCGTAATATCTGTTGTGCAGTCTGCGAGACGCCGTCTGACGAATTCTTTTTACAGATGATTTGTGGTTTGCCATTTCTTGTTATTCTTTTTTATTAGTAGTCCCTAGGAGAGTCGAACTCCTCTTTAGAGAATGAAAATCTCTCGTCCTAACCGATAGACGAAGGGACCATCGCATTTCTTACTGCCTCATGTCGTATTCATTGTGAACCGCTGTAAGGCTGATTTGCGAGTGCAAAAGTAGTGCATTATTTCTTTCCGACCAAACTTTCCATGCATTTTTTTCAAAAAAAGTGCGTTTTTCTGCATTTTCGCCCTTTTTCGAGGGTAGAATATGGGTTATAAGGGGGTAAAACGGTACATTTGCAGAGAAGGAGCGGAGGGGCATAGAAGCGAACAAACAACGTACAAATATGGCTTAAAATGACCTAAGTCGTTTACACGTTCTTCCATGCTTCCGCCGCGAATATCGCTCCACTACATATATAATAGTACCCGTTGGCGGGATTCTTGGCTAACGGGTAAACAAGTTGACAGGTTAACAAGTAATGAAGACAAGAGCCATTGTGCTGCATACGCTGCGCTACAACGATGAATCGATTATAGCCAATCTGCTCACAGCCGACCAGGGGTGTGTGGGCATGATGGTGCGCATCAGTCGGTCAAAGCGTGCAGCGGTGAAGCATACGCTGTTTCAGCCACTGATGATTCTCGATGTGGAATGGAATCACAAGCCCAAGGCTTCGCTGCAGCGCCCCCGTGCCGTACAGTCGGCTTACCCATTCACCTCACTCCCCTTCTCGCCCACAAAGATGGGTATAGGGCTTTTCGTGGCAGAAGTACTCTATCATGCGGTGAAGAATGAGCCCGACACGCGTGCCATCTATGAGTATGCAGTACGTTCCATCGAGTGGCTCGACATGTGTGCGGAGGGTTACACCAATTTTCACCTGGTATTCTTGCTCCACTTGACGCACTTCTTGGGCTTCATGCCCAATGCCGACGAGGCGCACCCTGGATACTATTTCGATATGCGCGGGGCATGCTTCACTGAGCAACAGCCCGCCCACCCCGACTTTCTTGCGCCCGCAGATGCGGCTTTGGTGCCTAAACTCTTGCGTATGCGCTATGACAATATGCGTGTATTTCGCTTCAGCGGAGCGGAACGCACGCGACTCTTGCGCCACATCGAGACGTTCTACAGACTCCACGTGGCGGGATTTCCCGAACTCAAATCGCTTGACGTCCTGCAAGAGGTGTGGGGTAGATAGCACGCTACGTCCACGCTTGCAAGCACGTCCCACCCTACTCAGAATGGGAAGTTTCGCTGCGACAGATTTCGGACTATGCGCAATAAATCGTAAATTTGCCTGTATCTATGAAAGTTAAAATACATCCTACGTGGGCCGAAGTGTTGCAACAAGAGTTTGCAGCGCCCTACTTCGAACGGCTTACTTCCTTCGTGCGCACGGAATATGCGCAAGGCACTTGCTACCCTCCTGGTGGCGAGATATTCAATGCCTTCAACCTCTGCCCGTTCGACCGCGTCAAGGTGGTCATCATCGGACAAGACCCCTATCACGGACCGGGGCAGGCCGAAGGACTCTGTTTTTCGGTAAAAGATGGTGTGCGCATGCCGCCTTCACTTGTCAACATATTCAAGGAAATCCACGACGACACGGGGCGCCCCATCCCCACATCGGGCAGTCTGCGTCGATGGGCAGAGCAAGGCGTGCTTCTGCTCAACGCCACACTCACTGTGCGTGAGCACCAAGCCGCCTCGCATGCAGGTCATGGGTGGGAAACGTTTACCGACGCCGTCATACGCCAACTCTCCGACCATCGCGACCACCTCGTGTTCATCCTGTGGGGCAGCTATGCACAGAAGAAAGGGCAGATTATCGATCGCTCACGCCACCTCGTGCTCTGCTCGGCTCACCCCTCTCCCCTCTCGGCCTATCACGGATTTTTCGGCAATCATCACTTCACGCGCTGCAATGACTACCTCATCAGTCACGGCATGACACCTATCAATTGGTAAAGCTTAGACAATTTATCAACTTAAGTCTCCATACACTTAACTCCCCTACATGAATAGAATTCCTCCTATCATACAAGTGGGCGACGTGCTGCTGTCGTCCGACATCTTTACCGAATGCTTTTGTTGCGACCTCGACGCTTGCAAGGGCCAATGTTGCGTAGAGGGCGATAGCGGTGCTCCGCTCACGCTCGACGAAGTGACAGAACTTGAGAACGTGCTCGACGAGGTATGGCCCGAACTCAGTGCTACGGCGCAAGCCACAATTGACCATCAGGGCGTGGCATACACCGACTGCGAGGGCGACCTCGTGACAAGCATTGTGCGCGGCAGAGACTGCGTGTTTACATGCTACAATGCTGATGGTTGCTGTTTCTGTGCTACGGATAAAGCGTTTCGCGAGGGACGCACTTCATGGTGTAAGCCCATATCGTGTGCACTCTACCCTATTCGTGAGAAGCGCTTCAACGGTGGGCTTGTAGGACTGCAATACCACCGCTGGGACGTATGCCGACCGGCTGTAAAGAAGGGACGTGAGCTCGGGCTGCGCATCTATCAGTTTCTGAAAGATCCACTGACGCGTCGGTTTGGCTCGGAGTGGTATGATGAATTATGCCAAGTGGCACGAGAACTGGGTGTGGAATAAAAAGCCTTTCGAAGTGCTGCAGCTGACACAAGGAGTAAAGTTGCTCAGCATCCTACCGGGGGCGACGCGTCCCCGCATCGGCATAGCCTGCAAACATGAGATTAGTTCATAAAAAGTGGAAGATACCACTTCTTAATCTGTGGCGATGCCGACGCGAGGACGCGTCGCCCCTAGTAGATGCTGAAATCCTTGTTCTTACGCGTACGCATGCACGCGCACGTGTTACAGGCATTTTTGGGGGTAAAACTACTGATTGCCTACACTATTTCTTCGTATTTTCCTGATTATCAACAAACAGGAGAGTGTAAGCAAGCGCATTTTGCTTGCACTTTTCCTACACTTTGCCTCCACTTTGGATCTTTCTAATGCAAAAGGCTTATTCCTATGCATGCTTTAGAAAGAATACGAATAAATAGGGATGGCAGTGCCCACACTTTCAGGAATTGTCCCCTACTCCATCCTCAATTTCCCCTTGGTGCAGACGCAATTATCCCCCCTTGCCGTTTATTCTGCAAGGGGGGATAATTCTTTCTCGATAACTCAATGGTTAGTAGCCCTATAGAGGAGCATTTCGATCACCTCATCGTTATGAATGAGGATAATGACAGGTAAGTGCAAGATAAGTGCAAGCAAAATATTGTCGTTTGTCGTTGAAAATAAAAGTCTTACGTACTTCGCGTGCAAGTATGTAACTTGCTTACCACAAAATTGACGGAGCGTGCGCGCGCGAGGGAAGCAGAAAAAGTGAACAGTTTGTTCACTCTTTTTGGAGATTGGACTCGCCTTGCATTACCTTTGCATAACGTAAGCTGCGGCTCGGCATAATATTCAAGCTAGCTTGATATTCTGCTCTCGCCTTGCATTACCTTTGCATAACGTAAGCTGCGGCTCGGCATAATATTCAAGCTAGCTTGATATTCTGCTCTCGCCTTGCATTACCTTTGCATAAGATAAGCTACCAAGGCTAATAAGGGACGGTTAGCCTAAGAGTTGCTTTACCAAAGCAGAGATGGCTTTACCATCTGCACGGCCTGCAAGCTTCTTGCTGGCTATGCCCATCACCTTACCCATGTCCTTCATGCTCGAAGCACCGGTCTCGGCAATGATGGCCTTTACCTCTGCCTCCAGCTCTTCAGGACTGAGGGCTTTGGGAAGATATTCCTCGATAACGGCTGCCTGAGCCGACTCCTCCTCGGCGAGGTCGGGACGGCCTTGCTCGGTATAGAGCGCAGCAGTATCGCGACCCTGCTTAGCAAGTTTGGACAGGATCTTGAGAGCAGTGGCATCGTCGAGGGTGTCGTTGGCTCCAGGAGCTGTCTTGGCTTCGATAAAATACTTCTTCACATTGCGCAGGGCCTCAAGGCGCATCTTGTCCTTGGCCTTCATGGCGGCAATGATGTCTTTGCTTACTTTCTCAAAAATGTCCATTGTATGTGTATGTGTGTATCTGTATGATTACTTTGTATCTGACAGGTCACGTATTTCCTTGAGTTGCTGACCTGTGCGGCGGTAGGTGGGCACGTCCTCTACAGAACGAAGTAGCTCAGGATTGCGCAGATCGGCATCGGAGAAGAGGTATACTCGCGGACGCGGACGCTGCTTACCTGCTTTATAGTCGGGGTAGAATCCATGACGGCGATCTTGTTTGCGGAGGGCTGCATCGGAGTCGAAGTCGATGGTCACGGCCTCAGCAGTATCACTCTTCTCGTCCTTACCATAAAGGCTAAAGCCAGAGGCGATAATGGTGATCTTCACCTTGTCTTCGAGCGTTGGATCGAAAGCGAGCCCCCACTTGGTCCATACGTCGGGTGCGAAGTGGCTCATAAACTCAGTCACTTCGCCCATCTCGCTCATGCCAAGGGCTTGGTCGTTGTGATCGGAAGTGGTGATGGCGAGGAGCACACGCGAAGCTTTGAACACGTCGTTGTTGTTGAGCAGCGGAGAGTTGAGCGCCTCATGTATGGCTTTCGTTACACGGCCTTCTCCCTCGGCATAGCCCGTAGACATCACGGCAACACCACCATCGGTGAGTGCCGTCTGTACGTCGCAGAAGTCAAGATTGACACGACCGTGCATTGAGATAATCTCTGTGATGGAGCTTACCGCAGTCGAGAGGGTCTCGTCGGCGCGCTTGAAGGCATTGATGATGCTTAGGTCGGGATAGATGTCGCAGAGGCGCTGATTGTTGATGACGAGCATCGCGTCTACTTCCTCAGAGAGGGTGTCGAGTCCGTCGAGCGCCTTGTCAATCTGCTTCTCACGCTCAAAGAGGAAGGGTATGGTCACAATGCCTATCGTGAGGATGCCTTTCTTACGAGCTTCGTGAGCTATGACGGGCGAGGCTCCCGTACCGGTGCCACCGCCCATACCGGCGGTGATGAACACCATCTTGGTGGACGGATCGAGCGCAGCATCTATCTTCTCTATGCTGTCGAGTGCTTGCTCGCGGCCCTTCACAGGGTTGCCTCCTGCTCCAAGTCCGGGCCCCATCTGCAAGTGGTCGGGCACAGGGCTGTCGGCAAGGGCTTTGCTATCGGTGTTGGCCACGAGGTAGCGCACCTCGGGTATATTGTCGAGGTACATCTGGCCCACGGCATTACCTCCACCACCTCCTACGCCTATCACCTTGATGATACTTGGCGTGGTGGCATTGGCTAATTGGATGAGGGGTGTTTCGGTTGTTGTTTCGTCCATAACAGGTCCTGTGTAGTTGTTAGGAAAGCGACCTGCATTCTCCCTGCTTCTTACCCGCATCGCATGCGGTGCAGGGCGAGAATGAAGATCGCTTTGTGTGGGAGAGGGGGGATGTTTTATTCTATGAAAGTCGTGTCTCAACTCGTCTTCCCATGCATGGCCCATGCTCGCCATAGGGGTTACAGTCCTTTTAGGCGGGGGAGGATGAAGCTGATACGCTATCGGACTTTCTGTGAGGATTACGCAAAGGAGATAACCGAACCTGCTGCCGCGGGACCCGGATTGGCCGCAGTCTCTGGCTCAATGGCTACATTGGTGTACGACTTTGCCTTTATCTCGGAGAGGGCTTCCTTCGAACGCTTGTAGGTGGGAGTGAGTTCTACAAGCGAGATGATTTCCTCATTGTCGAGGTCATCGAGTCCGAAGAGGAAGAAGCGTGGGCGCTTACGCAGCGTGCCCTTGTTGTCGCCTCCATAATAGTTTATGCGGCGCTCTTCGTTCTCTTCCTGACGTTCGGCTTCATGCTGACGCTCGCTTTCAGCTGCTGCTTCAAGCTTATTCTTAATGCCCGGCACATTGCTGATACCAAAGCCTGTGGCAAGGATCGTGATCTTGACTTGCTTGCCCAACGATGGATCGGTGGAGAGTCCCCACTTGGTCTCTACGTCGTCGTGGAATTTCGACATAAAGTCGTGCACCTCGTTCATTTCCTCCATCATGAGAGTGTCGCCCTCCTTCTCTGCACAGAATGAGATGGAGAGGAGCACCTTCTTGGAGTTGAAGATGTCGTTGTTGTTGAGGAGCGGAGAGTGGAGCGCTGCCTCGATGGCCTTGCTCACACGATTCTCACCATCGCCAAAGCCGGTCGACATGATGGCCACACCGCCGTCTTTGAGCACGGTGCATACATCGCGGAAGTCGAGGTTGATAATGCCGTGCATGGTGATGATCTCAGCGATAGAACGGGCTGCGATACTCAGCGTATCGTCGGCCTTATTGAAGGCTGAAAGCACATTGAGGTCGGGGTAGATCTCGCGCAGGCGCTCGTTGTTGATCACCAAGAGAGCGTCGACGTGCTTAGAGATTTCCTCCACGCCATCGAGGGCTTGATCGATCTTCTTGTTTCCCTCGAAGAGGAAGGGGATGGTCACGATACCTACCGTGAGGATGCCCATTGACTTGGCCTCACGGGCAATGACGGGGGCTGCGCCGGTGCCGGTACCACCACCCATACCGGCAGTGATAAACACCATTTTGGTACCGTCGTTGAGCATCGTATGAATCTCCTCCACGCTCTCTTCGGCTGCTTCGCGGGCACGCTCGGGGCGATTGCCCGCTCCAAGGCCTTCCTTGCCCAGCTGAAGGCGTACTGGCACGGGAGAATCGGCCAAGGCCTTCGAATCAGTGTTACATACGACGAAGTTCACCTCATGGATGCCTTCGCGATACATATGGTTGACAGCATTGCCACCGCCACCACCGACACCAATCACCTTGATGATGTTGGGAGTAGTCGTGGGCATGCTCATATCTATAAGGGGTGCGTTGTTATCTTCTGGCATAGTTATTAGGAATCTTATGCGTTATCACCATCGTTTTCGTCGACCATCTTGCCGAACCAATTGCCAAACTGAGTAAACTTCTTCTTGACGTTCTGCCAGCGTTCCCGTTTGCGAGCCTTTTCTGCCTCGCGGCGTTGACGTTCGTCTTCTTCAGCTTGCTCCTGACGGATGCGTTCTTCCTCAGCTTTCTTAGCAGCTTCCTCTTCGGCTTTCTTAGCGGCCTCAGCTGCAGCTTGCTCTTCAGCAGAGATTTGCTGTTCCTTCTCAGCGGCTTTTTCTTCCTCATTGAAGAGATCAGCCTTGCCAAGCTCGCCGTTGCAGCAGTTCATCTCACCTTTATCTATCAAGGCAATGGCAGCATTGCAATCACCATCGCTGTTGAATCCAGGATAGTCGGGAGTGCGCAAGGGCACACGGATGTTGCGTACGAAACGTATCTTTTCAAATTTCGTATCGCGCATGAAAGCCTTGTCGATATCCTTCATGTGCGAAGCGCCACCAGTGATAATGAGTCCACCGATGAGCTGACTATGATCGTACTTCGAGAGGGCTATCTGATTGTTGACATTAAGGATTATCTCCTCTACGCGGGCCTCTACCAATCCAGCAAACTCTTCGTAAGAGACGCTGCGACCATCGCGAAGCTTAATGTTCTTCTGATTCTCTTCGTCGGTGGCGTGCACTGCACTTCCGTACTTAAGCTTCAGGTCTTCTGCCTCGTCGTCCTCAATCTGAAGCGACATGATATCACGGTTCACATTGGCACCTCCGAGGGGTATTACTGCCAAGTGGCGCAAGAGGTTGTTCTTATATACTGCTACGGATGTAGTCTCCGCACCCATATCGACGAATACACAGCCCGAGCGCTTTTCGGGCTCGGTCAGCATTGTGTCGGCCAAAGCTTGCACCGTGATGGGCAGGTCGGCAATGCTTACGCCTGCAGAACGGAAGCAATTGCGTATCTCTTCACGCACCGAAGAGTTTGCCACAATGTTGAGATAGTGGCCTTCAATGCCGTCGGCAAGGATACCTACGGGATCAATGGTATACTGCGTACCGAGGTGGTACTCTTGGGGTACAGATTCGAGGATGTCGCGGTCAGGACTGGCTGAACTGCGATTTTCATCACTCATTGCGTCTATCATCTCTTGCGTGATCTCCATCTTCGAATCGAAGTGGCGCACCACACTATTGGCTACCGTGTGCATGCCCATTCCGCCTATTCCCACATAGACGCGGCTAATGCTCTTCTGCATCTTTTGCTCCAAGTTCGACTTCATGCTTACGATGCACTGCGTCATCTTGTTGACATTATTGATGCGTCCTTTACGAATAAAGGTAGTCGAAGGCTCTTGGGCAAAGGCAAGCACCTGGATGGCACCATCGGGTTGCTTGCGGCCAGCCACGCCAGTCACTTTCGACGAACCAAGTTCGATAGCTACTATTAAGTTGTCTTCTGTTGGCATGTATGTAATCTTTTTGTATTCGAGGGTTTATATCAGGTTTGTTCTCAGGTTTGTCGTCTTGTTTATTCTCAATTTTGTTGCCCGTATTGTTAGATTTGTACGTGGCAAGCACTTTTGTCTCATACTTTATGGGCGGTGTTCCCATACATATCTATATATATAGCCTATCTATATATAATAATATAGTCTATCTATATATAATATAGGAGTGTACGGGGTCTTAGCCTTTGCGCTTCTTGCGCCCAATGATTTGACTGATGTGCTCTACTGATATCTCAGCATACTTGTTCCAGCCCACCTGTGGCATTACTTTTTCGTAAAACGCATAGAGGTTGCGAAACTTCTGGCTGATGCTGTCGGTATTGCCAAAAGCGATAACGTGACTTCCTACGCGTGGCACGAGTTGCATGCGTTGATCGGGCGACACGTATATCTGCTCTATTTGATTATTCCAGAAAGCATCGTCGCGAAGGAAGCGGCCGAGCTGGATGAGCTTCGTTTTGGCAAAAGTTCTTGATATGCTTCCTGTAGCCACTACGAGGTCGGCGGAATAGCCTTGAGGGTCCATTAGGTTGCCCTTGTCGTCGATGTAATAATCTTCTCCATCATCAGCCATAATTCGCATGAGAGGGAGGCGCTGTTGGATGAGTACGTTGACCGTTCCGTTAGGAGCCTTGTAGCACATCACGGAGTCGATGAAGGAGTTTTTCTTCAGAGCCTTAGCTATGGCGATACCATCTACATGATCCATCTCGCGTCCCACGGGATAAAGCCCCGACTTACGAAGGAGGAGATCTGCCTCTTCAGCCGTAATGAAGCCTGCATGAGAGCTATCCACGATGGTATAGTCTACCTGTCGGCACACCGTGGTATCACCATGGCGTGTAAAGTCGGCAAAGGCAAACACCAAATATACGATAATGCCCAGCAACAGGAGAAGTTTTACGAATGTCTTCATTAAGAGGGTTTATATTAAGAGCTGGATCATGATTGCTTGCTCTCAGGGAGTTTTATTGAGAGCTGAGCCTTGATTGCTTGCTCTGCAAAGAAGTTATATTTCTTTTTAAGAGCTTGTACTTGATTACTTGCTCTCCAATATTTTCTTGATTTGGGGAATATAATCTACAGCATCGCCAGCTCCAAGCACCACGAGTACATCGAAGTCTTCGCTCTCGACGAAGGCGGGAATATCTTTCTTCTCTATGAGATGCTTTTCTATCCCGGGGCGGAGGTTATCGTAGATGATTTGGCTTGTAATGCCAGGGATGGGTTTCTCTCGAGCGGGATATATTTCGGTAAGGATAACTTCGTCGAGGAGAGACAAACTCTCGGCGAAGTCCTTATAAAAGTCGCGCGTACGCGTGTAGAGGTGTGGCTGGAAGATTGCAGAGATCTTTCGACCGTTAAATACCTCGCGGAGGGAGAGAATGCTCTGCTTGATCTCGGCGGGATGGTGAGCATAGTCGGAGAGGAGGACGTGCTTATCGGTCTTCAGTGCGAAATCGAAGCGACGATCTACGCCAGAGAATGTGAGCATACCCTTACGTATTTCTTCGGAAGATGCGCCTGCTATCTGAGCGAGTGCCATGGCAGCGATGCCATTCTCTATATTAATGCTTACAGGAACGCCAAGTTCTATATCGGAAATATTCCCCAGAGGCGATACGAAGTCGAACACGATGCGACCATTGCCGATGCGTATATTTTCGGCATGGAAGTCACCTTCTGTGCGGTCGTAGGTGTATACGCGTACGCCCTCTTGCGGATTAGCCTTCATCTTGAGGTTGCGATGCATGATGAGTGCGCCACCGGGCTGAATCAGTTCTGTGTAGTGGCGAAAACTTTCGAGATAAGCCTCCTCTGTGCCGTAGATATCGAGGTGATCGGCGTCGGTGGCTGTGATGACCGAGGCGTAAGGACGGAGATGATGGAATGAGCGGTCAAACTCATCGGCCTCAATCACCACATAGGGGCTTTCTGCCGAGAGCAGATAGTTCGTACCATAATTCTTTGTAATACCGCCCAGAAATGCGTTGCAACCCACGTGACTCTCATGGAGCAGGTGCGCTGTCATTGAAGTAGTAGTAGTCTTACCATGTGTACCAGCTACGCAGAGTCCCTTCATAGAGCGTGTCAACGTACCGAGCACTTGAGCGCGCTTTTGGATATCAAAGCCGTTTTCACGGAAGAATGTCAACTCTTTGTGCGTTGCGGGAATGGCGGGAGTATAGACCACCAACGTATTATCTTTGTCTTTACAGGCTTCCGGTATGAGGTCGGGATTATCCTCATAATGAATATCGGCACCCTCTGCCCGCAATTCTTCGGTCAGTTCGCATGAAGTGCGGTCATATCCGGCCACGACGAGGCCTTTTGAGAGGAAGTAGCGCTCGAGAGCGCTCATGCCGATGCCTCCGGCACCGATAAAGTATACAGATTTCATTGTCTTAGAGAAATATGCTATGTATGTTGCCGACGGCACTACCGAGTCCGTCGAACGTTCTATATTCAGTTTACTATTGCTGCTTTTCAGTCTTTCATCGCTACGCTTCGACTTATTCTATCGCTGTGCTTCAGCCAAGCGTATCACCTCATCGGCTATGTCGGAGGCAGCGTTGGGACGAGCGAGTTGTACAATATTCCGACTCAAGTTCTCGAGTTTGTCATGATCTGCCACGGTATTGATAGCCAAGGGAAGGAGTGTGCGACGTGCATCTGCGTCAGTCACATAGAGAGCCGCACCCTTCTGCACCAATGCGAGGGCATTCTTTGTCTGATGGTCCTCTGCCACATTGGGTGAAGGCACCAAGACCACAGGCTTACCCAGCAAGCAGAACTCTGATATACTACCCGCACCAGCACGAGATATCACGAGGTCGGCAGCAGCATAGGCCTGCTTCATATCGCTGATAAAGTCCATCACTTTGAGATTCTCAGGACAGCCGCGGCGCTTAAGCTCTGCTTGAATCTGCTCGCTATAATACTTACCCGTCTGCCATATAAACTGTACCTTGCTCTGCTGCTTCACGAGGGGCAGATTCCCAAGAATACTTTCGTTGAGTGTACGAGCCCCGAGTGAGCCTCCAACAATCAAGATTGTCTGTTTACCAGGAACGAGCCCAAAGGAGCGTACTGCCTCTTCTTTCGACACCGAACTATCGAGCAGATTCTGCCGAACAGGATTTCCTGTAAAAAGTATCTTGTCTGCAGGGAAGAAGCGTTCCATACCCTCATATGCCACACAAATCTTGCGAGCTTTCTTAGCGAGAATCTTATTGGTCACACCGGCGTAAGAATTCTGTTCTTGCAACAGGGTAGGAATGCCCATTGACTCCGCCACGTTGAGCGTAGGTCCGCTGGCATATCCACCCACGCCCACAGCCACTTGAGGCTTAAACTCACGGACAATCTGGCGTGCCAACCGACGACTCTTCATAATCTTGAAAAGCACGGGCACGTTCTTGAGCAGATTCTTGCGATTAAAGCCAGCGATAGGAAGCCCCTTGATGGGATAGCCCGCAGCCGGCACGCGTTGCATTTCCATACGTCCTTCAGCGCCCACGAAAAGTATCTTAGCATCGGGGCGTTTAGCTCGTATTTCATTGGCAATCGATACGGCAGGGAAGATGTGTCCACCCGTACCTCCGCCACTAATGATGACTCTCAATTCGTCGTTCATATTGTACAGCTATATAGTAATGCGCAAATTTAGCAATTATTTTTGGTCTCAAGTGACATTTTGCCTTGCTTTTTTAAAACTTTTATTTCAAACCTTCCGCGTCTATGGTTTTAGTAAAGAAAAACTCCCATTCGGAAGCCATGCTTTTTGCTGAAGCACGAATGCCGAATGGGAGCTATGAATAAGATTTTTTTGTTACAATTTCGCCCCAATTATTACACAGGAAGGACAGGCTTAAACCATCATAGAAGAACTCTAAGCATCAGAGTATCCACTACAAAAGATCCTCAAGCTCTTGCAGATTGTGCGCCACGCTGTAATAATCTGACGGACAGCCGCTTATAAGCCCTTGCTTAAACAGATCATCCAATGCTGCAAGGAGGGCATTCCAACACCCGTCTACGTCGTAGAACACGACGGGTTGATGCCGGATGCCTATCACGGTATTGGCCATCACGGTAAATACTTCATCGAGTGTACCAATACCACCAGGAAGCGCTACGAGTACATCGCTCTCGCGATTCATCATCATCTTACGATCGTTGAGATCGACGCAGCGAAATGTCACGTCGATTGCATCGCTCACAAGGCCTCGTTGCTCGATAATCTCGGGCACCATGCCATACACACGCCCTCCATGTCGCTTCACGCTCTGCGCAAGCACTTCCATGAGTCCCTTGCGTGCACCGCCATAGACGAGCGTACGCCCTGTCCGCCCGATGAGTTTCCCCACCTGGCGAGCAGCCTCTACATAACTCTCTGGGAGGTTATCCTTCGACGAGAGATACACGCCTACTTTTTGCATTTTCTTACGCTTTCATCGATGGTTTTACTTCACAGCGATACACTCTATCTCGATGCGAGAGTCTTTGGGAAGTGTCTTTACTGCCACTGCCGAACGAGCGGGGAAGGGTGCTGAGAAGAACTGTGCATATACCTCGTTCATCTCGGCAAAATCTGCCATATCTGCTAAGAAAACGCTCGTTTTCACCACGTTATTCATAGTCAGACCTGCTTGTTCGAGGATGTGCTTAATGTTGGTGAGCGACTGAGCTGTAAGTTCCTTAATGCCGCCTTCGGCATACTTGCCCGTAGCAGGATCAATGGGAAGCTGACCTGACACGTATACTACGCCGTTGGCTTCAATAGCTTGACTGTAAGGACCGATGGCTGCAGGAGCCTGAGTGGTTGCGATAGGAGTTTTCATGACTTTATCTGTTTTTTATGAATGAATATGCGATAACCCGAGAAGTGCTTTGCAATCGATGACTATACTGATAAACAATACATTACAGCCAACGCTCTCTACGAAAGAATGAGGAGTATGGCAAGCCAATGACTAATCGATCCGAGAAGCACGAATATGTGCCACACTCCATGGAAGAAGTGGCGATCATCGTGAGCGAAGAAATAGGTGCCAGAGGTATAAAACGCGCCCTCTGCTAAGAGGCAGAGCAAGGCGCCCGTGCTAATATTGCGACACACGGGTTCGGCAATGAACACAAACGTCCACCCCATCACCAGATAGATGAGTAGCGAAAGCCTGGGGTAGCGATTGATAGCCGTAATCTTGTAGACCATTCCTCCGATCGCCACGCCCCAAAGTATGCCGAATACAGTCCAGCCGAGAGCGCCTCCCACCACGCCGATGCACATCGGCGTATACGAGGCTGCTATCATCACGTAGATGCTTATGTGGTCGAGCACACGGAGCGCCTTCTTCGTCCTTCCAGGCATACACCAATGGTAGAGCGTACTGGCTGCATACATCAGAAGCATGCCACAGGTAAAGAAGGTCACGCCGAAGGCATTCTTCCAATTGCTGCCATAGCCTAAGCGAAGAATGCTCCATGCGGCTATAAGGGTGAATACCACCCCTGCCAAGTGGGTCAGCGTATTGAAGCGCTCTTCGATACTTCGTTTGCGAATAGGTTTCATGCTGCAAAGTTATAGGTTTGCTTGAAATATGAAGCGTTTTTGTGCGCGATTATTTTACGAATTGTCTAAGCTAACCAAGCTTCTCTACGCGCGCGCATACAGAGGGTTTCAGACGCGAATAAACCTACATCCTACACTCAGATTTCGTATTCTGCATGAATATCAAGTATTTACAATACGGTCGACGAAGTATTTGCCGTCACTTTTCCTACACTTACCCTACACCCTGCCAACATCTACCCGCCTTGCATGTAGTTTTTGAGGTTGCGTGTGACAAGATATAGACTACTTTTGCGATGAATACAGGGATTTTTGCAACTTATTACCCCCATATTGTCACAAAGAGAAGCCCCTCTAAGCAGAAATTAGAGCATACTCACACGATAAGAATTATTGTATAGAAAGATTCTGTTTACCTATGATAAAGGTCTAAAAAGTACGTTTTCATCGGTTTTTCTCTACCTACCACTAATTATTTCTCTACCTACCACTAATTTTTCCTTTTCCTACCACTAATTTATTCTCTTCCTACCACTAATTTTCCTCTACTACACAAGAGAAAAAGTGTAAGGGAAAGTGTAAGAAAAGTGCAGGTACAATCCGAGATCTTTCACATTGATACTCAAAGTATTACATACGACGGAGAAACAAAGTGCAAGCGACCAAGAGAGAAATTCGCTGTAACGCGCGCGCGTGAGGGACACCTATGCATTAATCACGATGAAGGACGAGAGGACGAAAGATTTTCTTCAAAAAACTTTGCCTATCGGAGGGCATAATGTAAATTTGTAGCATCAATCAAACGTACGCTTATGAAACTCTTACTTTTGGGCAGTGGCGGCCGCGAGCACGCACTGGCTTGGAAAATTGCACAAAGTGCAAAGGTCGAAACGCTTTATATTGCCCCAGGCAACGCAGGTACTGCATTGGTGGGCGAGAACGTGGCTATCAAAGCCGACGATTTCGACGCTGTGGCCGACTTCGTGGTTAGCCACCAGGTCGACATGGTCGTAGTGGGTCCTGAAGATCCACTCGTTAAGGGCATTTACGACTACTTCAAGACCCGCGACGACGTGAAGCAGGTGCCCGTCATTGGTCCTTCAAAGGCTGGTGCCGTACTGGAAGGTTCAAAAGACTTTGCTAAGGGATTCATGAAGCGCCACAACATACCGACTGCTGCCTACGAAACGTTCGACGGCACACAGGTAGAGGCAGGTTGTCAATTCCTCGAAACGCTTCAACCGCCCTATGTGCTCAAGGCTGATGGCCTGTGTGCGGGCAAGGGCGTACTGATCGTGCCCACACTCGAAGAGGCCAAGAAGGAGCTGCGCGACATGCTCGGTGGCATGTTTGGCAACGCTTCGAGCCGCGTAGTGATAGAGGAATTCCTCTCCGGCATAGAGTGCTCCGTGTTCGTGCTGACCGATGGTAAGCATTATCAGATTCTGCCCGAAGCCAAAGACTATAAGCGCATAGGCGAGGGCGACACGGGCCTCAACACAGGCGGCATGGGATCAGTATCGCCCGTACCCTTTGCCACAAAGGAATGGATGCAAAAGGTCGACAACGAGATTATCCGTCCCACCGTGGAGGGTCTTGCAGCCGAGGGCATCGACTACAAGGGTTTCATCTTCTTCGGTCTGATCAACTGCGACGGACAGCCCAAGGTGATAGAGTACAACTGCCGCATGGGCGACCCCGAAACGGAGACCGTGATGCTTCGCTTGAAGAGCGACATTGTAGACCTCTTCGAAGGCGTGGCTCAGGGCGACCTTGACAAGCGCCACGTAGAATTCGACGAGCGTGCAGCTGTATGCGTCATGTGCGTATCGGGTGGTTATCCGCAAGCCTACGACAAGGGCTACGAGATTACGGGCGCCGATGTGCCGGGTAGCGTGGTGTTCCACGCCGGAACGGCTATGAAGGACGGCAAACTCGTCACTGCTGGTGGTCGCGTCATCGCCGTAAGTTCGTATGGCAAGGACAAGGCCGAAGCATTGGCCAAGTCAATGAAAGGCGCTGAACATATACAGTTTGAGAAGAAATACTTCCGCAGAGATATTGGGCAAGACCTCTGATTATTTAAGTAATAAGTAACAAGTAATAAGTAATACATGCTTGCAAACGTCCTTGCGAACGTCAAGTAATAAGTAATACATACTTGCTGATAACCTTTCAGCCGATACAGGGGGCGACGCGTCCCCGCGTCGGCATGAGAGGGTAACACCCCCAAGAAGTTCGACATGAGAGGGTAATACCCCAAGAAGTTCGGCATGAGAGGATAATATCCCAAAAGATTCTTGCCCGCTCAATGCGCCGACGCGAGGACGCGTCGCCCCCGGTATTGGCTGAGAAGCCCTCTTGGTCTCCCCACTGCGGCAGACAACATTAGCATATTACAACATTAGTCCCTTGCACACACTGAGAAACAACATAGTATCTGGCACACTCACTCTGCCGATAATGGCGCTCGTCACATTGGTACTGTGGGTCATGCCTGCCCCCGCCGATTGGCAACTTTGGGCGGGACTGGCCGTTACAGGACTCTCGGCCTACCTCATCATGGAGCTCAACAACCGCAACGCATTGCTGCGCATACGCTCCCGACTGATGAGTACCACTTTCTTGTGCCTCATGCTTGTGTGTCCGGCACTCCATCGGTGGGACTCGGGGGCTCTGGCAGTGCCTTGCCTTGTGCTGAGCTACTTTATGCTCTTTGCCTCCTATCAGAAGGCTCGGGGCGAGGGCTACGTGTTCCATGCATTTCTGTTTCTCAGTCTCGCGAGCATTAAGTTTCCGCCCATGATGGTGCTCGCCCTGGTGAGCTACTTCTGCATGATATTTCAATTGCGCAACTTCACGTGGCGCACGTTCTTGGCTGGACTGCTCGGAGCGATGGTTCCCTATTGGTTCTATGCTGCCATAGCCGTGTGGGAGAATCAGTTCGATACCGCCTTTCTCTACCTGGAGCCATGGATCACTCCTCCCCTGCCCGACTACAGTCAGCTCACGCTGCCACAGTGGATCACGGCAGGTCTGATGGCCTTTCTCGCCGTGATGGCACTGATACATTTCTTCCATACAGCCTACAACGATAAGATTCGCACGCGTATGCTCATCTACGTCATAGCGACCATGGAGGTGGTCATCATGGCGGCACTACTGCTCGTGCCGAAGTGCTTCGACGAGCTAATGCGTCTCTTCATTGCCAACTCTTCGATGCTCATTGCCCACCACTATGCACTGGGCAAGGGGCGATTCTTCAATGCATGGTTCTACATCGTGCTGCTGATAGTGGCTGCTTTAGGCGTATACAATTACGCACTGGGCAGCTAAGGCACATCCTGTTCATCACTTTATCCATTTCATTTTCTACGTATGGATGAATTCTTTAGTCTACTCATCAACCACGGCGGCGTGGGTATGTTTGCAGCCGCATTCTTGGCTGGAAGTTTTCTGCCCTTTGCCTCCGAAGTGGTCATGGTAGGACTGCTTGCCGCAGGTACCGACCCCACAGAGTTGCTTCTCTGGGGCACAGCGGGCAATGTGCTCGGTGCGCTCTTCAACTATGGAGTGGGATCGCTCGGCAAAGAGGAGTGGATAGAGCGATGGACCAAGGTGAAGCCCGAAAAGCTCGAGCGCGGGAAGCAGTGGATTCATCGCTACGGCGCATGGGCAGGACTCTTGGCATGGGTACCCATCATCGGCAGTGTGATAACGGTAAGCATGGGCTTCTTGCGCACCAAGTTGGCCTACTCCATGATTACCGTAGCAATAGGTAAGTTTGTACGCTATTGGCTACTCATTCAGGCCTATCGAGTGGTGTAGAGAGGGCAAGCGTGCTGGTAAGAAAATTCAATACTTCTGTGGGCAACGCGTCCCGCGTCGGCGACACAAGGAGGTGAATCCATAGGAAGTGGGGGCGAAGCGTCTCGCTTCGGCACGTCGCAGAGGGCTCGATGCCCGAGGCGAAGTAAATATAAATATTTTTTCTCAGCCAGGCTTCGGCATCGAGCCTTGCCCGTCTGACCGAAGCGAGACGCTTCGCCCCCACTTCCTATAGGACCACTTCTCGATTCCTACCACCTACCGACGCGAGACGCGTCGCCCACAGAACTGAATAAAAGCGATAAACAGACTTACGATTATTAAACTATTCATCCTCCCCATTCTATGCGACATCTCTCACACATCTTCCTACTCTTACTGCTCACGCTCTGCCTCAGCGCATGCAAGGGAGGAAAGACCCCTTCGGACAAACCCACACTGACTGTAAGCATAGAGCCACTTAGATGGGTGGTGGGCAACATTGCTGGCGACGATTATGATGTACAGACACTCATGCCGCAAGGAGCAAGTCCTGAGACTTACGAACCGACTCCCCGACAGATGATAGACTTGAGTCAAAGCGAAATACTATTTTGCGTAGGGACAATGCCATTCGAACAGACGCGCCTACGGCAGATGGCAGAGTCGGCCCCCAATCTCCAAATTGTAGAACTGCGCGAAGGCATCACCACGATTGCAGAAGATGGTCATCGCCACGGCGGAGAGACCGAGAGCATTGACCCCCACCTATGGATGTCGACGAGAAATCTGAGCACTATGGCGCAACACGTAGTTCGCGTACTCAGCGCTCACAACCCCACGCATCGCGCTGACTACGAGAAACGCTTCAACGCAATGCAACAGCAGCTTGAGACTCTCGACGCTGAGCTACGCGCCCAGTTGTTTAAAGTTCCCTCGCGCTCATTCCTTATTTACCACCCTGCTCTGGGCTACATGGCACGAGAGTATGGGCTGATACAGCTGGCTGTGGAGCACGACGGCAAAGAGCCTTCTGCGGCTTCGCTACAACAACTGATCAATACGTGTAAGCACGACGGCGTAAAGGTAACATTTATCTCGAAAGAGCACAACGGACAGGCTGCACGCCGCATCGCAGGCGAGGTGGGAGCTCGCGTGGTAGAGATCAATCCGTTGGCATACGACGTTACGAAACAAATGAGGCTTATCACCCAATCTCTTAGGCAATAATGAACGACAACACCATACTGAATATAAACAACGTATGCTTGAGCTACGGCGAGCGCCACGTGCTTTGCCACATCAATGAGCAGCTCGGCGAACGCGACTTTGTGGTACTCACTGGACCCAATGGTGGGGGAAAGACCACACTGCTTCGCCTCATTGCCGGACTGCTTCAGCCCACATGTGGAAGCATTGAGCGAAAGGAGCATGTAGTGATGGGCTATCTGCCACAATATCGCCACATCGATCGTCAGTTTCCCACCACCGTGGCCGACATTGTGCTCTCGGGCATGGCTTGTCGGAAGCGACTTTGGCAGTCGTTTAGCAAGGAGCATCGCAAGCAGGCAGCAGAGGCTCTCGAACTGTTTCACCTCACCGACCTTGCTTCGCGCCCCATCTCCGACCTAAGCGGTGGTCAGTGGCAGCGCACACTCCTGGCTCGCGCATTTGCCTCGAAGCCCGACCTACTCTTGCTCGACGAGCCAGAGACCCATCTCGACGAAGCCTCGCGCACGGAACTCTATACCATCCTGGGACACGAAGCGCAGAAAAGGACTATCGTGGTCGTGAGTCATGACGAGCACCTCTTCCCCTTCATTGAGCACAGGAAGATATGGCATGTGGAAGACCAGGCAGTTAATTAAAAGTATTAAGTATAAAGTATTAAGTATTACAGACTTGATGAGTTGGCGCAGCATGTAAAGTATTAAGTATTACAGGCTTGATAAGAGTTGGCGCAACAGAATCTCCACAAGAGCCGACCTCTAAACTTAGGCGCAAAGCGCCGATTAAACTCATAAACTTATAAACTTAATAAACTCATAAACTATAGAATAAGAAAAGGCGCCCAGACTGGGTGCCTTTTCTTATTCTATCATTCCTCCCTCCGCACTCACACCGCGCACGGAGATGTCGAGCATCTGCCCATCACGCGAGTTGGTAAAGAAGAGGAGCGAAGCTTGTCCATTCGCATCGGTCTTAACTGAAGGCTCCCAATGGAGCGTGCGGCGAATGTCCTTGTCGCTGGGGAGATCAGCCGTGCGATAGTTGGGCGCATAGAATTTTGTGTTTACCGTAAAGCCCTGAATGCGACGGCGGTCTACACCGCGCTTACTGCGGTAGCGATAAAAGTCAGGAATCGTGTAGATATAGACGGAGTAGTTGTTTGAACTATTGCGTTTGCTCTCGCCCGTCACGGCATCGGTGGCATAGGGATCGGTCACCACAGCAATGTATTTCACCTCTTCTGCCAGCAGATTGGAATAGAGCGACCCAGTCTCCTCGGCTTTGCGATTGTTGTAGTAAAGTGTGACGGCATGAACACCACTCTCTGTCCTATCTATATCGTCTATCAATTCTTTCCACGAACCCGTCTCGAGCGAGGTAAGCTTGTCGAGCGTCACACCACTTTCTGTTGTGATTTGTCCCGTTTCCTTATCGACAGACATTCCCCATGAGTTGTATGGATCAGTCACTTCTTCTGCGCTGCGCGAGGTGGCATAGTGGCCAAGTCCTTGCGCTGCCGAGAGGTAGTCCCAGCCACGATTCTTCTTGCTATTTCCCTCATAGCCCACCTCCAAGAGACTCACAAGGTTGCCCACCTCGCCGAGGTCGATGCCCAAGTCCTTGGCATGCTCCACCATCCACTCGGCATTATAGAACTTCGTGGCCACCTTCATGCCATGCTGCGGACCACCACCATAGGTAAAACGGTTGCCCGTAAAACCATGATACTTGCGTTTGGCTTTAATTTCCACGCCCTTAAGTAAAGTGGAGGGTATACGTGCAAGAGAGTCTTTCCATTCGAAGAGTTCGGGCTGAGAGGTGTGCATCTGCTCAAAAGCCACGATGCTATCTGCTGCCACGGGAATTTTTAAGTCGAGATCAGCTGCCATGAGCGGACGAGGTTCGGGAGCAAACCAGCGATCGAGCGTGAGGCGACTCCAATGCTTCTTATTATCGGAGTTGCGCGTATTAAATTGTGCCACATAGTCGCCACGGAAGTCTACCATCGACTCAAAGGCAAATTGCCCCAGGCTATCGGTACGGGTCTGTCCTTCGATAGCATTACCCTTCATAGAGTAGGCACGGAAGTCGAGCACGGAGTTGGGCTGCGGTGCACGCTTATTGTAGGTATAGAGGCCACCACGCAGTATGAGGCGGTCTTCGATGGGTTGGCGCAAGCGGAAGGTATCGGCGCCACACATCACACTGAACGAGTTGGCCGTCCATCCCTGCACCATAAGCAGGAGGTCGAGCATGCGCCGATGGGCGGCATCGTCTTTTTGGAAATAAAGGTCGGGACGAGCCACGTAACCACGCAGTTCGGACGAGAGCAAGAGGTCGGCAGCAAGTCCGCCATCATTGGGTTCGGTAATGTTGCCATTGAGATCGCGCACTGCCACAGAGAAGGTGGTCCTTACGGGAGCGCCCTTGGCATCGGTCAGTTGCAAACGCAGGGCTGCAGGTTCAAAAGGACCATACTCTGCCTTGTTTTGCTGCACGCGCACAGTCACGTGGCGATTCTCTGCCTCGTTGGGCTGAATCCACACGAGACGCGTACATTGGCTATGGCCCGCCACGTCGAAGAGTTCCACACGATTCACTCCGCCACGCAAGGCTTTGCGAGGCACAAAGATATCGAGCCCCTCGCGAGGCACGGTAAGGGTGTCGAAATAACACGTCTTCTCACGACTGATTACCGCCAGTCCTAAAAGGCTTTGGGCATTGAGTGCAGAGTCATTGGCCGTGATGGTGACGTTCAGTCCGTCGTCAGCCACCTGCGTGGCAAGCACATAGGCTTGCGTAGCTTCGGGGAAAGAGAAGCGTCCGCGACCCTCCTTGCCAGACTTTGTCTTGTAATTCTTAATTTTAGCATAACCCTCCGTGACATTGGATGGAAGGATGAAGGAGCCCATGCCGTCGTATTCGGGTTGGCTCTCTCCTATCAGTTGGTCATTGCCATCGTAGAGCTGCAGCGTATCCTCCACTGCTTGGCCACGTCCATCGGTCAGTTTGTATGCAATGCGTTGCTCCACGCCCTTAGCTCGGAAACCTCCCTCGGGGAAAAATTCCAACAAGCGATCCTTTGCCTCTTTCATCACGTAAGGGCGCGGACAACCCACGGTAATGCCGTTGTGCTCCATAGGCTCGGGGATGGACAGATTCATGATATTCGTCGATAGCGACTGATTGAGCTTGCGCTGCGGATTGCTTGCCGTAAATACGGGGATGACACGTGAGAAACAGGCACCCTCGCCCCAATTGGTCATCTCGCGGGTGTAAGCACGGATTTCGTAATAACCAGCGCGAATGGGAAGTTTGAGCTTGAAGCATCCATCAGCCTGTCCCAAGGAGTCGAGTTTGAGCGTCTGCTTCTCCATCAGCTGTCCGTCAGCATTGAGCAGTTCTGCATAAAGCACTCGGCTCAGCGTAGTGGGCAGCAGACTTGAAGCTCGCACCACATAGGCTTTGTACCATATAGAGTCGTTCTCAAGGTATGCCGAATTGTCGAGATGAAGGTACACCTTCTCTCGTGGATAGGTACGATCGAAGCCCGAAGCAGCCTTGAACCATTCGAAGAGACGCTCCGCCTGCCGCGTAGCATCGGGATGAGACTGAGCTCTCAGGACAGAAGGCCACTGCGCCATAAGAGCTATTATTAATAAAAGGAAAGGGATGCGTAGGAACTTATTCATGCAAGATGTGTGTTTTGTCAATACAAGGGAGTTTTTAGGTCTTACTATTTTGCAAAGTTAGTTTTTCGGCAAGAACAAAACAAGTCGTAGCGCATAGAAAATATACGATAAACAACTTTTTTTTATCGCCTCACGACTCCTTTTCCACACGAAAACGAAAAAAGTAGACGCTTAGTAGCTCGTAGCCGAAAAATATTTGCTACTTTTGCGTGATTTACAGAAGGTAAAACAAAAATCCATAAACATAATCAGATGAACGTGATAACCAAAACCGTTTCGCTGCCCGATGGACGCACCATCAGCATCGAGACTGGCAAATTGGCAAAGCAAGCTGACGGCGCCGTTATGTTGCGCATGAACAACACTATGCTGCTTGCCACCGTTTGTGCTGCTAAGACGGCTCAGCCCGGCACAGACTTCATGCCCCTCCAGTGTGACTACAAAGAAAAATACAGTGCAGCAGGCCGTTTCCCCGGTGGCTTCACCAAGCGCGAGGGCCGCGCTGGCGACTATGAGATCCTTACCTCACGCCTCGTCGACCGCGCACTGCGTCCCCTCTTCCCCGCTGATTACCACTGCGAGGTGTATGTCAACATCACGCTCTTCTCAGCCGATGGTGTAGATATGCCCGACGCTCTGGCAGGCTTCGCTGCCTCAGCAGCTCTCGCTGCCAGCGACATCCCCTTCGAAGGTCCTATCTCTGAGGTACGCGTAGCTCGCATCAACGGCGAATACGTGGTCAACCCCACCTTCGACCAACTCAAAGAGGCCGATATGGACATCATGGTAGGCGCTACTGAAGAGAACATCATGATGGTGGAAGGCGAAATGGACGAAGTGCCCGAAAGCGCACTGCTCGAAGCCCTCAAGGTGGCCCACGAAGCCATCAAGCCCATGTGCCAACTTCAGAAAGAGCTCTCTAAGGAACTCGGCACCGACGTGAAGCGCGAATACGATGACGAGGTGAACGACGAAGAGCTCCGTCAGCAGGTAAAGGACGAGTGCTACAAGCCCGCCTATGCCATTGCCGAAGCCGGCGACCACGACAAGCACCAACGCGAAGATGCCTTCACTCAGATCCGTGAAGACTTCAAGGAGCGCTACGCTGCTGCTCACCCCGAACTCTCAGCCGATGAGCTCGAAGAGAAGAATGCCATGGTAGACCGCTACTACCACGACGTAGAGCGCGACGCTATGCGCCGTTGCATCCTCGACGAAGGTAAGCGTCTCGATGGACGTAAGACCACCGACATCCGTCCCATCTGGTGCGAGGTTTCTCCTCTGCCCATGCCCCACGGATCGGCCATCTTCACCCGTGGCGAAACTCAAGCTCTCGCCACTGCTACGCTCGGTACGAAGCTCGACGAAAAGATGGTAGACGATGTGCTCGACAAGAGCTACATGCGCTTCCTCCTCCACTATAACTTCCCTCCCTTCTCAACAGGCGAAGCCAAGGCTCAGCGCGGCGTGGGCCGTCGTGAGATTGGTCACGGACACTTGGCATGGCGCGCTCTGAAGGGTCAGATTCCCGCAGACTATCCTTACACCGTACGCGTAGTGAGCGACATCCTCGAATCTAATGGTTCTTCATCTATGGCCACCGTATGTGCCGGTACACTCGCCCTGATGGACGCTGGTGTGCCCATCAAGGCTCCTGTAAGCGGTATCGCTATGGGTTTGATTAAGAATCCTGGTGAAGACAAGTATGCCGTGTTGAGCGATATCCTCGGCGACGAGGACCACTTGGGCGATATGGACTTCAAGACCACTGGTACTGCCAAGGGCCTTACCGCTACCCAGATGGATATCAAGTGCGACGGCCTCTCTTACGAAATTCTCGAAAAGGCACTCGCACAAGCTAAGCAGGCTCGTGAGCACATCTTGAATAAGATCCTCGAGACCATGCCCGCTCCCCGTCCCGAGCTCAAGCCCCACGTTCCCCGCATCGAAGCCTTCGAGATTCCTAAGGAATTCATCGGAGCCGTGATTGGCCCGGGCGGAAAGATTATCCAGGGTATGCAGGAAGAGACTGGCGCTACCATCACCATCGAGGAAGAAGACGGCGTAGGCAAGATTCAGGTATCAGGCCCCAACAAGGACAGCATCGACGCTGCCGTGGCCAAGATCCGCGCCATCGTTGCCATCCCCGAGGTAGGCGAAGTTTACGACGCCAAGGTAGTAAGCATCATGCCTTACGGCTGCTTCGTAGAGTTCATGCCGGGTAAGGAAGGCTTGCTCCACATCTCTGAGATCGCATGGAAGCGCCTCGAATCAGTAGAGGAAGCCGGCATCAAGGAAGGCGACACCATCAAGGTGAAGCTCCTCGAGATCGACGAGAAGACAGGCAAGTTCCGCCTCTCTCACCGTGTGCTCGAAGAGAAGCCCGAGGGATGGGAAGACCGTCCTGCACGTCGTCCTCGCCGTGAAGGTGGCGAAGGCCGCCCCGCACGTCGTCCCCGCAACAACGACTAATCTCGCAACAATTGAATGAAAAATAAGCCATAGAAGCTTAAAGTCCCCTTGCACCCCACCCCTGAGGTGACAAGGGGACTTTTCCTTTTACCGAAACATTTACCGAGCATTAAAGCCACCCTCCCCCGAGGCTATTACCTTACCTATAAGACCAAAATCATGAATCTACGTCATTATCTATATACGACATTCATCACCCTATTTACCCTTATCCTCATCCCCAGCTGTCATCGGCAACTCAACCCCCAACTCCAGCAAGCAGACAGTCTACTAAGCGTATACGATACCACCGCAGCCTCCCAACTACTCAACCAATACATAGCACAAAGGCACAGCAGCAATCGCAAAGATTCTATGTACTATGCCCTGCTCCACTACGACCTTCAGAATAAGCAATTCCGCCACTTTGCCCTAGGCACCGACAGCCTATTTATGCCCATTTATAATTACTACAAGAACCATGGCACGCGCTACAACCGCATGCGCGCCAACTATCTCATGGGCTGCATCTATCGCGACCTCAACTGGCCGACAGAAGCACAACGCTACCTACACATGGCTATTGCACTGGCAGGACAAGGACAAACTGAATCCAAAGAAAATAGTCTGCTCTCATGCATATATGGACAACTTGGAGAGATTTATCGCTACCGCACAGACATCAATGCTTCATCAGCCATGTACGAGAAAGCCCTATCCCATGCGATACAAGCAAACAACGAGGATTTAATAATATCTGGTCAGATGAAATTAGCTTCTTGTTTGATGGTAGAAGGGAAGTATAAAGAATCTATCAAAAACTACCACGAATGCTTGAAATATGCAAACAATAAATCCAATCAATATGAATATAATGACTGCATTTTGCAGATAGCTGGCAACTATGTTGAACTGGAAAATATGGATAGTACACAAAAATACCTTTCCTTATATGAGAAAAGAATGAACATCCAATCACCACAGTATTACACAGAAGACAGGCTGAACCATTATACATACTACACAGAAAAGGGTAACTACTTCTTTGATATTAACCAGATGGATTCTGCAATAACCTTATTCTATAGACTGAGCCATTCAAACAATTCTGATTATCATGAATCTGCTTACAGAATGTTAGCCGAATGCTACGACCAACTCGGCATTAAAGATTCCGTTATCAAATATTTGGCACTTCATTCCAAAGCACTGATCGATGACCAAGATGATATATTGAAGAATCAACTACAAGAACTTCAATCTAATTTCGACGTTAATTCTGAAAGATCTAAAGCACATGCCGCACAAACTTCAAAACAAAAGATGTTCATTTACTTATTACTAACTATCTCATTTTCTTTACTAATATGTATTATAATCTTTTATGTATATACATTGAAGAAAAGAAAGTTTATAAGAATTCAGCATCTCTATGAAACAGCGGTGCACGACATGAACTGTCATAAACAATTATACGAAAAAATCCAAGAAAACGGAACTGGCCCCGATATTGCAATCGTATCCCAAAAAATACAAGAAGCTAAAGAAAGAATTAACTCTGTTGAGTCAGAGTTTTCTGACGTAGACCTTGTAAAGGCACGATCGGAACTATTTCAAAAGCTCTCAGTTGTTCACTCTTTCTACCAATGTGCAACACAAGATCAGAAAGTAAGCAAAGATCAATGGGAGGAACTTTCCGATTCTATCAATGACATAGCGCCAGCCATCATGAAATTCCTACACGAACACAAATACCAAATGATTGAGGAAGATTATAAAATGTGCTTACTCGTTGTCGTTGGCATTGCACCTAAATACATCAAAAATATTTTGTTCTGTTCACCACAGAAAATCTCTATGCAGAGAAAAAGGCTTTTGAAAAGCCTATTTAATGAAGAAGGCACACCTTCAACATTTGATTATAAACTTAGATCATTAAAATAGCTAATAATCAATAGCTTTAGATAGTTCCATGAGTAAAAGTGAATATTTTGTGAAAAGAAAAATGCTTACATAACACCAAGAGCACCATAATTTTGCACTGTCAAAACAAAGCATTTATGGTACATCTAAACAAACAACTCGCATTGTCCGTGCTGCTCTTACATGGTATCATCTTTATTCCTTGTGAAGCACATACCACATCTACTGAGGTCATTACAAGCACGAGAATGTCTTCTTATCGTTCTGTAATCATGAGAAGATTCTCTCGTGAACAAAAAAATGGTAAGAATCCGTTTCACCACAAACGAACTCCCGCTATATCATCTGACATCATCATGATAGATGGGGACCGTTTACAAGTAAACAATAGCTTATTCACGCCAAATGAAGTTTTGCTTTTGAAGGTAATAGACACAAGCAATTCAATACTTATCGAGAAGTATCTTACTGCGTCCAACGCTCCAACATGGATACAAATCCCTTCACATGGCCAAGATAAACTACAAATCATGCTTGAAACAGCTGAGTACATTTACATCGGAAACATTTCAATTTAATCACAAATAAATTAATACCTCATGAAAAAAATTCTTTTCTTTTCACTCGTAGCCCTAATGGCTGCATGCTCTTCAGATGACACGTCTCTCACTAACACCGATTCTTCTGCCCCCATTTCTGTTGTTCAGATTGTAGATGGTGAGGTCGTCAACAATACGCGTTCCACAACAAGCAAAGGCGATTTTGCCTTGAGCTTTGCCAATGAGCAAGCACTTGCCAACTTCAAGAATAAAATTGCTAATATGTCGGATGCAGATGCGCAACAGCTAATAAACAAGATGGGCGTGGAAAACCTCTACGATCTTGAAAACGCGGCAGACAGTGAACTTGAAGCCATAGGAGAAGAAGCTACCTCTTTAGAAGATTTCAATTCAAAATACGCAACTTTTGTTGAAAAGTACAAGGGCAGACTCACCCGTGACTCCCAAGACCCCGAAAACCTATCACTCGTTGTACCCAATACAAACAACAACTCTTCCTCCAACAAAGAGACTATTACCTTTATAGCCAACAAAAATGCTGAGATTGTTGTAGCTAATAAGATTCGCAAAATAAACATTGAGAGCCTCAACCAAAAGGCCTCTTCACAACAGATCCAAACGAAGATTTCCACCTATAGTAATAACGATATCTATGCTAATGGCGGATCATTTACCTATCCTGGAAAGAAAATCTACTATAACCTTAACTACAACTATGCAGGGGGACTTAACTTTAGCATGGAAGCTAAGAAAAAGATGTGGTACGGATGGAAGGCTGACAAGCATCGTAACTTCTATTATGTATGCGACCTTACCAACATCGTTTATGGAGGCACACTTCCTCCCATGTTTAGGGTTTATCAGACTAACAAGTTTATCAACACTTTAGGATTTCCCATTGTAAAAGAGCAACCGATCTCTGGGCAAATCTATGTTTGGACAGATATTACCTCCGAAAAAGATGCCAACGGCAAAGAGCTTACGCAAGTTATCGGAGGAGTCACCTATCCTCTTTGTAAAAAAGAAAGCGCTTACACAATACACGTAAACGTTCTTCAACCCTCTCGACAATAGTATTATCTTCTAATCATACACTATTATGTCAAAAATCAAGTATCTTTTAGTTCTTTGCTTTACCTTATGCGCATTGTCTGCTTCGGCACAGAAGGTGCGTGGTGGAGTATATGCGGGGTATACGAACAATGCTACCTCGCTGTTTGACGCCAAGAGCGGCTATCAAGTAGGCGCTAAGGCTGAATGGAATATCGTAAAAGGGCTATATCTGCAAGGCGGGCTTGCCGTAGAGCAGCGCTACTACAGCGGAGGCCTTTACCTATGGTACAATCAGAAGTGGCACTCACGGCCAGTGTATCTCGACATTCCTATATATATAGGTTACAAATGGGAGGTAGCCAAGAATGTGAAGCTGAATGCAGCCGTTGGCCCCACATTTAGCATCGGAATGATTGGGAAACATGGTTACAAAACCCTTGCCGATGACCTTCAAAGCTTCGTGGGCGACACAGGCTATCATGGCAATGCTTACAAAGACCACTATCTCAACCGCTTCGATGTGGCACTCGGTGCAGAAGTGGGTGTGGAACTCTTCAGCCATTACCAACTGAGCGTGGGCTACAACAAGGGATTTAAGGACGTGACCAAGATGGGCGATGATCACAACCGCCAATGGAGAGTGACCCTCGGATATGTGTTTTAAGATTGAATTGTTCTCCTCGTCGATAGGCATCGGTGAGGAGTTTTTGTTTCAAAGCGCTAGGAAGGAGGTTGGGCATGATAGTATAGGGAGAACTTGATGCCCATGCAGATTTTTCTGCTTGCCCATGTAGAAAATTCTGCTTGCCCACACAGAATTTTCTATATGCCCATGTAAAGCTTAGGTAAAATAAAGATTATTCAATGTGACAAATATCGCAATAATCCAGCACCTACATTTTCAAACACTGCAAATACAGTATACTTCTCTTTATCTAAGGAGAAAAATCGTATTGAGCATATCTACTATTATAAAAATCATAAGCTTGTCAAAAGCGTTGATTTTAATGAAGGTGTTACTCCTCATGCTCACTATTGGAATAATGGTATTCCAGGACGTAAACGGCATGAGAAACGTAATATTCACGAATTAAGTAGTCGTGACGTTAGATTATTAAAACTTGCACAAAAATATAATAGGAATAACAATGAATAAAAGGCATGTCTTAATAGAAGATTTTTGGAATGTTGGATTTGACGGCGACAAATCAGTTGCCCAAGAAGATCTTGGTTGGTCTGAGTATATGGAAAAAGATGCTCAGTCTGATAATCCTGAAACGATATTTAGATTTGTGGTTGAAATTCTTGGTCTGAATATTTTGTTCTATTGGATAAAAGATCATAATTGGTACACAATAGAAACCGAAAAAGATCCGATAGAAGTAAGACGAATTTACTTAAACCCTCATTGGGATGGCAAATGTGAGTATTTTAAATCTGGATTGGAAGGATATCCTCAAACATGCTCTAAAGGTGATCTTTTAGCTACATTTGAAGAACCTTCCCAATTATGGAATGGACTGAAAATTGATGGCATTTCAATTGGGAAAGTTCTAGAAGACTCTGTAATTGCAACTCTAGATTAAGCCCACCATTTCTGACATTCTTTTTTTTAGCCGCCGTGCGCATTGGCCCTCTTACGATGCGCATGGTGGCTTTTTGTGGACTATAGAGTATTGGCTATTGAGCAATGCTGTGTAAGCCATGTTTCCACAAGAGGGGGAGACTGTGCCGAAAATTTGATTCAAGGGGTTTGAGGAGGAGTGGAAGAAGGTGAAGTTTGATAAAGCATTTTCGTTCCTCAAAAACAACTCATTGTCTAGGGCTGAATTATCTAATGAAGGCAAGGTTATAAATATTCATTATGGAGATGTACTGATAAAATATGGTGATATTCTCGATGTAGGAAACGATGATGTTATCTATATTACCAACGCCAATGTTGCCGATAGACTTTACTCTGATTGCCCAATAGCTAATGGTGATATAATAATAGCTGATGCTGCGGAAGATTTCACCGTAGGGAAATGTGTAGAAGTTCAAGATATATCAGAGCAGAAAGTAGTCTCTGGGCTTCATACGATTCCATGTCGTCCATTAGAAAACGCATATCCAATTTTTTTGGGGGGGCATTATATTAATTCGTATTCATTTCATAAACAGCTATTGACATTGATACAAGGATCGAAAATATCAAGCATCTCAAAAAAATCATTGTCGACTACTTATGTATTATTTCCAACCATCGAAGAGCAGCAAAAGCTAGCCTCCTACTTCACCGCTCTCGATCGCCGCATTGCTCTTCAGGCGCAGCGATTGGAGAAGCTGAAGCAAATCAAGGCTGCTTGGACAAGATGTTCGTATGGCTCAATTTATGGATTTATCAGTCGATCTATAGAGGCACTGCTACGCTCCTTACTGACGTGTCTACACGCTAGTCAAGGATTAATCGGCGGTTGAACGCATTATATTATTCTATATACGGCTCTATCTGCTCAATCCTTTGTACTTTTGCAAAAACTTTGAATGTGATGAATCATACTATAAATATAAATAGGTACGATGGTAATGGCGAGGGCACTTTGCGGCAGCTCACTTGGGTGCTCGCACTTGTGTGTCTATGCTCACTGTTTCTCTTTCTAGGCGATACGCTATTTAATACGCGTGGAGAACCGAGAGAGGCGGTCGTGGCTCTTTCAATGTTGAAGGAGGGCAACTGGGTGCTTCCTATCAACAATGGTATCGATATGGCCTATAAGCCACCCTTCTTCCACTGGTTGGTGGCGCTGTGCTCGCTGCCCATGGGAGAAGTTACGGAGTACTCAGCGCGAGTACCCTCGGCACTTGCACTGAGCGTCATGACGCTCGCGGGATTTCGATTCTATGCACGGCGCCGTGGTGCGGGGGTGGCACTTGTTAGTAGCCTCATCTTGCTCAGTAATTTTGAAGTGCACCGAGCTGGAGTGGCTTGCCGTGTAGACATGGTGCTTACGTGCATGATGGTGCTCTCGCTCTATGCGCTTTATCGGTGGACGGAGCGGGGCATGAAGCGTGTACCCTGGTTGGCCGTACTCTGCTTGAGCGGAGCGTTTCTCTCGAAAGGTCCTGTAGGTGCTGCGCTCCCTTGCCTTGTAGTGCTCGTCTATTGCTGGATGAGGGGCATGAGCTTTTGGCGCTCTTTGTTGCGGCTCATGAGCGTAGGATTGCTCTCGTGCGTGCTTCCTATAGCATGGTATGTAGCGGCCTGGAGGGAAGGAGGAGATAAGTTCCTCCACTTGATCTACGAGGAGAATGTGCTCCGACTACTTGGAAAGATGTCGTACGATAGCCATGTCAACCCGTGGACGTACAATGTGATGACGGTCGTGGCGGGAATGGTGCCTTATACGCTACTCGCCTTGATGGCGCTCTTCGCTGTGAAATGGCGGAAACTTGAATGGAAAGGAATTTCTCTTAAAGCCGAGATTCACTCCCGTTGGGAACGGCTCCGCACGATGGACCCAGTGCGGCTCTTCTCATTGCTTAGTCTTGTGATTATATTCGTGTTCTACTGTATTCCGAAGAGCAAACGCAGCGTGTATTTGCTGCCTATATATCCGTTTCTGGCCTATTATATGGCAGAATGCGTATTGTGGCTTAGGGCTAAACACGGCCGAGTGGTGCAGGCATTTGCATGGACTCTCGCGGCTCTTGCTGCACTGCTCACGTTGGCTTTCATTGCAGTACGGATGGGCGTTGTGCCCGCCTCGTTCTTTGCCCAAGGACGGCATGCGGCAGAGAGCATAGCCATGTACGATGCCCTTGCTCATACACCACTCAACATGATGGGATGGCTCGCCATGCTCTTACCCGTACTTGCCATCGTGTTCTTTGCCAAGAATCGTCAAAAGAGTCCGCTGACGGGGATGTTTGCCCTCGTCTTCAGCTTATTCTTTGCCCTCGACGGGCTATATCAACCCTTGGTGCTCAACACGAAGAGCGATCGCTGTGTGGCTCAATACGTGGAACAGTTGGCTCCGCGAGGCCGCATATATTCATTTCGTACGGACTTTACACCGGGCAATCCGCTACATCCATTCACCGTAAACTTCTACTTGGGCGACCGCATCGTTCCCTTCGACGCTTTCCATCCGCAAGAAGGTCTGCTTCTTGTGGGCAACGACGACATCGTGGCTTTCGAGCAGCGCTACCCCACTCTACGCATCGAACTCGTCAAAGACTTCCTCCACCGCAGCTGCGACGACCATAAATACATCAAGCTTTATCGCTTCCACCCCATCACCTCTGCCCATGACTGAGAGATTTCTTTCCCACCACATGCTGAGCCATCCTCGATGGGCTTTTATGCGCTTCGTAGCCGTGGGCGTGTTTGCTACGGCGCTCCACTACGGGCTTTACCTTGTGCTACGTGCGTGGATGCCACTTAGCCTTGCTTACACGGTGGGCTACGTGGTGAGTTTTGTCGTCAACTTCTACCTGACGGCTTACTTCACCTTTCACTCCGCCCCCTCATGGCGCAAACTTGCGGGTATGGCGGGAGCGCATGGTGTGAACTATCTGCTGCACATCTGCTTGCTTAATCTCTTCTTGTGGCTCGGTGTACGTTCAGCGTTAGCTCCCATCCCAGTGTTTGCCATTGCCGTGCCTGTAAACTTTCTATTAGTAAAATTTGTATTCAAACGCTCATGAAACTCATTATCGTAGTACCCTGTTACAACGAGGAAGCCGTGCTTCGCGAAACTACCTCGCGCCTCACGTCCGTCATCTCCCATCTACAATCAGAAGGTGATATCACGGAGGGACAGATTCTCTATGTCAACGACGGAAGTCAAGACACCACATGGAGCCTCATAGAGCGTTTCTCGCAGGAAGATGCTCGGGTGTCGGGCATATGCCTGGCTCACAACGTGGGTCATCAGCACGCGCTCTGGGCGGGCTTGGAATGGGCTGCCGAGCATGGCGATGCCACGGTATCGATCGATGCCGACCTGCAGGACGATGTAGAGGCTATCGTGGAGATGGTCAAGCTCTACAATAAGGGTATCGACGTGGTGTTTGGAGTAAGGAAGGAGCGCACCACGGATACGTGGTTTAAACGCACCACAGCGCAGATGTTCTACCACCTCATGCAGAGCATGGGCAGCAACGTGGTCTACAATCATGCCGACTTCCGACTCATGAGCCGCCGCTCCTTGCAAGCGCTCATGGCTTTTCCCGAAAGGAATCTCTTCTTGCGTGGCATGGTGGCTTCTCTTGGTTTCAACACGGCTACGGTCTACTATGACCGTGCTGAACGCTTTGCGGGTGAGAGCAAATATCCGCTTCGCAAGATGCTGGCCTTTGCGCTCGATGGCATAACGTCGTTCTCGGTGCGTCCGCTGCAGTATATCACGTTTTTAGGTCTTGCATGTATGATTATTTCCTTGGCTGCCATTGTCTATGGCATCGTGATGTATTTCCAAGGACGAGTTATTGCGGGCTGGACATCGGAGATGGTGAGTATATGGTTTATCGGCGGTGCCATCTTGCTTGCCTGCGGCATCATCGGAGAATATGTAGGAAAGATTTATACGGAGGTGAAACGCCGACCGAGATACTTTATTAGCAAGGAGGCTAATCTTTCAAGTAGTAAGTAACAAGTAATACATTCTTGATCAATTTAAGTAATGATCAAATCAAGTAATAAGTAATACATTCCTTTTCAGAAATCTGCTCAGAGCCTACTGGGGGCGACGCGTCCCCGCGTCGGCATCAATCACGAATCAATGGTCTTACTCATTATCTTTTAGTAGCATTATTGAGTAGAACTATTGCCTCGTAGCTGATGCCGACGCGGGGACGCGTCGCCCCCAGTAGGCTCTGAGCAGACTTGCTGCACCAGTTAGCTTTAAAGCTAAGGTAACATTATAACCTCATAACCTTAAAACTCTAAACTAATCTTAAAACTCTAAACTAACCTTAGAACGTCAAGCGGAACATGCCGCGGATGCCCCACTTCTGCGTGCCAGATTGTATGTAGTTAAGGCGACGCACATACTCGATATGGAATATCTTGAAGATGTTGTGCACACCCACCACCACTTCGAAGTAAGGACGCTTCTGATCCATCACGCGCGACTGATACTTAAAGCCCGAATCATTCCAATTGCCGGGGAAGTAGAGCAAGCGCGTATCGCCCGCATTCTTCTCCAAGAAAGGATTGTTCTTGCTTGTAAGCGTGCCCCACAGCATGTTGAACCCGATATACTCACGCCACTTGAGCTTCTTGAGCAAGGGTATGCGGTTGAAGATCTTTCCGTTCAAGTCCCATGAATACATGAGCGACACGTAGCGGTCGTTGAGGAACTCCATATTGTCGATGAGGTTGAACGTATTGTCCTCCATGATATACGAGAGGTTGGCAGCCGGCATGATGAGCAAGGGGAAGGGAACCTTGTTCCACTGTACGCCGCCCTTCACCGTCACGTCCATCTTACCCCATGAGGCGAGCCAGAAACGCTTGTAGATGCCTGCCTCGGTGAGGTTGTAGGCATAGTCGGCGCGGCCAAAGTTGTAAAGACCCGTGGTATGGTTGAAACTGAGGATGGGCGCATCGTTGTTGGCAGCAATACGGCGTTGCTTGGTGTTGACCCATTTTGCACCGGGTTGGAATCGGAGTCCAAGGCTGAGGTCGTAGGTGCGGATGTAGGGATGATAGAGCGAAGCATCTTGCGAAATGCCCTCCTGGTGGAGCGGCTGATAGAAGAGGCTCGCCGTAGGCGTATCTTTCGATGTGCGCACCTGTACGTTGAAACGTAGGCCATTGCCCCACTCGCGGTCCCAAAGGAGTTTGTAGGTCTCGTAGTACATCATGTGGTCTACGGTGGTCCACTTGAACGAAGTGAACACGTTGTCCTTGTCCGTGGGAAGGAACTTATCTGAGGGCGACATCACATCGCGCGAGTAGTTGAACGTGAGGTTATTGACCGGGAACTCACGGGGCAGATAAGCTTTCTTGTTGAACGAATAGGTCACTTCGCCCATGCCTTTCCACTTGTGATCCTTGAAGCCATAGGCCATATAGCCCTTGAGGAAGAGGTGCTTATTGAAGTTGGCTGTGGTCTGTGCCGAGGCACGGAGGCGAAGTCCGTCTACGAAGTTATGCGTTATCATGGTGTTCACCGGTCCGATGTCGACCTTCGATGGCTTATCGGGGTTGACGCTCGTCTCTACGAAGTTTTCGATAAATGCCTTCGCTATCCACAGGATGGGCTTAAAGCCTTTCACCTGTTCGAGTTTACGAATGAGCTGATTCATGGAGCCTTCGCTCTTAGAGAGCGAGTCGGAGCGGTGTTCGTCCCAGAATGCCTTGTCCTGCATCTGCGCATTGGCTGCGGTGATGGTCTCGCCCTTAAACTTGAAGGTCTTGGCGGGGATGGGTTCGAACGAGAAGTTGGAGTACTCCGTAGAGCGCTTCACCTGGAACTTATGTAGGAATTTGGCTATCTTGAGCTGTACGAGCATATCGTCCTTGGTGAGCACCTGTTCGCCAGTGGGGAGCTGCTCAAACTCCTGAATGATGCGCATGCGCTCCACGAAGTTGACGTCGCTTCTGACGGGGATACCCATGTCGACTTTGCGCACACGGTAGGTACTATCTGCCATGATGTAGATACTGCCCGAGAATCCGAAGTCTTGCGGATTGTTGGGGGTAAAGTCTACCTGTATGCAGCGGTCCCGATTGTTGACCATGAGCGTATCGACGATGAAGTAGCGATAGAAACTGATAGCTGTTTTCGACGAGATGGGGCTTGTGAATGGATACTGCAGCAGTCGCACCTCGTCCTTGTAGATATCTACGTCGGTGAAGCAGTCCTTGAGCATGGTGTTGACGATATCGCCCGTATTGAGCAGTTCGTTGATACCATTGGAACGCTGACCGAGTATGATATTTTTCTCCGAACGGGGGTCTTTGCGGAAGATGAGTCGCGTCACGGTCTCATCCACCGAGATGGGTAGGATGAGTTTGCCCGTCTCGTTGCACACCTCGACGTGGTCTTTGAGGAAGGGAAACTTCTTAAACTTACCTTCTTCAAAGATCTTGTCGGTCACTTCGTTGAATGCGAAGGTGATCTTGGAGTATTTGTCTATGCTGTAGTAGTCGTGGTGGTGGAGGTCGCTGTTCTTTTTGGCAGCGATGACGCGGCGCATGAGCTCCACAGCGGGATTGTTCTTGCGCGAATACTTCGTCTTCTTACCTGTGACCTCTGCCGTACCGAGCGACTTTTCCATAGCGTCGATTTTAAACACGAGGGAGTCTCCCGCAGTCTTTACAGCCACGGTCTTGGTCTCATAGCCTATCACGGAGAAGCGCAGTCGTCCGGCTCGGAAGGGCAGCGAGAAGTGGCCGTCGAAGTCGGTCTGTGTGCCGCCTCCGTTGGTATAGACCACATTGACGAAGGGCAGCTTTTCGCCCGTCTTTGAGTCGATTACCGTGCCCGAGATGGTCTGCTGAGCGATCGCCATAGTGGCGTATGCCATGAGGATAGTGAGAAGTGAGAGTATTCGTTTCACAGGAGGGAGGGAGTTGGGAGTGTTTAGAGAGGTTGGGATGTTTTCATGAGTTCTGTGGGCGACGCGTCTCGCGTCGGCAGAGTAGCCCATCAAGGAGTGAGCCCAGAATAATGAAAACAAGCAGTATTTTTTCAAGGTAAGCTCATAC
>JBNMGC010000002.1:0-66662 GCA_050873845.1 Alloprevotella sp.
ATGGGAATGCGGTTGAAGTACTTTCAGAAGTAGTACCACTTTGGATCGGAAGTAGTACCACTTTGGATCAGAAGTAGTACTACTTTTGAAAAACGGATGCCCACTCGTTGAAAAACGGAAGCCCACTCGTTGAAAAACGGAAGCCCACCCGTTGAAAAACGGATGCCCACCCGTTGAAAAACGGAAGCCCACTCGTTGAAAAACGGAAGCCCACCCGTTGAAAAACGGATGCCCACTCGTTGAAAAACGGATGCCCGACTAATTTTAAACAGTTAATGGATATGGAAAGAAGACTTAGAAAGATGAATCGCCGGGGTGCTTGCACGTTTACGCAGGTGGCTGGCGAGAGAAATAGGGCTGAAGCTCTAAGGCTGCGGCGCGTGCATGGCGCTGAGGGCTATGGTGTGTATATGATGATCAAGGAGCGTATGGCTGAGGCTGAGAATGGTAGGCTGAGGCTGGATGATCTTGATGTGCTCTCGTATGAGCTGGGCGTGGAGGCTGCTCTCGTGGCGGATGTTGTGAGGGGCTTTGGCTTGTTCTGTGTGGATGAGGCTGAGGGTCTGTACTATTCTGCTGCGATGGAGGAGGAGCGACTGCGTAGGCTGAGCGTGAGCCGCAAGAGGGCTGAGGCTGGCCGACGTGGCATGGCTTCGCGATGGGGCACGGCCGGCAATGTGCCTTCTGATGCTTCTATGGCTGAGGCTGAGGCGCTGAATGGTGCTGATGCTGAGGGCGGAAAACAATTGGATAACAATTGTTTAACAAAGAAAGAAGAAGAAAAGGAAAAAGAAACGCTCTCCCCTGCACCCCTCTCTAAAGAAAAAGAAAAAGAAAAAGAAAGCTTCGCCGACGACGCCCGCGCATGTACGCATGTGCGTGAGGGCTTGGAGCCTGGGGCTTCGGATGGTAGGCTTGGTTCGTCCCGAGGTGGGCGGGCGCGCGCGCATGAGGGCGAGGTGGCTGATGTGGCTTACGAGGCTCGGCTCATGGCTCATGATGGGCGATGGGCGCGTGTGGTGAGTGGTCACTATGGGCTTACGGCTGAGGGCTTGCAGAAGCGGATTGATGAGTGGAGGCTTACGTGTGAGATGAATGGCAGGTATTGTCATCGCGACATGGTGGATGCTAAGACTCACTTTAACTCGTGGATGCGAATCCAGGCGGAAAAGGATTTTATGAAACTGAAAATGAATAACTATGGACGAAAGAATGGACAACAACAGGGAGGACCTGCAGCGCTCAGATCATCTGAGCGAGAGGATAAGTACAAGCACCGTCGGGGAGTGGCTGCGACTGCTCAGGCATGGGAGTACACCCTTGACTTTTAGACTTCCTGTGCGGGGCGCGATCTCTGATGAGCTGCTTGATGTGGCTTATGGTGAACAGGTGAGGATGACGGGTCGAAGGATGGTGAGGAGTGAGGTGCTTGATGAGCTGCTATCTACGGTGAGCCTGGAGCTATCGTTACGGTGCTCGATCGAGGAGAGGCATGGGCGCTTCGGTATGCTGATGATGGGTGTGCCTGGTGATGGTAAGACGACGATGATCCGTGCCATACAGCTTGCTGCGAATCTTTGCTTCTCTGCGGGGATGTATTCGCAGAGGGAGAGAGACGATGGGCTTGACGGACTGCAGATCGTAACGGCCCGTGATGTGGCTCAGATGGCGCAGGATCCGATGAAGCTTCAGCGGTTGAAGGAGCGCGTGGTGCTGGCGATCGACGATGTGGGCACGGAGCCTTCGGAGGTGATGCACTATGGCACGATGCTTCAGCCTATGGCCGACCTGATAGAGTACCGATACTCTCGGCGGCTGTATACGATCCTCTCGACTAATCTCACGGGGCGGCAGCTCTCTGAGCAGTATGGCGAGCGGATGGTGGATAGGCTGAGGGAGATGTGCCTGCCGATGGTGTTCCCAGCGGAGTCGTATCGCAGTGGTGGCAGAAAGGAGGCTGAGGTATGAACTGTGGAAGAAGGCTTAAGGAGAGCACTCCGCTGGTGCGATTGGAGCCTTGCATGAATGGGCGTGGAGTCATGAAGTATGTGCTTACGCCTGAGGGCGAGGATGTGCTTAGGAGCATGCGCAACGAACCGAATGGGGCGATCCGAAAGGTGTTTGGCGTGGCTCGGTATACGATTATGCGCTGGCGCAAATCGCTGCAGATCTATCCCGACGATAAGCCAGCGACGAGGTGCATTAAGGCTGACACGTCGCTGGTGCGCATAGAGCGCTGCGGGGTGCATGGCATGGTCACGAAGTATGTGCTTACGCCTGAGGGCGAGGATGTGCTTAGGAGCATGCAGGATGAGCCGAACGTGGCACTGCAAGAGGTGTTTGGCGTGAGCATGACTGTGATCAGCCGCTGGCGGAGAGAGTATGGGCTGTGGGTGTCGGCTGAGGCTTTCAAGGAGCACCACGTGGCTTCGGCTAATAAGTGGTGGACAAGCCAAAAGGACGATCCGAGTGTGAGGGCTATGCTTCATGCTCGAGGTCGTACACTTCGTGCTTCCTACAACGCTGCGCGGCGCCGTGATGAGGCTCGTCTGAGAATGGGACTCCCGCAGGCTTCGAAGATCAGCATATGCAAGGTGAGCAAGAGTCGGTACATAGCGATGCGCAATGCTCGGTATTTGCTCTCGAAGCATGGCTACTTGGTGAATGGATTGCCGATGGATGATGGTGTGACTCTCCGCTACGACTCGCATACTCACCGCCGTGAGGATCTCGAGGCTCGATACCTGAAGCGCTTTGGGTGGAAATTTCTGCCCGAGGGGGCTGAGGAGGAATATGTAAGGGGGCGCGATGATAGTCCGCTCTCGTATGGTTTTACTACTAAATACTAAGATATGAAGGCAAGAATTGCAAAGAAGATCGTGAGCCCACTGATGGTGGGGATCTATCTTGACGACGTGAAGATGGCCCATAAGGTGGCAGGCAGATCGGCTAAGTCGTGGAGGCTGAAGGTGGCTCTGCTGATGATGAAGCAGATGGGCTATAAAGAGGGCAGAGCAGACTGCCGAGTGTGTGTGGCTATAGCCAAGATCTTACGCCGCGCGAGTAAATATAAAGACGAATAGAGCGCTATGGAAAAGAAAAGACCTTTGGCCTCGGATGGCAAGACGGTGATCAACGCTCGCCATACGAGCATTACGAATACGGCTATCCCGATGAGTGTGCGTAAGGCCTCGCTCCGACGGAAGGTGGAGGGCTGCCTGCGCAAGGCGATGGTCGTAAGCAAGGCGAAGCTTGTGAAGAGAGACTATGCTTGTATGACCAGCGAGAAGAGTGATGAGGCGCTGATGTTCTCGGCGATATGGCATGCAAGCTACCTGCGCAAGGAGTTCGCTCACGACATGGTGCGCAGCGCGGTGGTGGAAGTCCAGCTATCGCCCTACTACCGCCAACGGGTGAAGCAGAGAGCGAATGAGGTGTTGCGAAGATTGGCTCGGTGGGATTCGGAGAGTGCTCGCCAGTTTGGCAAGAAGGAGCAGGTGGCTGAATTCTATGAGGACATGGTAGAGGATACTCGCCCCGTGATGCGGCGCATGTATGAGACGCTGAAGATGTGCATAGCCCAAGTCTTGACGCGTGAGGGCTGTGGCCGTGGTAGCATGGTTCACGCTGGGCTTATCGCTTCGATGCTCACCATGGAGTTTTCCTTTGAGAAGATACGCCGCGATGTGGAGCAAGCTTTCACACTCTGCCCCACTACATGGGTGCTCGGTGAGCTCTCTGACGATGGGCTTTATCAGGCCGTGAGTGAGCTCGTCAACGTGATGGACCTGTCCGTATGTCCTAAGGATTGGCTTGGTACGACGGTGACGCATGATCCTAACGTGAGACAGGCTGCGCAAAACCTTATGCGCTACATTGCCTCGGACACGCAGATGTCTGTGCTCATCGATGAGTATTATGCCAAGCGAAAAGAAGAACAAGATCAACAGCAGACCGATGAAGAAGAAGGACTACTCTAAGAGCGTATGCTACATGGCTACGGATCGTGACCGCTCGGTGCACGTGTTTCGCGTAGTGCCCAGGCGCAAAGTGTTCCAATGGCTTGCCGACGAGAGGCTGGGACGCCCCGAGACGGTGCTATGGAAGAGCCTATGGTATAAGCACCGACCGCGATGGACGGATCTGCCGGTGAAGATCACAACGGACTTTACTACGGATCCATGGACTGACACGTTTCACCAGATGACGCAGGAGGAATACGAGAAGGAAGTAAGGGAGTGGTACGACATACCTGCCAATGACCGTGACTATAACGGAATCTAACACACTAACCACACATACCCCTAACGACCTAAAAGATATGCCCAGAAACCGCCGATACCGACTTAACCTCAGCCTCCGAGAGGCTGACTACCTCATTGCTCGGCAAGTGGCTGCCGACTATGGATTCGACTCTGCTTGCCAACTGATGACTACGCTCCTACGTATGTTCTGCCGCCACGTGCGCACGGCCGAGAGTCTCAGGGCTGAGGCTGAGGCTGATGCTTACACCGATGAGGCCGACATTGAGGATGCCTTCCAGGAGTTTACCCGATGGGAGCGTGAGCCCGATGGCACGGTGCCGATGAATCGTAACCATCCGCGCAGAGATATCCGGTAAGGAGGATGGCGGACAAGACCCATAGCGGAGAGAGGCTCACAAGCTTCAAGCAGCCTGACGGTGCGCAGTGGCGCATCACACACACACGTTTTACTTCGTTACTTCATTCAGATGTTGCTATTTGTGCTGAGGCTGAGGCCACTCTCCGTTTCCTTATTACAATCATTCATTATTCATTAATTAACTACTAAGACAAATGGAAGAAAAACATTGGTACGAAGTCAAGGCTTCGTACAAAGTACTAACAGGAGAGAACCCTACGGAGCATGCTGAGGTGCTGCTCGTAGGTGCAGTAACGTTCGCCGAGGCTGAGGAACTGGCCGCGAATGAAGTGGCCACCGAAGCGGATCGCTTCGATATAGAAGTAAAGGCATGCGCCATCCGTAAGTATGGCAATATCATTCGCATGGTGGATGCTGAGCAGGTCGACACGGCTTTCTATAAGTGCCGAGTGCTCGTGGCCACCGATGATCTAAGGATGAAGCCTGAAGCCTCGCTCATTGAAGCAGTAGACTTCTCTGCAGCTACGGATCGCATTGCAGACTTCTACTCGCGTGCATGCTGCGACTTTGAGATCGACTCTGTGCAGAAGACTCAGATTAAGAACGTAATCGGGCAATAACTATCCGATTCACATAGAGCAAGTATCTATAGAACATTTATTCACTATAAAATAGAGTACGATATGGTTCCAATAGCAACAGAAGTATTCTCAGGCCTTGTGCTGATCATGGTGGTCGTAGTGGCCACGTGCTCACTGATGGCCTACCGCGCGGGCGATCATGAGAAGCGCGACCGCCTAAAGCAGATAGAGGAAGACGCACATGCTCATGGCTACGACGTGGGCTACCGCGACGGCCACGGCAAGGGCTTCGAGGAAGGACAAGAGGCTGGCTTCGCTGATGGTAGACTCTATGCTGCCATACAGAGCAACAACGAGCGAATCCTTAAGAAGCAAAAGAAGCTTCCCAAGAACTACAAGGCTTCAGAGAATGGCTAAGGACAAGGACTATCGCAGGCTGATCCACTCCTCCCGATGGCTGAAGCTTCGCCGTGATGTGCTCTCACGCCATCCGCTCTGCGCTCGATGCGAGGAGGAGGGACGCGTGAGGACTGCTACGGAGGTGCACCACGTGCGCCCTGTAGAGGAAGCCACCAATCTACGAGAGAAGGAATTGCTCATGTTCTCGCCCTCCAACCTCCGCCCGCTCTGCCACGACTGCCACGTCAAGACGCATACCGAGATGGGGAGATCAGGGCGCGAGGCCAACACTCGCCGCAAGGCAGAACAAGCAAGCCAGATCTGCCACCGATTCTTCGACTAAAACAAGCAGAAAACGACCGAAAAACGACCAAAAACGTGCGTTTTTCGGCCGTTTCTGTACACAGCCAGAGGGAGGGGCGGGCTGCCTTGGTCGGTACCAACCACCCCCGGGGGGCTTTTTTTAAGCGGGGGGTATACCCATTAAACCCCGCCCAAACCCTTTTTTTTGCGCGAGAAAAATTTACGATTTGCGGAACTTTGGGGCGCGCCGCCCCGCTGAGGATCCCCGCCTTCCCTGGCTTAGGATCACGCCCATGGGTGCGCAGCTTCCCCTATTCCCTTCCGCTCTCACTCATTATTCTGCTTATGAAGACTACTCAGCAATGGCACCGCAAGATTACGCAAGCACTCAAGAAAGCGGGCACCTACAATTCGAGCCTTGAGATGCAGATCCAATCGCTTGCCTCGGCCATGCGTACGCTTGAACTATCGACCGAGGAGATCGATGGGCTGAAGACGACCGTGGTATGGGAGAAGACTCGCTATGGCGAGAAGATGGCTCCTCACCCGGTGTTCAAGATTCAGAGAGATGCGCAGGCTTCCGTCACTCGACAGATGAAGCAGCTTCAGCTCACTCCTGAAGAGCTCACTACGGATCAGACCTCCGACCCGCTGATCGACCTGACGAAGAAGCTACTCGATACGTAGCGCCCGCCCCGATCGCCCTTACATTCACACACAATTCATCCACCCCACCTAAGCGCCCATGACCGACGAAGAAGCACACCGACTGCGCGAGGAGAAGCGATCTGTCACTGCTCGCCTTGACACCGTAAACCTTGATTCCTACCGCCTTGAAGTGGTAGATGGGAGGCTGTATGCCTACGTATGCATGGTCAAGAACAATCCTGAGGAGCATTGCGTGTGGGAACAGCTTGCCGTGGAGCGATTCCTCCGTATGGTGAAGCGCTATGGCATCAACGTGAGGGCTGTGCAGCGATTCTACGTGTTCTACGAGAATCTCTACTTCCCTGGTAAGCAAGGCATGCAGCACTATAGGCTCACTCCCGTGCAGTGCTTCCAATTTGCCTCGGTCTATGGCTTTTGGCAGAAGGGTAGGAGGGTGGTGCGCGAGGTGTGTTTGTTCGTGCCCCGAAAGTTCTCGAAGACCACAAGTGGCGCGGCCTTCCCCCTGTACGACCTCTTCTTTGGCGATGCCAATGCCGAGTGCTACTTCGGTGCCAACTCTTACGATCAAGCCAAAAAGGGCTTCGACGTGCTTCGAGGGTGTGTGCGCAGGCTTGATCCGCGCGGGCTGCGCTATACGGTAAATGAGGAGGTGATCAAGAGCCGCCGTCAGGATCGCACCGCATTTGCTCAATGCCTTACGGGCAATTCTCGCACGAAGGACGGATTGAATGCTTCAACCGTATTGATCGATGAGTACAGCCAGGCACGCACCAATGAGCTGCTCTCCGTCTTGACCACTTCGATGGGTATTCGCATCAATCCGCTCACGGTGATCATCACTACGGCGAGCGACGTCTTCGATGGTCCTTTCTACCCAAAACTGCAAGGCTATAAGCGCCTTCTGCTGGGCGACGTGGATGATGACACCGTCTTTGCCCATCTCTTTGAGCCCGACGTGGATGATCCTGAGGATGCCGAGCAGACATGGCGCAAGGTTCACCCCCATATGGGCATCACGGTCAACATGGAGTTCTACCGCCAGGAGTATAAGACGGCTCTGCGCGATGGGGCTGAGGCTATGCTTGCCTTTCGCACGAAACTGCTCAACGTATATGCAGAGCAACAGCAGCGCTCATGGATCACCGCTACGCTTGCCACGGAGATCATGCGCCCCATTACGATCGACAGCATACCGGGGCGCCCCGATGGCATGGTGGCGATCGACCTCTCCGAGAGCGACGACTTCTCGGCCGTGACCGTCGGCATCTACTCCAAGGAGGCTAAGAGCTTCACCTTCCACACCTCCTACTTCTTCCCCGAAGGGGCTCTCTCGGGGCATCCCAACGAGCGCCTATACCGCACTTGGGCTGATGGTGGCCACCTGACGCTGACGCAGGGTGAGGTGATCGACTATAAGGCCATCGTGCAGTACATCCTCCGTGTCAACGACCACGTGCGCATCCTCTCCATCGGCTACGACCCTTGGAAGAGCCAGGAGGTGGTGAATATGCTTGCAGCGAGTGGCGCTCGCGGTGTGCTCCGTGGCGTGAAGCAGACCTATGGCAACTTTACCGCTCCCGTAGAGAGCTTCGAGCATGGCGTCAAGACGGGACATATCTTCATCAATCGCAATCCGATCAATGCCTTTTGCTTTGGCAACGCCATTCTTGATACCGACAATCTGGGCAACTCTAAGCCCGTGAAGCGTGCTCGCTACCAGAAGATCGACGGGCTGATCACGATGCTCATGTGTCTGAGGCTGTTTATTGATTATGAGCGATAATCACTTCCGTCCATTTGGCTATTGCTGAGGAATATACTATCTTTGTTTCGCTTTTTATTCACACACTTCTACCCCAGAAACGTCTGGGGTCTCTTTCCAATCTATACACAGCCACAAGCTTCCCGTATTGCCATCCTCCACTCGGGCTTGTGGCTTTTTTGTGCTCTTTTGCGTGGTACCAACTTCCGAGCCTCGGCGCGGTGGTTATGAATCTGCTATCTGTTTTCCCCTTTTTCCGTAAGCGCTCCTTAGATCAGGCTGACGGATCGAGCACGCCCCGCAAGGGTGGGTTCTCCATAGTTTCCCCATCTGCGATGGGGTGTGCTCAGCCGTTGGCCGTATCTACTGTGTACCGCTGTGTGAGGCTGCTCTCCGAGAGTGTGGCCAACCTCCCGCTTCGATTTCTGAAGCTGAATGCCGATGGCGTCTTCGTAGACGATCGGCGCGATCGCCTTCACTATCTGCTCTCCGTACAGCCCGATGAGCCTTACAATGCTTTCGACTTTTGGGCTCAGGCCGTGCAGCAGATGCTCCTTCAGGGCAATGCTTATATCGTGCCGCAGTACGATCCCATGACCATGCAGCTCGCTCGCTTGGTGCTCTGCACGCGTGGCACGGTGAGTTATGACCAGCTGAATAGGAAGTACACCGTGATGGATAGCATTAATAATCTATCGGGCACGTTCGCTGAGGAAGAGATCATCCACTTAAAGAACCTTTCGATCGATGGGATCCAGGGCGTGAGCACGCTCTCCTTCGCTCGGCTCACTGCCGATATTGCTCAGACGGGCGATCGCGAGACGCTCAACCGCTTTGCCAATGGTGGCAACGTGCGCGGCCTCGTGGGCAACGACACCTCGGTGCGTGGCTTCGGCGAATACCAGGATACGGAACTTGATGCTACGGCTGCCGATCTTGATGAACAATTCCAGTCGGGCAAGAAGATCGTGGCTGTACCGGGGCAAGTGAAGTTCTCTCAGCTCTCGCTCTCGTCTACCGATATGCAATTCCTTGAGAGCCGCAAGTTCACCGTCAGAGAGATCTGCCGATTCTTTGGCGTGCACCCTTCGTTTGTCTTCGACGATACGTCGAACAACTATAAGAGCGCTGAGATGGCCAACGTTGCCTTCCTCTCCAACACCCTCAACCCCATGCTCCGCAAGATCGAGAGTGAGCTGCATCGCAAGCTCATTGCTCCGGAGCTCTGCTGCGAGCGCCGTTTTGAGTTCGACCGCCGCAGCCTTTATGCTTGTGATCTGCAGAGCCGCGTGCAGTATCAGACTCAGACTATCGCCGCAGGCATCTATACCGTCAACGATTGGCGCCGCGTGGAGAATATGCCCGCCGTAGAGGGTGGCGACACCCCTCTCGTCTCTGCCAATCTCAAGGGGCTGCAAGCACTGCTCCAGGAGGGAGGGGAGGCTCCTCTCCTTCCGCCCCGACGAATAACTAATGTGTAACAATTGCTATAGTAGAAGTATATATGGAATCCACCAACACTACCAACACCACACTCCGTCGCTGTATCTATGCGCCCGCCACCGTACGCGTGCGCTCCTCTGAAGATGGTAAGGCCGAGAGCCGCACCATTGAGGGCTATGCCATCCTTTTCAACACTCCTTCTGCCATTCTGTGGGAAGACGAGAAGGAGACGGTGCGCGAGCAGATCGCTCCCGAAGCCGTGACGCAAGAGCTGCTCGATAGCTCTGACATCAAAATGACGATGAACCACGACTTCTCTTGCCTGCTCGCTCGCTCTAAGATGGGGAAGGGCACGCTCTCTTATGCCATCGACGCTAAGGGCGTACGCTTCTCTTTCGAAGCTCCTCAGACCGACGATGGCGATCGTGCCCTTGAACTCGTGCGCCGTGGCGACATTGACGGGTGCTCGTTCATGTTCACCTGTTCCTACCGCGATCCCGACGTCACCTCAGAGGCCTCTACAGACAAGGAGACTGGCCGCCGTGACGTGATCTATACCATTCACACCATTACGGGCATCTACGATTTTACTCTGACTCCCATGCCCGCCTATCCTGATACGGAGGTAAGCGCCCGCGAGTTGCGTGAGTTGACAAGCCACGCAGGTGCCGACCTAAACGCAGCACCCTCGGACGCCCAACTCCGTGAGCAGGAGGCTCAACTCCAGGAGATGCGCCGCGAGGCCGCTCGGGAGCTCTGACTGATACGCTACCGGTCTACTTGGTGACTAATCCTCTCACTCTCGCCTCAGAGGGTACCCCTCTACGCTAAGCGGTGCAAGGTTATGCGCCCAACGCACTAATACTTATAACTCGATATACATCACATCAATCAAACCCTACCCCCTTATGAACAAGACATCGATGAACGTTCGCCAGATCGTAGATCAGTATCAGAGAAACTGCTCACGCATCGGCGAGATCGCCGACTTCTGCGAGAAGGAAAAGCGCACTCGCAACAAGGAAGAAGAAACAGAGTATACCGCGCTCACCCGCGAGAATTCTATGCTACAAATGCGCATGCAAGCCGCTGCCGCTGACCACCTCAGCCAAAGCCCCAATGCCCTGCAAGAGGCCAACAAGATCGTGCGCGACAATATGGCTGCCGGCCGTCAGACCGAGATCATGCTCACCCGCGACCTCATGATGGTAAGCGACGCCACCTCGGGTGGCATCATCCCGCTCAACATTCAGGACATCCTCCAGCCCCTGGCAGAGGGCTTGATCCTCGACAAGGTGGGTCTGCCCATGCCCACAGGCCTTTCCGGCGACTACGTATGGCCCACTTACGAAGCAGTAGAAGCTACCATCCAGGGCGAAGGTGTAGAGCTCACCGACACGAAGATTAACCTTTCGAAGCTCACCGCCTCGCCCCAGCGCGTAGGCGTGGCCATCCCCGTAACTCGCCAAACGATCGTACAGACCGATGGCATCATCGAGACCATCGTCAAGCAGGTAATGCCCCAGGCTGTAGCCATGCTCCTTAACAAGGTGCTCTTCTCTACCACCAAGGTGACCAATGCCACAAGCCTCGTAGGCCCGTTCGTAGCCAAGGCCTCTAAGGCTACAGCCTTTGCCGAGACTCCGACATTTGCCGACTTCGTGAAGCTCAAGGCTGCAGTGCTCGCCACGGGCGTAGACGGTACAAACCTCTGCTGGGTCATGACTCAGGCACAGAAGGCCATCGCCGAGAGCACTCCCAAGGACGCTGGATCGGGCATCATGATCTGCGAGAAAGACCACATCGCCGGTATTCCCGTATTCTGCACCCACTACATCGGTGAGGGCTACATCGGTCTCGGTGATTGGCGCTACCAGCCCATGGGCCTCTTTGGCGACATCTCCTTCGTGATCGATCCCTACAGCCAGGCGCGCAAGGACGCTGTCGACTTCGTGCTCAACGTCAACTACGGCACCACCACCCTTCGCCCCGAAGCATTTGCTCTGGGCAAGGCTACACCAAGCAAGTAATCAAGACTGATTTTCTTCATGAGTTGATATAATGATTTAAGGTTAATGTAGAATGATGAATGACTGAGCGGGCGGGTGCCGCGATTCTCACCTTTCATACGCACTCCACGATTCTCACACCTGAGACACGGCATGTCTGCCCGCTCTATCTTTATCTCCTCCTCGCCTATCTCTCATGGATAACAAAACGATAACAAATGAAATACAAAGTCAAAGCCGTCAAAGTTCCCTTTGGAGAGAACAAAGGCAAAGTATTATACTATCCAGCTTCTACCAACAAGCCCGAAGTGATCAACATCAACCGCTTGGCACGCGAGATAGAAGACCTATCCTCCTTATCCCGCGGCGACATACTCAACGTATTGAGCAACCTCGAAAAGGTAGCCATCAATCATCTGCGCGAAGGGCATAGCGTTAAGCTGGGCGACCTCGGAAGCTTCCGTACTGCTATCCTGGGCAAATCGGCAGAGACGGCCAAAGAAGTCACTGCAGCCAATGTCAGCCGAATCCGCATCGCATTCACCCCAAGCACCACAATGAAGAAAGAGATCAACCCCGGTGCCATCACCCTCGAAAAGATGACCGAATCGGAAGAATGATCTACTCGTTGAAAAACGAAAGCCCACTCGTTGAAAAACGAAAGCCCACCCGTTGAAAAACGAAAGCCCACCCGTTGAAAAACGAAAGCCCACTCGTTGAAAAACGAAAGCCCACTCGTTGAAAAACGAAAGCCCACTCGTTGAAAAACGAAAGCCCACCCGTTGAAACCCACTCCCCACCACAACGCCCATGAACACCGTATCACTCGCCCTATTCAAGCAACACGTCCGTGCCGACGACTTTGCCGACGACGATCAGTACCTGCAGCAATGCCTCTCGGCCGCCACCGAGCTCGTCGTCTCACAGACCAACCGCACGCTTGAAGAACTCGTCGCTCTCGGGCCCGACGGCATCAACCTCCCACCATCCATCGTGCAAGCCATCCTCCTCGTAGGCGGATCCATGTACGATCACCGCGAGAACGATGCCCCCACACAATATCACGAGATCCCCCTTGGAGCTGAGGCCATAGTGAAGCGATTCCGCAAGCTGGTGGGAGAGAAAGACAAATAAACCCCGAAATGCGTGCCGGACAAATGAAATACAAGCTCGCCCTGCTTGAGCCCCGAGAGGTGACCAATAGCTTCGGCGAGCACTCTCAAGACTACATCCTCACCCGCACCGTATGGGCAGAGAGAGTCAAGATAACAGGCCGACGGAGCGAAGAGGTGGGAGAGCACTTCCCCGACTACACCACCCAATTCCGCATACGCGATGCCCATCCCGTCAAAGAGAATTGGCGATGCCAACAACTCGGAGGCTACCTCTACACCATCACCTCCATCGAGCCCAACCTCGACAAAGGTATGCTCACCCTCACGTGTGAGCGCGTCAACCCCTAACTCCTAACCACCATGGCAGATCCAAGTCCCACCATCCTCAGCGCAGGCACAGCCATCTACGAAGCACTATCAGCGGCGCTCGATGGGAAAGTCACGAAAATATTCCCCGTCGCCACCGACGACGCCCAGTTACCCTACGTATGCTACCACCGTGACTCCCTCGAAGCCATCCCCTACAAGGGCAATGGCAACTACACGCCCCCCATATGTGCCACTATCACCGTAGACTGCTATGCAGAGACCTACCGCGAAAGCGTACGCCTGGCAGAAAGCGTGCGCAAGGCTCTCGACGGCATGTACATCCACACCACCGACGGGCTCACCGTCCGCTCCTGCTGGCTACAAGACGCCCTCGAGACATGGTCAGACGATGCCTTCTGCCAGTCCCTACAGTTCAAACTCAGATGCTGAGGCGATGAAGGATTAGTTTATGAGTTTAATGAGTTTATGAGTTTAGGGCAATGAGATTCAGCCCGCATGTATTACTTATTACTTATTACTTGGATCAATCATGAATGCCGACGAATTTCGCACCGACATCCTCGCCCTCCTCAGTCGTCTCTCGCCCCGCGAGCAGCGCAAAGCCCTCGCAGGAGCCATGCGCCGAGAAGCCAACTCGCTGAAGCGAGCCGCACAAGCAGCCGTCAAGCAAAGCGGCCTGGGGCAGAAGCACCCCACCAAGGTAGAGAAGGGAGTCTACTCCCGCGTATACCCCGCCCGCTATGGTGCAGGATTCCTCGTCAGCGTAAAGCCCCACGGAGCCAAGAAAGGCATCCACCGCAACCGCTACGGACGAGAGAAGCCCGTACTCATGTTTGCCGAAGAAGGCACCGTAGCTCGCCGCGTAGGTCGCCGCCAAGGCCACTACACCATGCAAGGCGGGCGCTTCGCTTCCAAGAAGTACCGCACCTACCAGCGCTCAGGCCACTCCACCGGCCGCATGCGAGCCTACCACTTCCTCGCCGATGCCGAGCAGAGAGAAGCCCCAGGCATAGAGCAGCGCCTATGGGCAGAGTTTGAAAAGAACGTCAGCCGAGCCGCCGACGCATAACACATTTATAATACTTTATACTTAATACTTAATACCTTCATTATGGCAGAAACAGGCTATATCAATGGCAGTGACCTCCTCCTCAAGATCGGCGACAAAGCCGTAGGCCACTGCACGAGCCACAAGCTCACCTTCAACTCCGAGACCAAAGACCGCGCCGTCAAGCCCCTTGCGACCCAAGCCATCTCAGCAGGCCTATGGAAGGAAAAAGGCGTAACAGGCCTCTCCATCTCCATCAGTGCCGACGGCCTCCGATTCTACGACGAGACCGAAAACGGATTCACCGAGATCTCAGCCCTATGGGGCGCGGGCACAAGCGTCACCGTAGAAGCCTTCCCCCGCAAAGACGGCACCACCGCCAATCAAAAGCCCTACGTCAAAGGCAAGTTCGTCATCACATCCATCGAGGAAAGCTCCGCCGCACAAGACGACGCCACCTATACCGTCAGCCTCGAAAACGACGGCATGCCCGAAGAATACCCAGGCTCCACCACATCGTCGGCCTCCTCACAGAAATGACTGACCACCGATGACGGGCAGCCCATCACCACCGACACCGGGCAGCCCATCCACGTACCCGATAAAAGTTGAGTTTGGAGTTTTGAGGTTATAAAGAATAGTTTTAAGTTTTGAGGTTATAAGGTTATAAAGTAACCTTTCGACCTTTAGCGACAAACTATATAACCTCATAACCTCAAAACTCCAAACTCCCCTCATAACCTCCAAACTCCAAACAACTCATTCATCATGCCCCAACAGCAACCCACCACCCCCACACTCCACATCACCCTCGACGGACGGCAGCTCCCCTGCAGACAGACCATGGGAGCCTTCCTACAATTCAAGCGAGAGACCGGTCGCGAAGCCACCGAACTCACCGGCGAGCTCACCGACATGCTCACCTTCCTCTACTGCTGCGTACGCTCCGCCTGTAGAGCCGACGGCATACCCTTCGACCTCACCCTCGAAGACTTCGCCGACCGTATCACGCCCGCCGATCTCAACCAGTGGACCGAGCAAATGCAAGCCGCAGCCGCACAAGATGAGGCTCCCTCCGAAGCAAAAAAAAAGAGCCCTTCAGCATCATAACACAGATGGCATTCGCCATCACCGCCGTAGGGCTCACACTCAATGAGTGGCAAAGCCTCACGCCCGAAGAGTGGACCGCCGTAGCCACCGCATACAACCAAGCCCGCGAGCAACAATCCCACGAAGCCTGGGAGCGAATGCGCCTACACGCCACACTCACCATACAGCCCCACGTCAAAGGCCGCCTCACCCCCATGCGCCTACTCCCCTTCCCATGGGAAACCACCAACAACGCCGCGCCCGCACCTCAACTCTCGAAAGAGGAGGCGCGGGCGCGATTCGTTCAGCTCATGCAGAGAACGCGATCCAATCCACCGCGAACATAGCAATCACCACCAAGGCCACCAAGGACCATCATCCTCAATAGGGCTATGAATCAACGCTCCAACAATACCCGCGCAGAAGCTCACGCCCATCACAACACAACACTTCTCAGCGACAGCCAAAAAGTAAGGAGTATCCATAACAAGCCCCATCACGATAGCAGCACCTCCGCCCGTGATAAACGCCCCAAGCATGAGGCACCTACCTATAAAGTCCAGTCTATTCTTATTCGCCATAATATACCCATTTTTACGGCAAATGTACGGATAAATACAGTATAATCCACCAACAACCACAGACAAAATGAGCAAAACTATTGACTACAAAGTAAAAATCCTCGTTGACGGCAAAGAGCAGCTCGTAACCATCACCGCCGACGCCAAGACGCTACAAAAATCTCTACAACAGACGCAGACCACCGCCACGAGAGTCAATAAAGCACTCATTGGATTCAACCAATCTGTGATGGCCGTAAGCACCTTGCGAGACTCCATACAATCCCTCACCGCCGAAAGCAACGCCTACTCCTCAGCCATGGCAAAAGCCAACACCATGGCAGGAAAGCAAGGGCAAGACTTTCAGCAGATGAAAGATTCCGTGTCCGACCTCGCCAAAGAAGTGCCCATGGCACGTGACGCCCTCGCAGACGGACTCTACCAAGTCATATCCAACGGCGTACCCGAGAACAATTGGATAGACTACCTACGAGCCTCAGCCAGAGCATCCGTCGGAGGCATAGCAGACCTCGGAGAGACCGTCAAAGTCACATCCACCATCATCAAAAACTACGGCCTCGAATGGAACGACGCCACAGCCGTACAAGACAAAATACAGCTCACCGCCAAAAACGGCGTAACATCCTTTGAGCAACTCGCCGCAGCACTGCCACGAGTCACCGGTAATGCCGCCACACTCGGCGTATCCATCGACGACCTCATGGCTACCTTCGCCACCCTTACCGGAGTCTCAGGCAACACCGCCGAAGTATCCACACAGCTCGCAGCAATCTTCACCGCCCTCATCAAGCCATCATCCGAAGCCACCAAAATGGCGCAAAAGATGGGCATAGAATTTGACGCCGCAGCCATCAAAAGCGCAGGAGGATTCAGACAATTCCTCACACAGCTCGACACATCCGTACAAGACTACGCACAGCGCACAGGCACACTCTCACAAGAAATCTACGGCAAACTCTTCGGATCTGCCGAAAGCCTCCGAGCCATCGGCCCACTAACCGGCCAACTTAGCGAAAAGTTCCAGCAAAACGCCGACGCCATGAAAAATAGCACCGGCACCATCAACGAAGCATTCACCACCATGGCAAGCACTGGTACATCCGCCATGCAAATGCTAAAAAACCAATTTGCTGGAATCACCGACGCAGCCGCATCCGTAGCCAAGAACATCTCGCCCTACCTCAACTTCGCCGCCACACTCGGACTCTCACTCAGCGGTCTGGTCAATATCAAAAACGCATTCATCGGTGTAGCCTCATCCGTAGGACTCACAACCGCACGCATCAACATACTCCGCACCGCCATCATCTCCGCACAAGGAGGAATCATCGGACTCGTAGCAGCACTCGGCACGGCAGCATTCATCACATGGTCAGAGCAAATGAAGAAAAACTCCGAATCAGCACGCCGTCTCCGTGAAGAGTCCGAACGTCTAAAAGCCATCGAAAAAGGACGCACTGATGGACAGAAAGAAGCCACCGCCATCACCACCCAAGCTACATCAGCCGCCGACCGACAAGCCCAAAAAATAGCCGCATTGCGCACCATCATCAAGGATAGCAACGCCTCGATGAAAGACCGCCTACAAGCCATCCGAGACCTGCGCGACCTCGTGCCAGACTACACCGCAAAAATCAACGACCAAGGACGAGCCTTCGAAAGCAACACCGACAAAGTAGACGACTACATCAAAAAACTCAAAGAGCTCTACATTGTCGAAGCCATGGAAAAAAAGCTCAAAGAGCTCTATCGCAAAGAAATTGAGCAAACCGGTCAAGTCAACACAGCACGAAGAGAATTCGAATCAGCCGACGCAGCCTACCGCACAGAGCGCCAAGAACAAGCACAAGGAAGCGGCATCGGATATTGGACCTCATTCGTGCAAAAACTCGCACTATCCACAGCAGGCGGCCGAGGCGGCCGAAGCGGAGTAGCCATCTCAGAATCAAGCAACCCCACAAAATCCGTCAAATCCGACCGACGCGACAACGCTCTCCAAAAACTCAACAACGCTACCAATGCACTCCGCAAAACACAAACCGAGCAAGCAACCCTCAGAACAGCTATTAAAACAGCCATAGAAGCAGCCCGATCTGACAGTGGAGGAGGCAACGGTGGAGGAGGCAACGGTGGAGGAAACAAAGGTGGAGGAGACAGCACCACACCACCACCCGCAGAAGGCTCACTCGATTGGTACGACCAAGCCATCAGCGCTTGCGAAAAATTCATCAAGTCCACAGGCGACGCCACAGCCGCAGAAGACATGATGAAGAAAAAGCTCGCCCTCGAAGCCGACCGCAAAGCCCTCGCCATCAAAATAGGCATCGAAGCCCCCGAGAAGGAAGAAACACGCAACTACCTCGAGCAACTACAAGACCAGCTCCGAGCCGCACAGTCAGAATTCGACGCCGCCACCACCATCGAAGCCCGAGTAAAAGCCTCAACCCGCATCGCCGAGATCCAGACACAGATCAACGAAGCCACACAAGGCCAGCTCACCATCACCGCACCCGTAGAGCCCACCTACATCCAGAAAGGATCCATCGAAGATCGCCGCCGATCCTACCAAAACGCACAATCCCGAGCCGCCATCGTCAGATCCGACTACGAAACCCACCTCATCGACCGAAAGCAAGCACAAGCACAGATCGACGAGATCAACGCCATGCTCGCCGACATCGGATCAGACCTCAAGCCCATAAAGCTCGAAGTAAAAGCCGACACCCGAAAAGCCGAATCAGGCATAGATGAGTACATGCAACGAGCCACCGACTCCGTAGCCCAATTCGGATCCTCACTCGGACAACTCGGATCAGCCATCAAAATGCCCGAACTCAACATAGCAGGCACACTCGCACAAGCCATCGCCACCATGACCGCAGGCTACGCCACCGCCACCGCCCAAGCCGCCTCCATGGGCCCCTTCGCATGGATCGCATTCGCAGCAACAGGCCTGGCCGAGCTCGCCGCCGTAATCACCTCCGTCAAAAGCCTCAACTCAGGCTCCTACGCCACCGGAGGCATCATCCCAGGCACATCCTACAGCGGAGACCGACTCATCGCCCACGTCAACTCTGGCGAAATGATCCTCAACGCACGCCAACAGCAAAACCTATGGCGAATGGCCAACACCCCCATCGCCGCACCCACACTCACCACATACCAACCACCCACCATCAGCCCCACAGCCATCAGCCCCACAGCCCTCGAGCCCCGACAGCTCAACCTCAACCTCACAAGCCGCATCACCGGCCGAGACCTACAACTCGTACTCGACAAGCGACAACAACTCACCTCCCGCACATAGCTCCCCACCGCAGGCTGTAATACTTCATACCTAATACTTAATACTTAGAAAGAAATGCTCAGACCCCGATACACCGGCACATTCATCAACGTAAAAGGCCAAACCTTCCGCTGCGAAATATGGCAACAATCCGACACCCCATGGCCCACCGCCCCCGAACTCCAATTCGATGGCGATGAGCCCCTCACCATCGAGTGGAAAGAGACCGACAAAGAAGTCCCCATCTGCTCCTCATCAGCCACACTCGCCATCATCTCACAGACCGACCGACAATACACCGACCTATTCACCATAGCACCCTGCGCCATAGCCCTGCGCGTCTACCTCGACGAACAGCTCTACTGGGTAGGCACCCTCGATCCCGAATTCTACGAAGAACCCTTCCAAACCCTACAAGGCTACAACGTCACACTCACCTTCTCCGACTTCGGACCACTCTCACGCCTCAACTTCAACCTCGCCACAACCGCCATCACCCCAGCCGACCTCATCACCCACATCATCACTCGAGCATCCCTCGAACCCCTCACCCCCGACTACACCCTCATCTCCACCCACCTACCCACAGATGAGGCCACACCCATCGTCCAAGCACTCGCAGTCTACACCGCCAACTTCTACGACGAAGACGGCCAACCCTCCACACTCGAAGACACCCTCACCGGCATCCTTCAACCACTCGCCCTGCGCATCGTACAGCGCCACGGCCACCTATGGATCTACGACCTCAACGCACTCGCCCAAGCACCCACCGCGCCCATCACGTGGGACGCCGACGAGCAAACACTCACCACGGACAAAGTCTACAACAACGTCAAGATCAAATTCTCAGCCTACGCCAAAGAAGACATCTTCAAAGGCGACGTCGAACTCCCCGACAACTTCAACCCCGAGTGGAAATACGTCAACAACGCACTCGGATCCAACGTCGCCCCCTCCGAGTGGGCCAAAGACCTCTACTCCGAATTCCGCATAGCATTCACCCCCAAAGCCAAGACCACCATCTTCGCCAAAACCTTCCCCGACGCCCGCTACTTCAAGACACAATCCTACTACGGATCAGCCTCCGAAGACACCGGACTCTGCTTCCAAGCCATCCTCAACAACAACGCCGACCGCCGCCACATCAACGACCTCGGAGCCGTCTCAGGACTCGAAGGCTGCACACCCACCGCACCACAACAACGCCACCAAGGCATCGGCCGCGACCTATGGCCATCCGACGTCGCCAAGTGCCCCTTCTCATGCCATGACGAAGAGCACGGCGACATCATGTACCAGACCACACCCTTCTGGCTCTCCAAAGCACCCTTCCTCCTCGAGCAACCAGCCCTCCTCTCCTACAACTACACACCCTTCGCATCCTACGAAAACCCAGCCAACGAAGGACGAAACTACCAATTCGCAAAGTCCCTCAACAACATCATCTACCTCCCCATGAGCCTCACCCTCCAAGGCTCAGATGGCAACCGCTACGCCTACACCGCCCAATTCATAGGCGACGGCACAGCAGGCACCTACACTCGCAACGCACCCATCACAAAGAAGTGGATCCAAATCCCCGACAGCGAAGACCCCTTCAACGCCGACCACCTCTTTTGGCTCGCATACTACAGCGACTCAGGCAAGCTCGATGACATCGAAAGCACCACAAGCATTTCCGAAGGATGGGCCACCAACCGAGACTTCGACCGCCTCACACGCAACCTTATCCGCTTCTATGCCAACGACGCCCGCGGCTACGCCTTCACCCCCACACTCAACGCCACCGGAGAAGTCATACCCGCACCACCCGTCGCAGGCCAAGCCACACTCACCATGTACGTAGGAGCCGACGGACAGCGACCAGGACTGCTCATCCTCAACGCCGCCCAATCCCAACAGCTCTACACCTCATGGTCACAAGCCGCCCGCCCACTCCGAAGCCACATCCTACAGACAGCCGTAAGCAGCGCCCCCAGCGGAAAAGGCACACTCCTCGTCGCCGACGACCACTTCTCCATGTTCCTCTACAACCGCAACCGCCTCAACAACGGCCTACGCTGGATCATGTTCAAACAGCCACGAGCCAAGTACCTCGCCGACTCCGACCGCGGCGAAGCCATCAACACCGACGACTGCGAATACACCGGATGGATCAACCCCGACGCCCAAGACGACCTCGACCTCGACACCACCTGCGGCACACTCCTCTACCGATCCACCCCATCAGCCCGAGGCCTCTACCGCAACGCACAGACACTCGACCCCATCACCCACCTCACACGAGCCACCCACACCGACTGCCCCGAACGCCTACTCATCGGCACACTCTACTCCCAATACGCCACCCGCCACCTCATCCTCAAAGGCATCACCACCATCAACCCCTGGACCACCACACCACTCACCTACACCGACCCACACTACGACACCACCTACCACGGATCCGACGGCAGTACAGATCGCGTCTACACCCCCCTCATGATCAAAGCCGAGACCATCGACGCCATGCAAGGCACAGCCGACACCATCTTCTGCGAAGTATCACCCGACACCTACACCGCCATCGACGAATACACCGGAAATTCCTGATTCACCCCACCAAGAATGTAATACTTCATACTTAATACTTAAAAAGATCCCATGCCCACCTACCATACCACCACCCGCGGCATTCCCGCCACCCCACGCAACCGCCGCACCACCACTGGAGCCACCACCACCACATCCGCCACCACCGCCGGATCCACCTCCAGCGTAATCATACAAGGCACCGCCGCCAACACCCACACCCACGCCAACATCGACGACCTCGACCGCCTACACTTCGACCCCCAAGACTACCTCACCGCCGCAGCCCGAGGCACAACCACCACCGCCTACACCCGCATCAAAGCCGGATTCGCCGATGAGGCCACCCACGCCACCAGCTCCGATGAGGCCACCCACGCCACCCACGCCGATCAAGCCACACAAGCAGACGAAGCCACCCATGCCACCGAAGCCACCCATGCCGATCAAGCCTCGCACGCAGATGAGGCCAACCACGCAGCCCAAGCCTCGACCGCTGATGAAGCCACCCACGCCCAGACCGCCGACGACCTTACCAAATGGACCACAGCCGACCGCCGTTACCTCTCCCGACAAGCAGACGACACCGCCGCAGGCAACATCAAATTCAAGCAATCCATCCAATCACCCCGATTCACACCAGGGCTCACCGGCGAAGGATGGCAAGTCAATACCGACACCACCGGCCTCACCACCATCGAAGCCGACCGACTCACCCTCCGCGGACCACTCATAGCCACACAACTCATCGTACGCACCGTGCGCGCACTCAGCGGAAGCCTCGGCATCACACAAGCCTGCGGCAAAGTCAAAACAGTCAAGTACATCCCCGCCCACGACATCTACCAACTCATCCTCGAAGGCACCACCGCGCAAGGCTACGGCGGATTCCGAGCAGGCGACCTCATACGCTGCCAGCAGTGGAACTCCGAGACCCTCACCATCCGAGGCTACTGGGTACAAATCTACAAAGTAGAAAGTGGCGGCAAAATCCTCGCCATCCAAGCCGACCAATTCGCCGCAACCATCATCCCCGGCACCGGCCAAAGCTTCGACCACACACAGACCCACCTCACCCTCACCACCGACACCGGCCAACCCATCACCACCGACACCGGACAGCCCATCCACGTACCCGCCGACCTCACACCCTACGCCATGTGCCTACCCCAAGAAGGCGACGAAATCGTACAGTACGGATCAGCCACCGACACCACCCGCCAAAGCGCCATCTACCTCCACGCCGACGGCGACGGACACCCCGCCATCGACCTCCTCGAAGGCATCCACACCCGAAGCTTCGAAGGCTGCCTACGCCTACGTATCGGAGGAGAACTCCCAGGAGGAGGATTCGGACTTTACAGCCTCAACGGTCGCATCCTATCACAGGCCGCCGACCACCGCCTCACCCACTACGACCTACGCCCCGACGGTACATTCACCCTCGGACGCGACAACATCACCTACGACGGCACCACACTCACCCTCAGTCAGTCCACCATCCGAGTCACCGACCCACAAGGACAGCCCGCCATCATCATCGACCCCACCACTGGCAAATACTACTTCCGAGGAGAAATACAAGCCACCACCGGCCGATTCGAAGGCCTCACCGTAGGCATGACCTACGGCAACATACGCACCATCACCGCCGCAGACTTCCTCCAGCTCTTCCGCCCAGCCGGACAATGGATCGACACCGACCACCAAGACGGAGCCACCTTCAACCTCTACCAATTCGACTACACCACCATGGCACGCGTCGTCAAGATCCTCTCCGTCCCCGACAGCGTCACCACCCAAGGCCAGTACGGAGCCCTCCTCCAAATGCCACCCTTCACCACCACACGCGACGCCTACGACCAAGCACTCACCATGGTAGGCACAAGCATCGTCTACATCAACGCCGTCAAGCCCACCACCACCGCCGAAGGAACCACCCACGGATTCCTCCACGGATTACAAGGCAACTTCATCGACGCACGCCGATACTACACCCACACCGAAACCCAACTCGCCGACGAGATAGAGCACATCATCTACGTACAATCAGGCGACGTCATACAGCTCACCCTCGTCATCAACTCCGCCCTACGATCCAAGTCCATCCCCTTCTTCTGGATCTACTCCTACGCCGCCTACCCAGAAGCCCTCATCTGATCCACCCCCACACAACATCCCCCTAACCCCCAAAATCCCCAATCACATGGAATCAATCACCCTCTCAGCAGCCCTCGCCGCCCTCACCCAGCAGACCACCCCCACCACCACCGACCGCACCATCATCACCACCGCCGCAGGCACCGCAGCCACCATCCCAACCCCCACACCACAGACCACCCCCGACGGCACCACCCAACAGTACGTCTACTCCGACTCCACCGTCGCCAACCACTCCGTACTCTGCGGCGACTACAAAGTCTTCCAAAACTCCGGATCCTGCCTCCTTCGCTTCGCCGTATGGGGCGGCGACACCTCCAACACCGGCAAATACATCACCCGCACCATCCCCCTTGCCACCACCTCAGCCAGCGGCCTATTCGACAAAGAATACCTCAATCGCCTACGCAACGCCACCCTCACCGAATCAGCCGCCACCACCACCACCGAAGTAAAAATCACCTATCCCAACTACGCCGACGGATCCACCAAGACACTCACACTCACCTCAGCCTCCTCAGCCAAAGCCGGCATCCTCACCACCGCCACCTACAACACCATCATGACCACCGTGCAGCGCTGCACCGACCTCGACGCAAAAATCGAAGCCCTCGCCGCCCGCGTCACCGCCCTCGAACAAAAAGCATAAAAACCCCATCTCTCCACATAGAATTACTATAACCCCATAGAACTACTATCCCCACCAATCCCCACCACATGAAAAAGCTCAACCGCGACAACATCGCCACCCTCACAGCCATCCTCCTCCTCCTATCAGGCGTAGTACTCGCCTACATCGCCTACTTCCGCTCAGGCGACCTCCCCGACGGCGTACTCTGGTACACCGCACAATGCCTCATCTACGCCGGATCCATCTTCGGAGTAAGCGTCTACGTACAAAACAAATTCGCAGAAATCAAAGCCAACCTACAAAAGTAACCCACCCCCACCACCATGGCAAACTACAAAGAACTCATCCCCTTCATCCTCCGATGGGAAGGAGGATTCACTAACAACAAAAACGACCGAGGAGGCTACACCTGCAAGGGAGTAACCCTCGCCACCTACCGCAGCGTCTACGGACTACAGAAAAACGCCAACGACCTCAAATACATCACCACCAAAGAGTGGACACACATCTTCCGTACCCTCTTCTGGGATAAATGCAAAGCCGACGACATCCGCGACCAATCCATCGCCAACCTCCTCGTAGACTGGGCATGGAACTCCGGCCCCACCAACCCCATCCGCGCCCTACAGCGCCTCCTCACCATCACCCCCGACGGCATAATCGGCCCCATCACCCTCCGCGCCATCAACAACCACCCAAGCCCCCAAACCCTCTTCGACCGCCTCAAAGACCGCCGCATCCAATACTACAACAACATCGTAGCCAACGACCCCCGGCAAAAAACCAACCTCAAAGGATGGCTCAACCGCGTAGCACACATCACCTATGGCAAACTATACTAAGCACACAATCCTATTCGCCCTCCTCCTCACAACCTTTTGCAGTTGTGCAAGAAAAACCTATCAATCCGTAACCCAAACAGCCGACACCCTCCTCCACACCCAAGCAGACAGCACCATCCACCGCGACACCATCCACACCCAATCCCACCAAGCAACAACCGACAGCCTCATCCATCGAGAACAAACCATCCTCCTCCTCGATAGCACCGGCAAAGTCCTCCTCCGAGCCATCTACCAAGACCACACCCACACCCACGTAACCCATACCACCCAATCAGCCACCACCCACACCACCACCGCCACCACACAAGCCCAAAAAGCCCAACAAACCAAAGCCACCGCCACAACCGCCACCACACAGCAACATCACCTCACGACCCCCCTTCGCACACCCCTCCTCACAGCCCTATTCCTCCTCATAGCCCTGTCCATCCTTTTCGCCATCATCCACCGACAAAAATAATTACAAAAAAGTTATTGCGCCCCTTGCTTAATTACAAAAATGTTATTATATTTGCAATATCAAAAGACATAGAAAGGAGGTGTGATATGAATGACTAAAGACGAACGCAAGCTAATGCAAAAGATCTATTCTCTACTGCAAATACTCAAGGAAGATACCGACAAGTACTACATAGTAGAAGAAATAGAAGCATTAAGCGCAAAGCTCCAAAGAGCATTAGAAGACTAACAAAAGCCCCGCTCCACAGCGGGCGGGGCTACTACATATATACAAAGACATGAAAGAAACCCCCAAAAATCTACAAAAAGCCCAACTCCTAAAGATAGAAAGCAAAGCAGACGCAGTATGGCTATCCGCCCTTGAAATATGCGGATTTATCAACTTCAGCGAAGTAGCCCGTCGATATTTCGGCCGGTCCTCACAGTGGCTCACACAGCGCCTCCATGGCAATGAAGTAAACGGTCGCCCCGCCACATTCAAACCCGAAGAAGCCACCACCTTCTCCGCAGCCCTTCGCGACATGGCCGCCCGCCTCAACGCCGCAGCCGAACGAATAGAGCAAGCCCCCGATTAACCCCCGCACAGCTACCCATACAATCTCGTAGATCAGATCTTGTGCCCCATCATATTCATATCCTCCCCCTTTCTATGTCTTTTGATAAACTCCTTGCTCCTTTACCGAGTAAGGAGTTTTTTCACCTAATATACACAAGCCAAAGTCCCGGCACGGAGCAATATACACAATAAAAGATCCCGGCAAGGCATTCGCTTCGTCGGGATCACTTTAGGCAAAGTTCTAAAGCTGTCAAACAAATAAAACACGCCTAATAATTGCGCCTGTCGGCAACAGGCGACTTTTGCTTTAGAGGCAAGATTATGAGAAAGCCCCAGCCGAGAATATAGAAAGAATACAAGACCTGTACTCTTATTCGTATCCTATAATGCCATAGACTTATAACTTATCCGCACATTTACGAATGCGTTCAGATAAATCAAGCAAAGCTCTTCGCATTTCCTCCTTTTCAGTCGTCGAGAATCCACCGACGCCATTATTACCATCAATGCCATTCATCTTATGGTAAAACCACGACGAAGACTTTTTAAAATACCTATTGGCAAAATCTTTCCACGAAACAGCTATAAGAATATCCTTACAGCGCTCTTTCATGTCAGTAGTAAGATCATTTTTATTCATCATCTTTATGTATTACTCTTCGTTGTTGATTTTTCATAATCTTGTTCTTTAAAGCAATACAAAGATACTATAAAATATCGTACTAAGCAGACTTTTTACTATTATCTTCCATTTAAATTATTACTTTTCCGCCTCAATAGAAGTGTCGCGCATCAAAGTAAAATGCGCGACACTTTTCCCGTTATTCATCTTTTTTTATCGTTTTAGTCCTTACAAACTAATCTTATAAAAGCTTGAATTTCAGTACTATATAGTATAGACCCTATTTTATAGGGAACGATCCTCGAATCCTATCCTTTCCGCAAATATCGTTTATTTAATATTTTATAGTGTTGTGCATGGTATCGTGTGCAGCACTTTTTGTATGTCCCAGTATTGTTCCTCGTATTATTCAAATGTGCTCCTTAGCGATAGAGCAGCAATCCCACGAAGCCTGGGAGCGAATGCGCCTACACGCCACCCTCACCATACAGCCCCACGTCAAAGGCCGCCTCACCCCCATGCGCCTACTCCCCTTCCCATGGGAGACCACTACCAACGCCGCGCCCGCACCTCAACTCTCGAAAGAGGAGGCGCGGGCGCGGCTTCTTAAGCTCATGCAGAGAAAATATCCAACTATTCAAGAATAGTATCCCGTATCGTCGACATGCCCCATATCAATGCCATCATCATGGAAAGAAGGGTGCTCATACACCCACCCAGCAGCCTTACTGCATACCACAAGCAACAGCGCAACACCCAATACAACGAACGCAGCAACACACCACCCCACATCAAGCCTTCCGAAGTCGTACACGATCATTCCCACAAATAGGATGAACAAGCAAAACGCAGCAACGCCAAGCACCCCTTGCAAGCACTTAGCGACCTTACGTATACGTCCCTCTTTAGGTGAAAAACTCTCTGAGACCTCCGCCGAAACAGATATCTTTATATTTTTGCCATCCTCGGCCATATCAATACAATTTTAAAACTCTGCAAAGGTAGAGGAAAGATGCAATAGTAACAAATAAACCCAATAGAAAAGATGAGTTCAAAGCAAATATCATTCAACCTCCACCTCAAAGTCGACGGGAAAGAATCCGTAGTCACAGCAGTCACCACCACGAAGGAACTACAAAACGCCCTAGCCGGAGCAAAGACCAACGCCGACAAGTTCAAGGAATCCATATTCCGATTCAACCAAGTCACGGCCGTATGGACCAACGTATCTAACGCCGTAAGCGGACTCAACACCGCCCTCAGCTCCCTCGCATCCTCCTACCAAAACGTAGAAGTAGCCAACACCCGCCTCAAGACCGTCATGCAAGAACGCATGAACGCATCTTATTTGACGTAATTGCGGAGTTTATTTTGTTGTTGTGAACTATGGATGTACGATCCTGAACTTTGTGCTTCGCGCGGGGAGCACTTTAATGGTCATTAATTGATTCGTTAATTCTGCACTACGTGTTTCCAGGCAGAGAGTCATTCATCCATGATAAGGACTGAAAATCTGTTCAATACCATTTAATATCTGTTTAATTCTCATTTAGTAATGGTTTTAAAATAAGCGTATTTGTTCAAATTTCGTTTAAAAAGAGATAAGGCCCTCTATGAAGTGCACTTTAAGCGAACTATAAACTGCACTTTATAGCTCGCTTAAAGTGCAGTTTAAAGAGGCTATAAAGTGCAGTTCAAAGAGGTTATAAAGTGCAGTTCAAAGAAAACCAAAATATAAGATGGTGAAAACCTACGATATTGGACTCTAAAGTCTAGGCCTAATCATTCAACTTTAAGGCGTAGGGGTGGGGAAGAGAGATGGGATAAAGACATAGACATTCCAAGAAAAAATCCAAGATTGTTTAGTGATTCAAGTTCCGGATTTATCTAAGGCGGGCTGAAAGTCCAATGAAATCCATAGCCTAAGGCGTTGTCTTGTGCTATGGATTTCGTTGGGCTATTATCGTCATTATCGGCTTCGTTCCAGCAGTTCAAGCAAATTTTTATACCTACTTTTTGACCTATAGGTCTAAAAAAAGCAATCAACTCAACGAGTTGATTGCTTGCTTGTTGGGGTACCCGGACTCGAACCAGGAAAGGCAGGACCAGAATCTGCAGTGTTACCATTACACCATACCCCAATCACATTGTGCTATATTACCAAAATATAGCGGGGAAGAAAATATCTTTTTTGTTGGGGTACCCGGACTCGAACCAGGAAAGGCAGGACCAGAATCTGCAGTGTTACCATTACACCATACCCCAATCGGGTGTATCTCAGAGATGCCCTCTCGTAAATACGGGTGCAAAAGTACAAGTTTTTGTTGTACCGACCAAATTTTTTTCTTTCTTTTTTGTAAAATTATTTTCAAAAGGATTGGTTCTGCTGTAGTTGGTACGTGATTGTGAGGAGTGGGGAAGGGGAGGCTTATTGACTCTTTAGGGAAGGTCTGTAGACTCTTTAGGTGAGGTTTGTAGACTTTTTAGAGTAGGTTTGTAGGACGTTTTTCGAAATAAAAATCATGGAGCAGTGCTGAAGTATGGAGAATTGTTGTTATCTTCGCGGTGAAGAGCATGTTGCTCTTATCGAAAAGGAAATAAAGATGAAATTTATATCGTGGAATGTCAATGGCTTACGGGCTTGCGACGGCAAAGGATTCCGTGAAAGCTTTGCGAAGCTTGATGCTGATTTCTTTTGTTTACAGGAAACGAAGATGCAGCCGCATCAACTCGACATAGATTTTGAAGGCTATCGTTCTTATTGGAACTCTGCTGAGAAAAAAGGCTATTCTGGTACCGCCGTGTTTACGCGGCACGAACCGCTCAACGTGACCTATGGGCTTGGCATCGAGGAGCACGATCACGAGGGACGCGTCATCACGCTTGAGATGGAGAATTTCTACCTTGTGACTGTCTATACGCCCAATTCGCAGGATGGGCTGCGAAGGCTTGATTATCGCATGACGTGGGACGATGCTTTCCGCGACTATTTGCGTAAACTCGACCAAGAGAAGCCCGTCGTCGTATGTGGCGATATGAACGTGGCTCATGAGGAGATTGACCTGAAAAATCCTAAGACGAATAGAAAGAACGCGGGCTTCACGGACGAAGAGCGTGCCAAGTTTACCGAACTCTTGCAAGCAGGATTTACCGATACCTTCCGCTTCTTCAATCCTACGCTTGAGGGGGCATATTCTTGGTGGTCGTACCGATTCCATGCTCGCGAGAAGAATGCGGGATGGCGCATTGACTACTTCCTTGTGTCAGACCGCTTGCAATCACAACTCCAATCTGCCACGATTCATAACGAGGTGATGGGCTCTGACCATTGTCCGGTGGAGGTCGATATCGAATGGTAGACACCGTGAATGGCATGAAGCTATATAATATATAGATGAGAAAGAAACGATAGTATATAGTACGCTTCGAACGTCATAATAGGGTAGCTTGTACATGGCTGCAATTCTCTCATTTAAACCTTATAACTTATGAAACAATTCTTGAAGTACGTGCTTGCCACCGTGGTGGGAATTATAGCGACGGGGCTCTTCGCCACGCTACTGAGTATGCTCATGATGTTCTCCATCATGCTGGCTGATAGTGGAAAACCCACGGTGCAGGATGGTAGCGTGTTGCGCATATCCCTCAGTGGGGTGGTGAAAGAACGTGCTGCCGTCAATCCTTTTGCCTCTATCCTTGGCAACGACAATGTGAAGGAACAGGGACTCGATGACCTCCTGCTGGCTATTAAGGAAGCGAAAACCAATCCCGCTATTAGAGGCATCTATCTGGAGGGGGGCGTACTCTCTACGGATTATGCTACGATGCAAGAACTTCGTCGTCAACTCGTCGACTTTAAAAAGAGTGGCAAGTTTATTGTGGCTTATGCCGATATGTATACGCAGGGCACCTATTACTTAGCCTCTGTAGCTGACAAGGTGATAGCCAATCCTGATGGTATGATCGATTGGCACGGCATTGCCGCGCAACCCATATTCTTCACCGATCTGCTGAAGAAGGTAGGCGTGAAGATGCAAGTGTTCAAGGTGGGCACGTTCAAGAGTGCAGTAGAGCCCTTTATCCTCACGCAGATGAGTGAGCCCAACCGCTTGCAGGTAAAAGCTTATATCGGTGATATATGGAATAATGTGTGCAAAGACGTGGCTCAGTCGCGCCGTATCAGTGTGGAACAACTCAACCACTTGGCAGACAATTACTCTATGCTCGCTGATCCAAAGAGTTACGTACAGAACCACTTGGCTGACACGCTCTCATATGCAGATGGCGTGCGCGATGTGCTCCGCCGCCTCAGTGGGCAGGAGAAGGTCAACTTCGTAGAACCTGCAGAATTGGCAAAACTTTATGAACCAGAGAGTGGTGATGGCGAAATCGCGGTATACTATGCAGAAGGCGATATCGTAGACCAAGCAGCTTCTACATCTGCATTGAGCAATACTTCGCAGATAGTAGGTTCGAAGGTTGTGGCTGATCTCGACGAACTCGCCAACGATGATGATGTGAAGGCTGTCGTATTGCGCATCAATTCGGGTGGCGGTAGTGCCTATGCGTCCGAGCAGATGTGGCGTGCCGTGCAGTTGCTTAAGCAGAAAAAGCCCGTGGTGGTGTCGATGAGTGGCATGGCAGCTTCGGGAGGATACTATCTGTCGTGTGGTGCCGACTATATTGTGGCAGAACCGACTACGCTCACGGGTAGTATTGGCATATTTGGCATGATACCCGATGCTACGGGATTGCTCACAGAGAAACTCGGACTTCACTTCGACGTGGTCAAGACTAATCAAGCTTCCGACTTTGGTGCACAGGGGCGTCCCTTCAATGCAGCCGAAACTGAGGCTATGCAAGGATATGTAAACCGTGGCTATCAGCTATTCTTGAAGCGTGTGGCTGCTGGCCGACATATGACCCCTGAGCAAGTAGATAAGATTGCACAAGGCCGTGTGTGGACAGGCAATCAGGCACTTGGTATCAAACTCGTCGATAAACTCGGTTCGCTCGACGATGCTATTGCTATAGCAGCTCAGCGTGCAAAGGTGAAGAGCTACAGCGTGGCTTCTTTCCCCGATAAGGCTTCGTGGATGGACAATCTGCTCAACTCCACCGTGAAACGCGACTACATGGAGGAGAAAATGCGTGCAGCCTTGGGCGAGTACTATGCTCCGATACAGTTTGTTAGCACGCTTCGTAGCCTCGATGGCAGAAGCAGTCTGCAGGCCCGTCCGTTCTATATGATTAATCTGAAGTAAGCATCGCTCATGACCTGCAAAACCTTTGCATCAGCACTTCTGCTCGCTCCGCTCTCTTGGCTATGGGGGGCGGTGGCTGCGATACGAGGTTGGATGTTTCGTGTGGGGTGGCTGAGGTCTCAGTCGTTCGACGTTCCCCTTATCTGTGTGGGCAACCTTGCCGTGGGCGGGACGGGCAAGACGCCCCATGTGGAATATATCCTTCGCTTGCTTCATGAGCAGGGATACCACGTCGCCATGCTCTCAAGAGGCTATGGCCGGCAGACGAAGGGCTATGTGCTTGGCTCGTCCCATACCACTGCTGCCGAGATAGGCGATGAGCCTTATCAGGTGATGAAAAATTGCCCGTTTGCACGGGTGGCGGTGTGCGAAAAGCGCGTGTTAGGAGTGGAGAGGCTCTTGTGCGATGTGCCTGGCTTGGATGTCATCGTACTCGACGATGCTTTCCAGCACCGCTATATCAGAGCAGGCCTCAACATCCTGCTCACCGACTCGCATCGGCTCTACACGCACGATCACCTCCTTCCCTGGGGGCGCCTCCGCGAAGCCCCCTCGGCGGCTCGACGAGCTCAGATAGTGGTGGTCACGAAGTGTGAGGATAATGAGCGTCCTCCGTTAGAGGTGCTTCCTTCGCAAAGGCTATATTATAGCCGCATCTCTTACGGACCATTATACCCCGCTTGGATGGAAGGAGAGCAAGCAAAGTCTGCAGACATCTCCCCTCGGGAAAAGAATCCTATCAATGGGCCTGCAGCCAATGTCCTCCTCATAGCCGGTATAGCCACCCCCTCTCCCTTAAAGGCAGAATTGGAGAGACAAGGTGTGAGTGTGCAGACGATGGAGTATCGTGATCATCACAACTTTACTCCAGCCGACGCCCAACGCATCGCAAAGGAATGGCAACAAGGTAGCTACGCATGGGCTGTCACCACGCAAAAGGACGAAGAACGTCTGCACGCAATCAGCCATCTGCTTCCCGAAGACTTAAATAATCGCCTCCTCGTGCAGCCTATCACGGTGAGCGTTGAGGCGGCCAACGAAAAAGATTTATCATTCAATCAATCCATCTTACAATATGTTAGAGCAAATCAAAGAAACCGCAGCGTGGATTAAAGAACACACGCAGATGCGTCCTCACACCGCTATCATCCTGGGCACAGGCTTAGGACACCTTGCTGAGGAAATCGAGATACAAGACGAGTTCTCTTATAAGGATATCCCCAACTTCCCCGTAAGCACGGTGGAAGGACATAGTGGAAAACTCATCTTTGGCCGCTTGGGCGACAAAGACGTTATGGCACTTCAAGGACGTTTCCACTACTACGAGGGCTACAACATGAAGCAAGTGACGTTCCCCATCCGCGTGATGTACGAACTCGGTATCAAGAACCTCTTTGTGAGCAATGCTTCGGGTGGCATGAACCCTAACTTCAAGATAGGTGACCTCATGCTCATCACCGATCACATCAACTTCATGCCCGAGCATCCGCTTCATGGTCCCAACTTCCCCACAGGCCCACGCTTCCCGGATATGCACGAAGCCTACGACCACGAATTCCTCGATATGGCACGTAGCATTGCCAAGGAAAAGGGCATCCGCACCGTAGAGGGCGTTTACCTTGCTACTCAAGGCCCCACGTTTGAGACTCCTGCAGAGTATCGCATGTACCACATTTGGGGTGCCGATGCCGTAGGTATGTCTACTGTGCCCGAGGTCATCGTAGCTCACCATTGTGGTATCCGCACGTTTGGCATCAGCATCATCACCGACCTCGGTGTAGAGGGCAAAATCGTAGAGGTTAGCCACGAAGAAGTACAGCGTGCAGCCAATGCCGTGCAGCCCCTCATGGCGGATATCTTCCGTGAGATGGTACACCGCATAGATTAATGTGCGCAGAGAGCTTGTAGTCTATGCTCATGCTTCCTCCCGAATTATAATGAAAAAGAAATGTCGTCGCAATCAATATGTTACATTGCGGCGACATTTCTTGTCTATAATAAGTCTTTTGCAGTAATAAAGTTTGCTAATCAGCAAAAAGTCTGTATATTTGCTGACGAATATATCTGTCTTGTCATAGACCCCAATGAAGAAACTAAATCGAGAATTTTTGCTCTCCATCGTATCGCATAAGGCATATCTTGTGTGCGGCATTCTTGGGCTCTTTATTAAGGGCGTGCCCCTTGCTGAAGTGCAAGCAGCAAGCAGCGTAGAGCGACAGACAGAAAGCCTTATTCTGAAACGGAACTCTAACCATGCGATGGCTGCTTCTGCAGCGACTAATTCCGCTCCAGTAGTAGAGCTGATAGAGCTACATCTCGACAAGCCCGGCATGTTGCATCAGTTGATAGGCGAACGTAGAAAATACAGCATTACCCATCTGAAACTGACCGGTGTCGTAGGAAGTAGCGATGTGATGTTACTTCGTGATATGGCAGGAAGCGATGTCAAAGGTAATCCTACAAACGGTAGGCTGTCTCGGCTTGACCTGAGCGAAGCTGCCTTTGTAGCTGATGGAGATCAATATATGAAGCGAGATGGCGCTTGCTATATGGTCAACAACGTAGTGAACTATTGGATGTTTTCGGATTGTCGCGTGCTCAAGGAAGTCCGTCTGCCTGACAACATTCAGGATGTTCGTAAGGGTGCATTTAGCGGATGCACGGCTTTGGAGCAAATCAACCTGCCAGAGGGCTTGCTCTCCATCGGTGAAAAAGCCTTCTATGGCTGTCAAGCTTTGAGCAGACTGCGCATACCATCGACTGTAAAAAGCGTAGGGAAGAATGCCTTCTGCGGGGTAGGAGGTGAGACGGGGTGCATCTTAGAGTGTGATAGCCAATGTCCGCCTTATGCTGAGTATGTGCTCTTCTCGTTGCCCAACCATGTCACGTTGAGCATTCCTCGTGGTAATCTTTCAACTTATTCCATCAGCAATTGGGGAGACGCCTCACGCTTGGTGGAGAGTGATTTATAAGACTTACGCGTTGGCGGAATTCCGCCAACGCGTAAATCAAAGAGAATATTAAAGGGTGGTAATCAATATCGCATCAGCAGTATTGATTACCACCCCTTTATTTGTTATCAAAAGTCGTCCAGCGCTCGGTTAATATGCCCTCTCCTTAAAAGGAGAAAACAGCTTTTAGGGCGAAAAATACCATCGGTACGAGCAAGGCGGGCAGGAGGTTGATCGTCTTGCAGTCCTTGATGTGGAGCACACCGAGGCCCGATGCTGTGATGAGAATACCACCCACGAGGGAAACTTCTGCGATGAGTTCTTCGGAGATGAATGAACGGGATAGGAGTGCAATACCATAGATGGCCGACATCCACACGAACACCGCCACGGAGGTGACCATCACCCAGAATCCATAGGATGAGGCTACGACGATCATCGTCACGAGGTTGAGCGTAGCGGCAGTCATGAGGTAAGTGTTGTCGCCATAGAGTGCACTCATCACGGGACCCATCATAGCGAGTGTGCCCACGCAGCAGAGCAGAATGCCCGTGGTGATGCCTTCGGAAAGGTTTGTGGTAGAGATGCGGCGAGTGGCTCGCTCCATGCGTTGGTCCATCTTGAGCAGCGTGCCCACTAGTCCGCCGATGGAGAGGCAGAAGATGAATAGGGCGGGGTAGTGGGTCTTCTGCATACTCTCGATAGCCACGTTCAGACCGAGTGCTATGGCACAGAGTCCCATAGCCGTGTTGAGCACGGTGATGTACTTTTCCTTGATGCCGCGCTTAAACAGTGCCCCGATGGCGCTGCCCACGATGACGGCGATAGCATTGATGATAATAGCGTACATTTTTTAGTTTATGAGTTTAGAAGATAGTCAAGAAGTTGAAGAGTTGAAGAGTTAAGAGGATATTTTGAAGTTGAGACGATGAGTAGTCAATAGCCTATTATATATTATGTAATAGGCTTATAACCAGTAATATCTATCTTCTTAACTTCTCAACTCTTCAACTTCTTAACTCTCTATAGATTATCTACGTCGGAGAGGTCGCCTTCGGGGATTTCAGTGCCCTGTTTGATCTCGGGCACCTTGCTGGTGGCAAGAATCGTGCTGGGCTCGAGGCGGATGGGGGCTGCTTGCGGAGCAGTATATTTAAGCTTATTCATAATGTAAGAGCGTGATTATTTCAAAGTTTTTTGTCCGTTGATGATGAGGATGCCTTTCGCGTTGGCATTGGTGCGTCTGCCGCTGAGGTCGTAGGCTTCGCGGGGGTTGGCCGTGATGCCGTTTTCAGCGGACGTATCAACAGTGCCCTTTGTGGGGAGTGAGTTGATGCCCGTAGTGGTTCCATCGGGGAAGCGGAACGAAGTGAAGCTGAGATTTGCGGGAGCTTCGAGGTAGGCCGAGTAGCGACGGCAAGCCTTTTCGGCCGCAACGCGGTAGAAGCCCAGCGAACCATTGTAGTTGGCCAGGATATAGCTGTGCTTAGGAGCAGTGAAACTCTCCGAAGTAGAACCGATGAGCATGCCATTGCTGTAGCTTCCATTGGTGCTCTGCGGACCAGAGAAGTTGTATGTTCCTTGCGGACCATTGACCAGATAGGGCGTGTTCATGCGTAGCTTTCCGTCCGTCACGGGAGTGAGGAGCAAATCTGTTCCCTCATGTCCGCTCACGGTGTAAGCCTTAACGTCGGCAGGCAGGGTGGCTGAGAAAGGCAGACAGAGCGTGGCCCACTCGGCTGAAGTGATGTTGAGCGCCACTTGCGTGGTAGGCACCACTTGGAAGGTGAACTTATTCTTCGAGAAGATGTCCTTATAAGTGTCGTCGTCTTTCACGTCGAGCGTGTAAGTCTCTCCCTCTGTGAGTTTTGAGATTCCGCTGAAGTCGGAGCCCTTGAGTTTGATCGTGGTCACTTCGCCGGCGGGGAAGAGTTGTGCTTCTGTGGTGCAACTGGCGGTGGAGTATCCAGCCTTAGAATAAATGGTGATGTAGAGAGCCTTCGTGATGTCGGCATCCGTACCATTCTTTACGTTGAGTGTCAGTTCGAAGTCGTCGGTTGAGACGAAAGCACCATTGTCCTTAAACGAAGGATTGCCCATGAGGTAGAGTGACGTGGTGGGAGTAGCCACGGTGAATTCGGGCAATGCTTGGGAAGCACTCTTGTAAGCTTCACGCATGACGTCATTCTCGTCGGCAAAAGCCAATCCTACGGAGTAAGTCTGACCAGGGGCACAAGCCGAGGGCAAATGGAAGGGAATGGAGGCACTGTAATACCCCTTAAAGTTAGCACTGCTCGTATAGATAGACAGGAGGTAGGTCTTCTCGCCCGTTTGCTTGTTAGTGAACACAAGGTATACGGGAGTACTGTCGTATTCTTCTAAGCTCAAGTCGGTCAGTGTGCAGTTGAAGTAATAGTCATAATAATTGTTGACCAGTTCTTTCACTACAGGCTTCTCCATCGAGAGCGCCTTGCGATACTTACCACCCTCGTCGGGCTTCAGACCGCATAGGATCGATTGATTGTCGGTGAAGCCATCACCCTCTTCGCCCGTCTTTTGATCATTGAGCGCGTTCGTACCCGTCAGTGCGAAGTAGCCATTGCAGTAGCCGCGCCAACCCCAGTTGATATAGTACTCATTGTTGGTAGCATCGTAGCCTTCGCACACGAAGCAGTGGCCACCCTGATTGGCTGCCGTGCCCGAATAGATCACGGGGCGACCTTCAGCCAGTTCGTTGTAGACCAATTGTTCCCAATCCTCGTCGGAGTAGCGGAAGCGGTCTTCCACGCTGAGGGCAGCATCGTAGTAGAAATCTCTGATGAGCGCTGCACCGAGAGCGCGGGCTGTGGTGCCCGAAGCATAGGTACTATACTCCATGTCCGAGGCACGTCCGAGGTTGTACATCAGATCTGCCACGGCTTTATTCTCGGCTGCAGAATAGTCGTAGGTGAAATAGCTGTACGAGTCCTTCATGTGGTCCCAGTCGATGGTCATGGAGGTGTTGGTAGCACGGGCTTGCGTGTTATTTGCGTCGAGTGTCATGGCATCGAACGTATGGTAATTGCCTTTTGTGGGATACTTCCATCGTGTCATCACTTGTGCACCAGCGGTAGCTACGCAGCCCGTCTTGTATCCGTTTTGCTCACCCGTGATGGCGAGGTTGTAAGGCTCGTCCTGTCCCCAATTGACAGAGAGCAAGCGCGGAACGGAGGTGCGCGTAGTGGCGGTGGCAGCAGTCTCCTTCAGTCTTTTGGCTGCAGTGGCTGTGGTCGATGTGCTGCCTTCCTTACGGGAACGGCGGATGGCTTGTGCAATCTGACCCTGATACTGCGAGAGCCACCACTTCAAGTTCTCGGGCATGAGATCAGTGCGGAAGCTACCCTCATCGGAGTAGCCCAGAATCTCGCGAGCTTGGAGGTCGCCACCCACGATGATGAATCCGCGTCCGCCTTCGCGGTTGAACACGTAGAAGTAGCTTTCATCGTCAGCTGCGGCTTGGTAGGCCAGCGTGAGTTCTTTACTGCTCACGGGGGTGCGCTTCACTCCTGAGGCGAGTCTCTGCTTGTTGAGAAACGCCACGGCTTTAGCCTTAGCATCGGCAGTGTTGATGGTCTGTGCTGCTGCGGGCAGGGCCAAGAGTAGCAAGAGGGGAAGAATCTTTTTTCTCATATATAAGGAGGTAAAGGTGTGGCATCGCAGCGCGGTGCCTGGTTGGGGTAAGGTGGAAAAATCTCGTGGAGTGACGTGCTGCCTCTCTAGGGCCGCTCGCTTAGTATTTGATGCCGACGCGGGGACGCGTCGCCCCCAGTATTGGCTGAAATCTTGCAGGTATGTATTACTTATTGCTTGTTGCTTGATAAGAGCAAGCATGTATTACTTATTACTTGATAAGAGCAAGCATGTATTTTAAATCTCAGTCTTCCAATTGACCAAATACACGCGTTCTGTGGTACGCGTGAAGGCTGTGTAGAGCCAGCGCAGATAGGGCGCACCTGCTTCGTCGGCGGGCACAAAGCCTTGGTCCACGTAGACGCGAGCCCACTGTCCGCCCTGCGCCTTGTGGCAAGTCACGGCGTAAGCATACTTTATCTGCAACGCATTATAATAAGGGTCCTGTCGGAGTGCCTTGAGCCGTTCGCGCTTGGCGGGGATGTGCTGATAGTCGGCCAGGATGCGCTCGTAGAGCTGCGTGCTCTCTTCCTGTGTGAGCGAGGGCGATTCGCTTTGGAGCGTGGAGAGCAACAGTCGGCAGTCCATCTCGAAGTCGGCGTAATCAGGGAAACGCAGTGTGGCGTCGGCAAAACGGAATCCATACTGCTCGTGCACATTGCGCACACGCACCACCTCTGCCGTATCGCCATTGGCAATGAAGTTGAGCGGTAGGGGAGCGTCGTCTTTTGAAAGCGTCTTGGCAAGTTGTGAGGTCCAAAAGTAGTTGTTTTTCACCGCCATGATCAAGTCGCCACGAGTCAGTTCGTCCTCGCGATCGAATATGCGCGAGCGAATGCCACCATTGTAGATGTTGGCTCGCTTGTTGGAGCGCGTCACGACAATCACCTCGTCGGGGCCAAACTCTTGATAGTCGCTCACAAGGCTCTCGATAAGTTCTGTGCCAGGCATGGCACGCACCTCGCCATGACGATCGGTGTGAAGGGGCGGAACGCCTACGAATCCCTCGTCGAGCAGTGTGCGCAAAAGTGTAGCCCCGCTGAGCACGTCGCTCTGGCTACTCTGTCGCACCACCTCCGTGAGGTCGGCACTGCCCACGAGCAGGCCATAGCCGCGAAGTACATCGTCGCTCAGCGCTGGGCTTTCCTCTTCGCCCACGGGTGGGAGCTGAGCCGTATCGCCCACCATGAGCAGTCGGCATCCCTCGCCTGAATAGACGTAGCGTATGAGGTCGTCGAGCAGTTCGCCTGTGCCAAAGAGCGACTGCCCCATGCAGCCCGTGCCGCTACTCAGCATGGAAGCCTCGTCGACGATGAAGAGCGCATGGCGCAGCTTATTGAAACCTAGGGAAAAGCGTGTGCCCTCTCCCTGAAATGTCTGTTGGCGATAGATCACGCGATGGATGGTAAATGCCGCTTCGCCCGCGTGGTGTGAAAATACCTTGGCGGCGCGTCCCGTAGGGGCAAGGAGCACCACCTCGCGCTTGAGCATTCGCATCACCTTGACCAGTGCGCCCACGAGCGACGTCTTGCCCGTACCGGCATAGCCGCGAAGGATGCAAGCTGCATCGGCCTTGGGGGTACAGACGAAGTGGGAGAGGAGGGTGGCTGCTCGCTCTTGTCCTGGCGTAAAGGCGAAGCCAAACTGCTGCTCTATGAGATTCTTGATTTCATCACTCAGCATGAGCAGAGGGTTTTAAGAGCATCATGGCAAAGAACGCTATGCCCACGAAGCATATGAGGGGAATGGCAAAAGCCAATGCCATGCTGCTATGATCGGCAATGAGCCCCATCAGTACGGGGGCTACGGCACCGCCCACGATGCACATGATCAGATAAGACGAGGCTTGCTTCGTATGCACGCCCACACCGCGCAGCGCCAAGGCAAAGATGGTGGGGAACATGATGCTCTCGCACAGATAGCACAGCAGAAAAGCTGCAATGCCCATGCTGCCTGCTCCCGTGAGCAGGGTGCCCATAGCCACAATAGCGCCTATGGCACAGTAGAGCAGTACACGCTCCGAACGCACCACGGACATGACCCAACTGCCGCCCATGCGTCCCACCATGAAGAGCGCCATGGCGCCGTAGCCCAGGAGGTTGGCTGCAGAAGCACGATTCATGTCGGCAAACTCTGTGACGTAGTTGATGAAGAAGCTATTGATGCCTGTCTGTGCTGCCACATAGAGGAACAGCGCCACCATGCCCACTACGAAGTTACGATGCGACCATAGGCTTGAAGCCTTTTCGCTCGCATGGCATGCCGTGATTCCTTCCTTCGAATCATTCACCTCGGGCAGTTTGACCCGTGTAAATACTGCTGCCACGCAGAGCACCACGACGCCAATGATGGCATAGGGCACGGAGATAGAGGCATGGCCAGCTTGCTGAGCAAAGAGGAATTGTCCGCCTACGATGGGGCCCACAATCCATCCCAATCCGTTGAACGACTGTGAGAGATTGATGCGTCGCTCGGCATCGCGCTCATTGCCCAATACGGTCACGTAGGGGTTGGCTGCCGTCTCCAGACAGGTGAGTCCGCAGCCGATGACGAAGAGCGAAAATAGGAAGAATGGGAACGAATTGATCTGTCCGCCAGGGATGAATAGCAGGGCCCCTATGCCATAGAGCAAGAGCCCTGTGATCACTCCTCCGCGATAGCCCAGACGACGAATAATCTGCCCTGCGGGCAATGCCATGAGGAAGTAGCCTCCGTAGACCACGGCTTGCACCAGTGCCGATTCCGCCTTGCTCACACCGAGCGTGTCCTGGAAGTGCTTGTTGAGCACATCAAGGATGCTATGAGCAAACCCCCAAAGGAAAAATAGGGAGGTCACAAGGACGAATGGCCACAGGTAGTTGCGGCCGTCGGTGGTCTGTACGAGACTTATCTTTTTTAAATTCATTGGGAAAGGTCGGTTTCTGTGATTCGTGACTTCGATATTTCTTCTTCAGAGAGGGAAGCCTGAGATGAGTTGCAAAAGTAGTAAAAAACTTAAGAATCTCAAAATCAATGGCTTTCAATCTGAGAAAGTAGCGTAAGTGGACGAAAGTGTCGAGTGATGGTGCAAAGGTAAGGCATGCACATGAGTTGGACAAAAAGAGTGTACAGTTTGTTCACTTTTTCTTCATTCTCTCGTGCGTTTGATTGGTCTTCTCATGCGTGGGCGTGTACGTGCGCATTACCGTCAGTTTGAGGATGGGAGAATGTCTCGTCTTGCACACTTTATGTTATAAGTCGCTGAATATGAGGAGATAACAAAGACTTGTGATGGTCGTTTGCTTACACACTACTTGCACTTTGCCGGCACTTTGCTTTCATGTGGTCCTTGCCCGTGTTATTATCTCCTATTCGCGTGAGAATTATCCCTTGCTCGCGTGAGATTTATCCCTTGGTGGCGTGTCGGCTTCGTATTAGGAATATTTTTGTGGCGAGTGAGGGTAAAAGTGTAGGATGAGTGTAGGCAGTAGTAGTTCGTAATGGCTATGATAATCAGTGGAAAAGTGATTGTAAGTGACAGAGTGAGGGCAATAGAGGGCGAATTGGGCTGTGATGCGCGCGTGCGTACGCGTAAGAATTATGGGGAAAAATCTTAGTTTTGTGGGCGACGCGTCTCGCGTCGGCATCATTCATCAATCAAGGGTGATTTCATTTGGGGGCGCCTACATGCTTTCAGCAAAAAGTGCCAAGCGGTCATAAATTCATTGTAATGAAAAATATGACCGCTTGGCGTTTCTGCTGTGATCAAGGCTAAATGCCTTGCTAATAGTTCTCAAAGATGCTGGGGTAGGCACCAGTGCCGTTCACCCATTTCTTAGGATAGACAATGAACTTTCTCTGCACAAGCCTTGCCGCCCAATAGCTGAAGGTGCTGTTGGCTATGATGCCCGTCTTGCAATGCGCCATTAAGTACATGTCGAGGTAGCTATCCAGCCCCTTGTTCCAGTCAACGAGCGTGAGGTTGGGCAGGTAGCCTGTAAGGCATTGCTTTACGTAGCTAATGTCGTCTGAAAAGATAAAGAACTTAGCATTGTGGTAATGCTCTTGAACGAGATCGATGGCTTTATGGTAATAATCAAGGGTGCAGATGTCTTTAAATCGCTTGATGTACTGAGGCGATAGGTAATCGCCTCTGCGCACATGGATAAACACCGAATGGCTGCTCTTAATCTGCCTAAGTATTTCGGCATTTTGCTGAGAAAGATGTGGCTCTTTAAACTTTAGCCAATCCGTGTCCTGAGGAATATAATTTCTGCTATTGTGATAAGCATAATAGAAGATGGCCTTCTCATTGTGTATGATCGGGGCAGGCTTGTCGAATAGGCTATTGAGGTTAATGAACGTCCCTAAGCTTTCCATCATGTGCCACAAACGCATGAACCAAATGTTGGGCTTAGGCAAGCTTACATCAAAAAATAGTGGCAGTTCGAAGCAGCCATTGTGCTCGGCTAATAAATCTTTGCCATAACAGATGCAGAGCCTGTCTTTAGGATATTTGTTGCGGAAGTACAGGTAAGCAGCGTATCCAAAGATCTGATTGCCTAAGCCTCCTGTAAATCTTAGTATTCTTATCATACTTGTGAAGCATATAACGGGGGGGAGAGAGTGGTTAGCCCTTCCCCCCCCAGTTATGATGCATTGTCTATTAATTCAGGTTTCTGATTTAGAGGTGGACGGGCTGAAAGCCCAACAATCCCATAGCCCAGGGTAAGCGAAGCGGCACCCTGGGTGATCGATACCCAGTGATCTTCCGCCCTGAAAGGGCAAAAGCTTGGAATCAATTCGGAAATGCTTTTGCCCTTTCAGGGCGACATTCTCAACGAAAGCCTACCCAGGGCGCTGCCCTGGGCTAAGTGCTGTTGGCCTTTCAGGCCGTACAATCCTAAATCCGAAACTTCAGTTAATAATTCACCACAGCATTATATGTTGGTGAATCATACCAATTCCAATTTTCTAAAAGCGTGTTGTTCTTAGCCCATTTAGCAAAGTTGGTGTAAGCATTGATGATGTTTCTGCCCTCTTGTGGCCACTTCCATTCGCCGGCAACGAGCAATGCTTGTGGCATTTCGCCAGGTTTGTCGGCAAGGGAGATAATGTCGCTACAGTCTTGACAAGTGCCACGTTGCACCTCTATGTAGAAGCGTTTGGCATCTTGCTCTACGGTGTAGCCCTTGGGCCATTTCACACATCCTACTTGTACAAAAGGCACTTCGGCATAAGAAGTCTGCGTATTGATCTTTTGCTCAGATGTTCCACCTAAAAGTTCGTGCATCTCGCCAAGGTTGATGTCGCCATCAGGACCATCGTAGTGTAAGTACATCTTTGCTGTAGAGCCTGTAGCCATCGCTGTTACGCAGCATTCCTCTTTTTCAAAGTTGGGAAGAATTTTAATAACGGCATCGTTGAAGTCGAAGTCGGCATTGCGATAAACGTCTTCGTAGGCAAGCGTCCAAGGCATGCGGTCGGTGTATTCGCCAAAGGGCTTGAGGTCTGGCTCTACGATGCTCGGACGATGGATTTCGAGTTCTGAACTCACTTCAAACATCACGTCGTTGCAGTCGAGGTCGCCACCCGTATAGTCGTTTTCCATACCCATCCAGTAAGCATTGTTGCTCTTAAGGATGCCACTACGATAGGTACCATTAATGTTCATGTTCATGGCCTCGCAAGTAAAGTTCATGGCTTTAAACTTGTCGCGAGTAGTGTAGGGCTTTATGCCCATGCGTACAAAGCGATCGTACTGTTCGGGCAGCGCCACATCTTCGCTGCGGTCGTAAAAACCGATGCGCTTGCCGTGTGGTACGCTTATCTTAAAAGATATGCCTCTCAGCGCCGTGATATCATCCCCATAGCGTTCAAACACGGCGATAGAATTGTAGGCATCGTCGTTTCTGCGAGCGTATATGGGAGCAGGATTTACAAAGACATCGTACATATCGAAGTTGGCGTCATACCAATGGTCTGCCTTAACTCCATATTGAGTAGCAGCCTTCTCATTGACCTTGTATTGCACTTTGGCTAAGCCGTCAATATAGTCGTAGATCTCTGTTTCAGAGAGGTCTACGTACTGAATGTCATCGTATGTACCAGGCGAGTGGTAATAGTAGCCTAAAATGTGGGGAGTTGTCGATAAACAATTGCCGGCAAACCATGTAATGTCAAAATCACCTTTTGATTCGAGCTCGTAGTCGCAGTTCATACCCATCTCTTTGGCAGGAACGTATTCTTGATAATAGTTCTTTAAAATATGGATAGCTTCCTGTTTTTGCTCGCTGGTAAACTCATTGTAGGTAGCATTTCCATTAACGCTTCTGCCGTAAAGATCGGCTTTGGTATTAATGGCTGCTACTTCTGGCTCGTCTTCGTCGGTTGTGGCTTTAAATGCACGCTGCGTGGCTGCTGATGCTGACTTTTTTGCATCGTATTTGTCATATTTGCTTACGGACAGATTCATAATTTCGACGCTTTTACCCGTAAGCATAATGGGCGTGATATCCTTATGTCTATTGCATACACTTACCAGATAAGCCATGCTCGTACTGCTTTGAGGCATGGTTAAGTCGACCTTGCCGCTTGTTGGCAATTCGCGGTAATCATAGAGCGTACCCGTATCTTTGCCCGACATGAGCCAAAGCTTTACAGAATCATCGGCTGTGACATTCACCCTAAGTGTCACGGCTGTGCGCCACATTTGCGTTGTGCCGATGTTGCCGTTGATTTGGTCAATAAATGCATATTGTGTGCGGTCATATTCTGATAAAGATTCCGTAGAGCAAGACGCTATAGCCGAGATTAGCGTCAAGCCAAGTACCCCCTTAGCAACACTTTGATATTTCATAGTTATTAGTTGTTACTTTCGTTAATTACTACCTTTCCATTTACAAGTTTCCACGAACACTTACCTTCCATAGCGCGGATCACGTCTGATAGGTAATGTGCTTGAGGGGTGTTGCCCGCATTGCTTAAGAAGCGTTTGGCATCAGACAAGCGTTTCACCTTAGCGCAGGCACATGCCGCATTGAGGTTGGCAGTGTGGTCGCCAGGATACTCGCGTGCAGCTATCATCAGAGCGTCTAACCAGTCGTCGCTTCCCTCTTCGTAGCTTTGTGCCACGGCATACATTTCTTTAAGGCTCAATGCCTCAGGATGCGTATAGATGAGTTTGCGAGCCTGCTTAATAGGATAGCTACGAACGATGTACTCTATGATATAGTCGGTATGACGGAGTCCGGGATAGACGTGTTGTAGTAGCCACTTGTAGGGGGCGCCACCGCCCACTTGCTTCAACAACTGCTCTTTTTCGTCGGGATCCATGTTGAGGTCGATGATGCGAAGGAGTTCGTCGCGATATTTCAGCACGAAGTCGGGTGCTTGAGGTGTCTCAAGGATAGAAGCGTTTTCGTACCATATATCGCCCTTCACACGTCGGCGGTCAGAGTTGGCAATAAAGCCACGCAGGTTGCTCCAATCCTCAGGCGTATAGGTGTTGTGGAAGAGCTGCTCGCTCACCTTGTATTGTTTACGCAAATAGCCCATCAAGGCTGCTGTACGTCCTTTGGCCAAGCGCGTGTTGTTGCTATAAGGGCTTTCGGGCGAAGCATAGCCATGAAGGCTGATGCTTGTAACGACTATAGTCTTGTCGAATAGTGCACTATCGATAGTGGAACGTATGCGACGCAACTCTTGTGGGTTGCGGCGGTATCGGGGGTAAATAACCGTTTCGTTTACGGGGAAGTCGAGGAAGGCACGTCCAAAGAGCTTGCGCTTCTTTACGTCCTCATTATTGGGCATAACAAAGGGCAATGCCACGTCTTCGCGTAGGCGATTAACGTAGACGATGGGGTCGTGTGGTTGCTCCTTCTTCTTTCGCTTTTTAAGCACATAGGTCACACCAATCTTGAAGTTTGTGCGTCCGTCTAATGGACAATTAGCTTTTACACCATTAAAAGCATCGGCAAACATCGTTTGGCTGAGTTCTGCGCCAATGCGCCAGTTGGGAGCAACCTTCCATGTAGCATCAAGTCCTACCCGGAAGGCTGGTAAAAGCCGGCTGTTGCGTGAATAGGCAGAGGTATAAGAGAGTGGAACGTTGTCGAAACCAAAGGTGTATGCCATGCCTATGCCCGCAAAGGCCTTGAAGTCGAAACGGCGGTTGGTGCTTACATTAGGCGCAGAAAAGGCATTGGTGAGGTCGAACGTGGCATCGCCAAAAAGTCCCAGATTGTTCCATCCCCAGGTGTTGGCGTTTTCGCACTTCTGTACGCTTCGGCTCTTGTTGTGGTTAAAACGTAAAGCCGCACGCCAGCCCCAAAGTGAACTTAGATCTTGCCCAAAGCCTACAAACATACCGCCCGACCATGGATACTTTGAAAACTCCGTCCATGGTAGGTGCTCGTTGGCAGACTTGTTTATGCCACCATACAACTGCATGTATAGCGGACTTTTATATGGATTGGAATGTGTGGTGCTATTGTCTGCTTGTGCATAGTAACAACCCATGCCCAGCATAATGGTAAGTAATAGCTTCTTTGTCATATATATGTACACAAATTCTTTATTTCTCAATGTGAGGAGTAGACGCTGGCCCCGCTAATGTCTACTCTTATCTTAGCGCTTCAAGTATGCGGCTGCAAGCATGTCCATCACCATACGGATTGACGGCATTGCTCATAGCCATGTAGGCTTTAGGATTGTTAAGTAGCTCTGATACCTCACATACTATTTTGTGATAATCAGCACCAACAAGTTTTGCTGTTCCGGCTTCGATTGCTTCGGGGCGTTCGGTGGTATCGCGCATCACCAGCACGGGCTTGCCAAAGGCTGGAGCCTCCTCTTGTATGCCTCCACTATCGGTAAGGACGATGGTAGCTTTCGACATTAAGCGGATAAAGTCGAGATAGTCGAGAGGCTCAAGAAGTTGTATGTTTTGAGCATGATTGGCGTTAGGCCCTATGCCCAATATCTCATTAACAGCCGAGCGGACATGGGGGTTGGGGTGCATGGGATAGATAAAATCCACGTCGGGAAACTGCCATGCCAGGGTGCGGATAGCTTTGCAAATGTGCTCTAATCCGTCGCCAAAGTTCTCTCTGCGATGTCCTGTTACCAAGACGATGCGCTTGTCTGTGTGAGAAGCTTTTGGGGTGATGTTCAGCTCGCGCATCACGTAGTGCAGAGCATCAATCACCGTGTTGCCCGTAATAAATATGTGCTCATCTTTGATGCCCTCGCTGAGCAGATTCTTTCTGCTTTGCGTGGTTGGCGCGAAATGGTAAGAGGCAATGCGGGAAGTGATTTGGCGATTCATCTCTTCGGGCCACGGCGAGAGGATGTTGTGCGTGCGCAGTCCAGCCTCTACGTGTGCCACGGGGATTTGCTGATAAAATGCAGCCAATGCAGCAGCCATAGAGCTGGTGGTGTCGCCATGTACCAACACAATGTCGGGCTTCTCCTTTTGCAGCACATCGCGCAAGCTGGTGAGTATGCGCGAGGTAACATCATAAAGGTCTTGTCCTTTCTTCATGATGTTGAGGTCGTACTGTGGAGTGATGCGAAAAATGCTGAGCACTTGGTCGAGCATTTCTCTGTGTTGTCCTGTTACACAGGCCACCGTGTTAAAATGCTCCTTGTCGCTTTCAAAAACTTTTACCAAAGGAGCCATTTTGATGGCTTCGGGGCGTGTGCCAAAGACGAGCATTACTTTTTTCATAAATGATATGCGTTGGGCAATGGGCAAATGTTGTGGCAGTCAAGGATGATTTTACCTTGCAGTTTATCCCAATGCTGCTGGATGTGTTGGTGTTTGGTCATCACCACTACAAGGTCTATCGAGTTGAGGAATTCATCAAAGTCGGCATATTGCGAAGCAACAATTTGATGGTTCTCAAGGAAAGGGTCGTAGCACTTTAATGGCTCGGCAAGATGCTTGCGCTGCGACTCAATAATCTGCAATGAGGGCGACTCGCGAAAGTCGTCAACGTTTTCTTTATACGTAAGGCCATAAAGCCCCACGCGCTTCAAGTCGGTGATGTGGTGCTCTTGCATAATTTCATGAATGCGTTCGAGCACAAAGTCGGGTTGCGTATCGTTTACCCTTAAACTGGTGCCTATCATCTGCGTCAGTTGAGGATAGTCGCCGACCAAGAACCAAGGATCTACAGGAATGCAGTGTCCGCCAACACCAGGACCGGGACTGGCTATGTTTACACGTGGGTGCATGTTGCAGATGCGTATAATTTCATAGACGTCCATATTGTTGTAGCGACAAATGCGCATCAGTTCGTTGGCAAAAGCTATGTTTACAGCCCTAAAGGTGTTCTCTACCACCTTTGTCATCTCAGCAGTCTGTATGTCTGTAGTAACAATTTCGCCTTGGCAGAACGAGGCATAAAGCTCTCTGATTTGTTGTGCCACTTCATTGCTATCAGCGCCAATGGTGCGGTTGTTGTGTACCAACTCGTAGATCATTTTGCCAGGCAGGATGCGCTCTGGAGCATGTGCCAAGCGGATGTCATCTCTATGATATTGTTTTAGCAAAGGGCGTATTTGCTTATCGATTGTGCCAGGACTAATGGTCGACTCTATAATGATTGTAGCATTGGGTTTGCTCACGTTGATGGCAGCTTTCACAGCTTCAATCACATAGCTTGCATCAATCTTTTTTGTTGCCTTATCATAGGGCGTTGGCACGGAAACGATGTAGGTATGTGTATGCTGATATTCGGTAGAGAACTTTATGCCGGCAGCAATGGCTTGATTGAAGAGCTTATCGAGACCATCTTCCTTAAACGTGGTGTGCCCCATGTTAAGGCTATTCACCAAGTCATTGTTGTAGTCTGTCCCGATAACCTCTACACCATTTGCGGCAAGCATAAGCGCTGTAGGAAGTCCGATATATCCTAAACCAATAACGTTTACCATATATATATTGTGTGTTTAGTTTTTGTTTCTTTATCAGTTTTCTGCTTGGAAGCTTATATCATATTTCTGTATGATGATGAGGGTGGAGCTTTTGTTGTATAATCCATCCTACGAACTTTACCAATTTCACTTGGCGCTTTATGCGACTGGGCTGATGCACCAATCTGTAAGCCCATTCTAAGTGGTGGCTCACCCACCATTGTGGTGCACGTTTCACGTGGCCCGTATAAACATCAAAGCTACCTCCCAATCCCTGATAGATGGCATTGCTATGACGCTTTAGCATATCTTCCATCAAGAGTTCTTGCTTGGGCGATCCCATTGCTACAAACACCACATCAGGTTTCTTCCTGGCTACATCGTCAATGAGATTAAGCCGTTCTGTAGCAGAGCTAATATAGCCGTTTCTATAGCCAACGATGTTGATGCCCTTAAACTGCTCTTTCAGTTTAGCAATGGTTTCATCAATAATCTGCTGCTTGCCTCCTACAAAGTAAAACGTCTTTTCACGATAGTATTTAGCGATTATGGAAAGCCACAATTCGCATCCAGCCACCTTGATAGCGTCTTTATACCCCATGCTCCACAAAAGCATCAGCGGACCAGAACCATCGCAATAGCCTATGTTGCGGTTGATGATGGCGCGCGTTTGCTCGTTGGCATTAATAATCTTTTCGGCATTGATGGCTATGAGTATACCATGTTCTTTGCTTGCATAGTCTATGATTTGCTGCTCAGAAGTAAATGGATAGATCTGAATGCCTTTAATGTTTACTCTTTTCATACAAATGGTATATTCTGTCGGCTATTGATTTCTCATCAAGATGTAATTGCTCTATTTTCGTTCTTCCGCTAATACCCTTGCTCGTGTGCGACAATGATTCGACTACTAAGGTAGCAAGCTCTTCTGCACTATGTTCTTTCGATACATAGCAATCTCTTACTCCGCTCAATAACTTTGGCACATCGCCTACAGGGGTAGATACAATAGGCAAGTTGCAAGCCATAGCTTCCTTTACCACCTGCGGTGAGCCCTCAGACTTTGAGGTCAAGAGCATAAGATCGGCTTTATTGAAAATCTCAGCTATCTGTTGGCGAGACAATCCCTTCAACTCTATCTCTTTGCATTGTACATTATATTTGCTGCGTAGGATGGAAAGCACATTCTTAAATAAAGGATAATCTTTTACGCGATTGTCATGGCTTGAGGGGAAAACGACTATAGGTATTTCATTATTCCGTTTTGTCGCTTTGGGCTTAAAGATGTCGTAATTAACAGAACAAGGAATAATAGAATTGTTCTTGTTGTATGAAGCTACAAGTCTTTGCATGCTATCATTTAGTACAATACATGCGTTGCACCTTTTGGCTACTTGCCTTGATATCCATAGAGTAAGTTTGCCTTTGCCTCCTTGAGGTTGTATGTCACTACCATGAAAGGTCACAAGGGATCTAACCTTTTTGCGAAAGGGCGATAACATAAAGAGTCCAGATAGCCCGTAATGTATATGAACTAAGTCATAGCTTCTTTTATTAATCAAAGAATTGATCTTAACAATAGACCTCAGATACTCTAACTTACCTTTCTTGCCATCAATGAAATAAACATCAATAGTAATATCTGGATGAAGTCTTTTTATGGCTTCAACTTGTTCATAGACAAAGATGCCATAATAAGGTCTTGCCTTATCTGGATACATGTTACTTACAACCAACACTTTCATCTCGACAACTATAAATTAACTACGTTCTTCAGACTCAATTTGCAGAAGGCAGAATGTTAAGGCATACAAGAGGTCGGAATGGAACACGTGTCCACCTTGTGTTAGCTGGAACGATAGATTCATCATCCAAAATGCCAGTGCTGCATTGTAAGTGGGGCAACGCCTTTTCTTAATGATGAAAGCTAACAATAAGGTCATGGATATTAGCTTAATCAATACGCCAATAGCACCATCTGTTACAAGCAAGGTGACAAATCCATTGTGCGCATAAATGCGCATACCTGTCTTTTGGTATTCATAATCCTTAAGCTCTGTCATAGACTTTCCAAAAGCCAACTCAAACGCATTCCCTGAGGCATATAGTTCTAATGCGTTGGCAATGTAGACTTCACGTCCAGAGCCAAGCCTTTGTTGTTTGCCCGTTTTAATATTGATGTCGAGAACGCGATCGTGAAAACTCTTGTTAGTAACCATCATGAAAGTGAAACTCGTACTAAGAACGATTGCTGTAGATATAATGCCTATCCATTGCTTGACATTTATGCTTCTTGGCAAGAACAACACGACTATACCAAATATACACATTAACCATCCCGTTCGGGCAAAGCCGAGATACATGGCATAGGCGCCCAAAATTAGTAAGAGCGTATTGTATATCTTGATAGGCCAATTCTTATAATACCCTTTTTTGAAAAAGTAGAGCAGCACGATGATACAAATGCCCATGATACATGACATGGCATGTTGGTTCTGGAAAATACCCGTATAGGCTACGATATCATCGTCATAAGAGTGTCCTTGTTTTTGGGTCTGAAGATTGAAGAACAAGAAGGGAATATTTGTTAGTATAAAGTACTGACTTACACATAACAGAATCTTCTCCACATTCTCTTTATTAAACTTATTCTGAAAATAATTAAACAATAACGGAAGGAATAGAAATGATATTCCCGTTTGTATATTGCTAAATAAGTATCTGATGCCACCGGAGTTTACTAAATGTTTTAGCGAAAGCCAATAGTATCCTTGTGACCAAGCAGGAGAGAGTTTGTGCCTATATTGAAATAGGTAGTAAATGAGATATATTAATAAAGGTATTTTCCATAACTGCGATATCGTAGCTTCGCCTACATTGATGCTTTCCGAGTAGAAAAGCAAGAAGAAGGGAATGAATAGCAGTAGGTATTTATTGAGCTTTATAGGCATTACTCGATGCTTTTTATTTTCCCCAAAGTGATTTTCTTGTATCCCATACGTCTTGTGTTAAACGGATAGGACATAGGGAATTAGCGTAGGTAAGTATTTCAAATAAGTTATCTATCGAACCAGCATGTTCGTCGGTCGAACCATTATCAGTGAAATTATACAAGTGCGTGTATAGGATTACCCAGTCACCATTATCCAACAGACGCTTAATGTCTTTCTTTATTTGCGTCTTAGATTTGCTTTTTGTAGGTTCTATAGCATAGCGTTTTAGGCTGAACTGGTCGTGCTCAGCTCTGTGGTTGGTTTCGCTCTCGGTTGCGCAGATAGCTAAATCTACATATTGACGTACATAGTTTCTTACTTCCGCATTGTTGCCAGAGCTGCCAGGATAAACGAGTACACGATAGGGTACTTTTATATTGTTTGTGTCGAAATATCTTATGCAGTCTTGTAGCTTCTTTGCCATAGAGCTAAAATTATACTTATAGTCTTCTTCATATTTGCTATCATACCATCCTAAATGGGCGGGATGATACAATAATCCAAATCCTTCACTCTCCCATTTTTTTGCTAATTGTAAGCGTGGGGTATTATTAGGCGTTGTACCATCGTCGTATGGTATATAGGCAAAGTCAAACCTTATACCATTATCGATACACCAATCATGTACCTTTATGTAAATATCATAAGTCCCGTCTTTGGCATAGATATTGAAATCATCATCAATCCAGCTCAATCGTGCTTGCTCTGCCATAGGACGTTTACATAAGTCCATTTCTGTATCTTTTGTACAAGATGCAAGAAGTGTGTTTAGTAGCAATACGAACACAAGAATGCGTGATATTGCAAGCTTTTGCATCTTATTTTTGTAGAAAGCGTAATTCATATTTATTTATTCAATACTGTTCTGACGTATATGAGTCGTTTTAAGAAAAACCAAAAGTCTGCTATGGTAAGATGCTCTAATGCGGCTCTTAAACTGCCGTATACTTGCATTCCATGTTTCTTTAGCAGTTTACGCGTTGTGGAGATTTTGGGCTTTTCGAAGTATAGTGTAAATATATTTTTTGTAATGATATGTTGTACTTTGCTTTTTAGTTGCGGATAGGGCTTGCATATGCTCTCTATCACTTTATGAGCAATGATGATGTCCTCTATTTGCTTAGTGCGATATGCTGTTTGAGATGAGGAGCATCTGTTCACGTGGTAATAATAGATGACGTTATCTGTTGAAGTGATTTTTGTTGACAATGCTACTAATTGGTAGAACAGGCAAGCATCTTCAGATATAGTCATATTCGGATAGTTTTGCAGCTTATTTTCTGTAAACAAGCATGCTTTAAAAAGTTTTCCCCACAAGCAGTGGCTAACTTTGCCATCAATGATAGCTTCAATAACTTCTGCTTTTGTTGAGTTTTGAGGTAATGTATTGGTTTTTGCTTCTTTATGTCCGTCTATGTGGTATATTATGAAATTTCCGACAATGATGTCAGCGTTTGTATGTTGCTGCTTGTCTAAGAGTTTCTCAATGGCATCTGTGGGTAAGGTATCGTCGGAGTCAACAAACATGATGAAATCACCTGTTGCTGCCTCATAGCCGTCACGACGAGACAGCATAGTCCCCTGGTTGGTATGGTGCTGTATAAGACGTAGCCACGGATGATTAGCCATGAATTTCTTAACAATCGACACTGAAGCATCAGTGCTTGCATCATCAACTACTACAACTTCTATGTCCTGATAACTTTGTTGAGCAATTGAGTTTAAGCATTTCTCTATGTAGGATTCCGAGTTGAACAGTGGAATCACTATAGATATTCTTTTTTGCAACAAACCTGTATCTTGCATCATGTTTTGGTCTTCGGCGTAATTGTTATTCCTTTACTAAGGTCTTATACAAATTATAAATGCTATCAGAGTTCTTTACCGACGAAAAACATTTGTAAGCATGCTGCTTGCCGTTGGTGGCAAGGGATAGGAGCAAATCATGATTTTCAATAAGCATATGCATCTTATTTGCCAATTGCCTTGCCTCGCCTAAGTGGTAAAGCAACCCCGTATCGCCATCAGTGATAATCTCGGGATTGGCACCCGTGTCGGAGGCTATTACAGCAAGGTTTTGCATCATATACTCTATTGTTACGCGTCCGAATGCCTCATTTGTAGATGTGGTAAGTCCCACATCACACTTACTCAGCACCTCGGGAATATCGTTTCGATAGCCTATGAATATCACATTGTTCTCTAAATTGTTGTCGGATACATATTTCTTCAACATTGTTGCATAGGTTGTATTGCCTAAGCCTATAACCAAAAGTTTGAACTGACAGTTGTACTCGCATTTGAGCAACTGGCAAGCTTTTATAACCTCAAATTGATTTTTGTTAGGTTCAATTCGACCAACAATGCAGAATGTCACCACTTCATTATTATGAGCAGCTTGTAGCGATTCGTTTTTAGGAACAATGCCGTTGTATATGAGTTGCAAGCTTTTGCCGAAAAATGGTTTGTACTTGCGTTCTATGGCTTTGGAAATGGCTATGCCGCATGCACATTTTTTATATATCCACTGTTCGTATCGCTCGCCAAATATTGATTTCATGCCAAAATCTTCGAAACAAAATTCTCGCAGATGCCACACGTGGGGTACGCCTCGCCACATTGCGAGATATGCCCCCATGTCTATCACACTCGCATTGGAGTGGACCAAGTCAAACTTCACGTTCCTCAGTCTGTAGATGAGGTAAAGATTGTGTAATACGAAAGAGATAACAAGCAAAAACCTTCTGAATGCTGATACGTGCCACGCATGTTTGAATAGTACTAAAGGCAACGCGATGCACTTGATCCCTTCTTTTGAGAAGGCATCGGTCAGCATATATGATAGCTTGTCGTGTGGGCAAACAATGATAGGTTCTACGTTGTGATTGTTACGTAGTTCTATCACGAGTTGCAACAAACTTCGGTTGGCTCCGTCAAGGCTATTCGTATGAGTAATGAACAATACGCGCATTTAATCTTGGTATCAACTATAATAAAGCTCTATTCATCTTTTTATCACCGCCCTTATGAGATTTCTCAATCTAATGCGCAAGCACCTTATCTCCGATTTTAGGATCAGTTTAAAGGGCGCTCCCAATTCTTTCCGTATTTGAGTCCTCTCTTGCCATGCTAACAATATATTGGTTGAAGATATGCCAAATTCGCTATCATATATCGAGATAATCTCCTTGCATAGGGCTATGTTGCAACCTCTTAGTATCTGTTTTAAGAAGAATGCATAGTCGCTTGCAATTTTATATTTAGTAAGATAGGGGTTTGCCTTTTGCACAGAGAGCCGAATAAATGCTGACTGATGCGGAATGAATGCCCTATGCCATGCATCAGCGTTGGCAGGATTATAAAAGGCGTCATTAACTCCTTGATGATTAACGCTTCTGATGCCTCCAACAATCAAGTCTTCTCCTTTATCTTCATACCATTCAAAGACATTCTGTATGGTTTGGGGCTTAAAGAAGAAGTCTCCCGAATTAAGGAAGAATATCCATTCGCCTGTAGCAGCTTTAATGCCTTTATTCATGGCCTCATAAATACCCTTGTCAGGTTCTGATATCCAATAAGAAAGGCGATTGGCATAACGTTCTATTACCTCGCGTGTACCGTCTGTACTTGCACCATCAATAACGATGTACTCAAGGTTGGAATAGGTTTGGTTCAACACATTGAGCAAGGTCTTTTCGATGGTGTCGACACAGTTATACGTAACGGTGACTATGCTTACTTTAGGATAAGATTTCATTTGCTAAGTATAGAATAGTATAGTTGAACGTGTTGCTACACATCGTTTCTGCGAAAGATGAACTATAGTTTTTGGGGATATGCTTTTGCGTAGCATGCCTTGATTATCTTGCTACGTTCGTTGCGTGTAAGTCCAATAAAGAAAATGAGCAACGTGTTGAGCAAAGCACAAATAAAGATGGCTGCGATGCGTTCCCAGGTGTTGGTTACGTTGCATAAAGAGTAGGCAAATATGCCGATACTTGCAATGAGGGCAATGAGCAGGGGGCGGATGTATGCCTCTTTTGCATAACGCAGTGAGTCAAACCCCAGTAGATAGTGTATTAACACCAATTGGATAGCACGTTGAATGATGTCGGCTATGATGAACAGTACCAATATGGTGTAAGGGGGAAAGCCTACTTTAAATAATCCATAAGCAATGGGAAGGCAAATGATAAAGAAAAAGCTAACGTTGATTTTAAACCACTTAATCTTGCCTGTTGCATTGATTAGATTGTAGATGCCACCACATGTAAGCGAGATGCCACCTTGTATTACACTTAAGTAAGTGAGTTCGAATGCTCCATCTGGCACATGTCCCAACCATAGCTTCAGCACGAAACCTAAATCGATGAGCAACGGAAAGCAGATAAACTCAAAGGTGAGAATGTTTATGCGCCCAATCTTGTTGCATAGGTAGGTGTAACGGGACTTGTCGCCAGCAGCATACGACTGTATGATTTGAGGAGCTGAAGCATTGTCGAAGTTGCCTGTAAAGTTGGCTATGCTTTGCTTCACCGTTTTGCTCACTGCAAAAGCACCATTCATCACCGTACCAAAAAATGCATTGAGCAGCAGGTCGCATCCCGAGGAATTTGCCACGTATGCCATTGTTGCTAGCAAGTTCCAATTGTTGAAAGCAAGCACCGCTTTGTAATGCTTCCATCCACGTACAAACTTGAAACGGATAATGTTGCGCCAACGCACGTATGCCACCCAGTGGTATGCTACGAAATTGCTGATGGTGGTGAGTGCAAAGATGATACTGTAAAGGCGCAAATGGTCTGATGGAGCAAGCGTAAGCAGCATGATGCAAACCAAGCGAAGCAGCGAGTTAGCAATGTCGAGTATGGCCATAAATCGAAACTGCTCGTGGGCTGTAAGCAAGCTCTGATAGGGCGTATTGATAATGCCCAGCCCCACCGTAAACATGCTGATGTGATATACAAACACGGCATCATTGAGCTTATTGGCTGCCACATTTAGGTGGTTGTATATGTACCATAGCCCAATGGTCTCGGCCAGTAGCATTACGATGATGGCAAAGCAAATGTGGAGCGTTAGGTTGATGTTGAACGAAGCATTCACATCGCCATTAGGCTTACCCATCTCAATGTTGAAAAACCTACTTGTGGCGCTTGCGAGCGAACCACTGATAAAGGTGAACACTGCCAATACACCGCCAACAACAGCGTAAAGCCCGTAGTCTGACACTCCGAGAATGCTGAGTGCCAAACGCGAAACATAAAGCCCAATCACCATGATGCTGAGCAGACGCACATACATGTAGATGGTGTTGCGAGCTATGCGCTTGTTAGCGTTGTCCATGTTGTGAGAATGAGGCGTTTAGTAAATGATAAATAGCAAGTGCAACTTTGATTTAGCTTTTGCTATTAGTCCGTTTGTAGTATCCACCGTAATGCTTGCCATAGTGATAAGCATAATGATAGCCATAGCGATAGCCATAGCGTCCGCCCAGTCGGGTAGCATTAAGGATGATAGACATGTGCTTGAACTTGCCGTTTTCAACATCAACGTCAAGGTCTGGTATGTTACGACGATCAAATACACCAGCACGCATAATAAACAAGGTGCGGTCGGCATATTGCTCTATGATGCTTGTGTCGGCAAGTGCTTCGGCTGGCGGACAGTCTATAAGGATAAAGTCGTATTGCGAACGCAATTCGTCGATAAGCGTCTGCATACGCTTGTTTGAAAGTAGCTCTGTAGGGTTGGGAGGAATGGTACCTACAGGCATAACATCGAGTGTGTCGTATTTTGCAGAGTGATAGAGCAAGTTGTCCAAGTCGGTCTCTTGTTCTGCCAAGTAGTCGGCCAAGCCCTTGTTTCTGGCATGGAATACGCGAGATGCTGAGGCATGACGCAAGTCGCCATCGATGAGCAACACACTTTTGCCTACAATAGCAAGCGACACTGCAAGGTTGGCTGCAATAAACGTTTTGCCCGATCCTTCGTAGTTAGAGGTGATGATGTACACGTTGTTGTTGCTACGATTGGTCGTCATAAACTCCAAATTACTGCGCACATAGCGGAAAGCCTCGTTCACTACATCTTGCTTATCAGGCTCAACTATCAGCCTAATCTTGTTAGGCTTTCTTTTGCCAATAAGCATGTCGATGAGGTTGCGCTTGTTCTTTTGCAGATAGAGGGGTATGTCGCCAATGAGCGAGAGCGATGTGCGGTGCTCAATATCTTCCTTACAGCGCACAGAGCTGTCAAGACTTTCACGCGTAAAGAGGATAATAGTAGGAACAATAAGGGCAAATAAGATGGCAGAGAATAGTATAAGCGATTTCTTAGGCGAAGTAGGCAGATCGCTACCATGAGGCATATCAATCATTTGCGTATTCTTTGACGAATAGGTAAGGCTGATTTGATTTTCCTCCTTCTTTTGCAATAAATAAAGGTAAAGGCTCTCTTTTACCTTTTGTTCGCGTTCTACACTTGCCAAGTGCTTGGCTTGGTTAGGGTTTGAGCTAATTTTGGAACTTGCCTCTTCGTTATACCCTTGCAGAGCATCAATTTGTATGCCCAGCACTTTTATCTGATTGTCGATGGTTGATAGTATGTTGTGTCTAAGTTCGTCAAGATCAGCCTCTTGCTTAATGATGAGAGGGTTTTGCGAAGAGGTCGCCTGAAGGCTATTCTTGAGCTGCAACAACATGCTATTGTATTGATTAATCTGCTCTTGCAACACATTGTTAAGCCCCGTGTTGGTGGGGAGCAATTGGTGCTTCTTAGCTTTCGACTTTAAAATATCGTAGATAAATTGTGCCATCGCGCGCTGACTTGAAAGGCGCATGATGTCGGCATCCGACTCGCTTTGCTGCTTCAAATAGATATCGGATACGTGCTCAAGGTCGGTAATGTTGTGCTGCTTCTTAAACTTTGATATGCTATCGTCGATGTTGCCAAGGTCTTTTCTGAGCAGTCGTAAGCGGTCTTCGATGAAGTGCGAACTGTTTACGGCTATTATATTATTGTCTTCCATCCATTGCTCATTGTATACAGCAACTATAGCATTCAGTACGCGGTCTGCCTCGTCGGTTGATGGAGCAGAATATTCTATGTTGATAATGGTAGACTTGTCGTTTTCTATATTTGTCTTGAGCCGGCTCTTGATGCTTTCAGCCATGTGGAGCGCATCGCGGTCAGTGCGTGGGTGCATGGTGCGCTTCGCCACTTCTACAAGCACCTGAAGCGATGTAAATTGACGTTCTACGTTTGCTACATTGGTATTCTGTCTGACAAGGCCTATGTCATTGAAGTCGTTGTCATCATTGTTTTTGCTACTAGTGGTTTTGCCTTGCGTCTCTTGCTTCACAAGCACCGAAACAGAGCGCGTGTAGATGCTAGGCGAAACTGCCAAATAGTAGCAAGCTAAGCCCAAGCATATTATCAATGATGCTGCAAACCAATTCCAATGTGCCACACAGATGTGCCAAAGGTCGGGAATGGTTATAAAGTCATCTTTTGATGTCTTGTGTATAGTCTCTTGGTTCTCCATATTCTTTATTTGATAATCAGTGCAGTAATAGTGGTGAGAAGCGATGCGATCGATATCCAAATAGACGGATTGTTGAACGTATTGCCCGTTGCATTCGACTCGCGCTTACGCTTGTTGTTGGGCGATACATACACGAGGTCGTTTTGTTGCAAATAGTAAGCTGGTGAGTTGAGCACCGATTGCATGTTGGTCATGTCAAGGTGATACACCTGGTTCTCACCATCTACATTACGTGTTACCAACACGTTTCGACGATTGCCGTTGATGGTAAGGTCGCCTGCATACGATAGCGCGTCTACAATGGTGAAGTGGTCTTTGTTGATATCAATATGTCCTGGCTTGCTTACTTCGCCCAATACGTTTACCCCCATATTTACGTATTCTACGGTTACGATAGGGTCGCTTACAAGTTCGCGTGCTATTAAGCGGTCTTGAATATACTGTGCCACTTGTTTACGTGTTTTACCACCAACAGCTATTTTGCCAAGAATAGGAAAATCTATGGTGCCCTGCTCGTCTACCGTATATGCCACCATCTGCGTGTTGCTATTGCTGCCCGAGGCGCTTGTCTGTGGTTGAACAGACGAGCCAAGAACGTATTTACTACTTGTTGCCGTTAAGGTAAATTGCCTTTCGAGCATTGGGTTCGAACTATTCACCACGATGTTTATTTTATCCTCAGGGCGTAAGCGCAGTTGTTGCTCGCTTTGCAGCGCCATGCCGTTGAGTCTATCTGAATCTTGGAAGTAAGTAATGTCTTTAGGAACTGTACACGATGCAAAGCATATAGCTGTGAGCAAGAGCACAAGCCCCTTGATGCTTTTTCTTAACGATTTCCTTTGTTTCATAAAAGAGTATATAGAAATTTATAGGCAGTATGCGGATTAATTAATTGGTAGAGTAAGCTTTTAAAATCATAGAATGCGAAAGTATAAATTCCTATCTTATTATAAAAGCCTAATGCGTTGGCGGAATTCTTGGTTAACGGGTAAACAAGTTGACATGTAAATATGTCTTAGTCTAATTGTTCCGTCAAAAAAAAGAACTGATTGGACTCGACGAACTTACCTGTTAACCTGTTAACTTGTCAACCCGTTTACAAATTCCACTAACGCGTTAATAATCATTTATTGTTTTCTTCAATGGGTATAATAAACTTTCTGGGTATGTAGGCCGTAGCCATGGTCAGCAGGCCATCAATGTATATACCTACGCGCGTTTGCCCATGGTAACGCGCCACCCTGCCAACTACTCCCTTAAACTCGCCATCGACGATGCGTACAAGTTGTCCAGTGCTGAACTTGTGAATGTTGAATGGAGCGAGAATTACGTCTTCGGCTTCAGCCTGGCAAATAACCCTTAAGGTTTCTATCTGATCGTTTGGAACGACCATGGGAATACGTTTGATGCGATTGTCCAAGTGCTGATGACGATAGTAAAAACGGAGGTAGGGCAGATTCACATTGTCGTAAACGTACGATTTGATAACCTCTTCGCTGCCGTATGCAAAAAAAATATTTGGCAAACGCGATACACACAGCGTTTTGCGTTTGCCATTAACAAGCTTCGTTACTTTCTGCATGGGGCAGAAGGCCTTTACTCCTTTCGATGCAAGATAGTCGTGAGCTACTTTTTCGCGACCATAGGTAGCTCTAAGTGCGTACCAGTGTTCGCTGGTATTGGGGGGGGTAATTTTGCAAGACATTGTTTGTTGCAGAATTCAAGGCACAACGGGTGGACACCCCTTTTTGTACAAAGTTCGCTCCCTGCAAACTCTTACTTTCGGGGAGGGCACAGGGTGTAACCCCAGTGCAGTGGAGCTCTTGATTAGCTCTTAGGATGCCGTTGTCTTTACTCATTCGGCAGTAAAACTTGTTCTAAACAGAAGCAAGTTGTTAAAAGTGTAGAAGACCAGAGTATATAATTTTTTGTTTAAGTAGATAACTATAAGATTACACTCCTTGGTCAAAAACACTACAAAATTACGTCTTTTTACTGAGAATGTAGCCGCGTAACGAAACAAAAGTTCATGAAGTACGAAATTATTAACAATAAAAATGACATCATAGACTCTACACATAGCCTCTACGACTACAAGGGGGAAAATAGCAAGGTTTCAGTCTTATCCACAATGTAGGCTATGGTTAGAATACTGCCTCGCTACGGAGATGTATAATTAGGTAAATAAAAGTCAAATCAGAAGGCTTGTCTGTCTTTCATCCTAATCTGTGCTAAGCCTGTATGCTGAACAAGACATCTAATCCTCGTCGTAAATCATATTCTCATGAATCATCATAGAACATTGATAATCATCCTGCCGTTTGTAAACGATGGTCTTGCCGTTCGGAAATGACCATCATGCCGTCCGCAGATAACCATCCATCCATCGTTCACCGGGCGGTGGCAATGCTGCCGCCGTGCGGTGGTAATGCTGCCACCGGGCGGTGGCAGTGCTGCCACCGAGCGGTGAACGATGGAAGAACGCTCATCTGCAGACGGGAAAGTCTTCGTTTAAGCTTGATTATGACGAAGGTCGAGAAGCATTGCGCACAAGATCGGGTGACTTTCTTCACACGAGATATTTTCGAGGACACGCTACCCGCTGAAGAATGCTCATGCAGAGCATACAAAAAAAGCTCCCATCTCTGCCATGATTACGCAGAGATGGGAGCTTATTTAGATGTCAGCATGAAAGGAGGAGAACTCCTATGCTAAGGGGACTCAATGCTTAGAGGCCGTAGCTAAAACCACTGATGTAGTTGTAGAACACGCCACCAAGACCCAATACCAACACACCGAGGGTGCAGAGGAAGAGGGCTATGCGAGTATAAGCATCGCTCTTGAACGAAGGTATCGGGCTCTCGTTGGGCTTGATGTACATGGCCTTGACGATGAGCAGATAGTAGTAGAGCGAGATGACAGTGTTGGCCAAAGCGATGAATACCAACAGAGGGTAACCGGCCTTGAAGGCTGCCATGAATACGAAGAACTTGCTGAAGAATCCTGCAAAGGGAGGAATACCTGCCAGAGAGAAGAGGCAAAGCGTCATGAGGAACGCAAGCTTCGGATTGCTCTGGTAGAGTCCGTCGTAGTCGCTGATGTTGATCTTACCGCTGTTTTCCTCTACGGTGGTCATCACGGCAAAGGCACCGAGGTTGGACACCATATATACGAGGAGGTAGAACACGAGAGCAGTCATGCCCTGTGCCGTGCCGTCCATGATGGACAATACCAAGTAGCCTGCCTGCGAGATAGCCGAGAATGCCATGAAGCGCTTGAGGTTGTTCTGGCGAATGGCAAAGAGGTTGGCCACGGTGATAGAGGCTACGATGATCCAGTACATCGCGGTGTTCCAGCTATAGAAGAGATCGCTCTGAGCAAAAGCCTTCATCAGGATGGTAAGCAACACGAAAGCTGCAGAGCCCTTAGAGATGACGCTCAAGTAAGCTGTAACGGAAGTGGGCGCACCTTCGTAAGTATCGGCTGTCCAAAGGTGGAAGGGAACAAGTGAAATCTTGAAGCCCAGGCCAGCGATGAAGAGGATCATGCCGAAAATGCTGAGCAGAGAGCCATCAAGCTGAGCACCGATTTCGTTGAAGTAGAGCGTACCTGTAGCACCGTAGATGAGCGATACGCCATAGAGCAAGAGGGCGCTTGAGAAGAGGGCGAGCAGGATAAACTTAGCACCTGCTTCGGCGCTCTCGAAACGCTTCTTGTCGAAGGCTACCAGGGCGGTGACGGGCACTGATGCCATCTCGAGTCCGATGAAGAACATCAAGAAGTGACCGCTCGAAATCATGAAATACATACCGAGTAGCGTGAAGAGGGTGAGCATATAGAACTCGCCTTGCTTCACGAGGTTCTCCTCGCGGGTCAACCACTTGTGGGCCATGAGGAACACAATGATGGTACCTACATTGAGCACGCTCTTCATGATGGTCATCATGGGCGTGTACTGATACATGCCACCAAACGCACTTGTCTGTTCTGCACCGCAGCAGGGCAGAAGGTTGAGCAGCGTGTGAAGGGTGAGCAAGATTACGGGCAAAGCTGTGTTGTAAACGCCTTTCCCGCTCTTCTTATCAGGACACATGAAGAGATCGGCAATGAACAGGATAACAATCACTGCCAGCAACGAGAGCTCCTCATGCATATAGAGAAATTGAGAATAATCCATTGATAATGAGTTATGTGTTACTGAGTTTAATGAGTTTATTGGGGTTAATGAGTTTACTGGGTTTAATGAGTCTATTAGCTTGCTGAGTTATCATGGGCGTTTGCCATAAACTTACTAAACTCCTAAACTTATTAAACTTCTAAACTTACTAAACTTCGAATAAGCTTATTATAGGAAAGGATTGCAGCTTGCTACAGTGCCAGATACAGAGTGAATATGGTCTACGATAGGAGCTACGCCAGTGGTAATCATGTCGCTTACCCAAAGCGGAGCAAGACCGAGGCCTGCTACGGCTACGATGAGGCAGATCACAGCGAAGCGTTCGTCCCACGTAGCATCGGTGAGCTTGAGGTGGTGCTCGTTGGTGCAAGTGCCATAAAGGATCTTACCTACTACACGGAGGATGTAGACTGCGGTGATCACGATAGAGCAGCAAGCTGCGATGGTGAGCACGCGGTGGAAGGTGTCAGCATTCTGGAACGAACCTACGAAGATGGTCATCTCAGCAATGAAGCCTGAGAAGCCAGGCAGACCGAGGTTGGCCAAACCGGCGATGATATAACCTACCGAGAGGAAAGGCATGATGCGCATCAAGCCGTTGAGCTCGCGGATGTCACGCGTGTGAGTACGGCCGTAGATCATACCGATGAGGGCAAAGAAGAGGGCGGTCATAAGGCCGTGGCTCAACATCTGAAGCACTGCACCGGTGCAAGCGGTCTGATTGAGCATGAGGATGGCGAAGAGCACCATACCGCAGTGAGATACTGAAGAATATGCATTGATATACTTCAAGTCGGTCTGTACGCAAGCTGAGAATGCACCGTATACGACGGAGATACCTGTAAGGATCAAGAAGATCCAGCTCAGTTCGTTAGCTGCCTCAGGCATGAGATACATGGCGATACGGAAGCAACCGTAACCACCGAGCTTCATCAGCACACCTGCGTGGAGCATTGATACTGCCGTAGGGGCGGAAGCATGACCATCGGGCGACCATGTATGGAAGGGGAACAAAGCACCAAGTACACCGAAACCGATAAAGGTCAAGGGGAACCAAATGCACTGCTGAGCGAAGGGTATGCTGTGAGCACCATTGAGATGGTTGGCTATCTCTACGATGTTCATGGTCTGACCACCAGCACCATAGAAGATACCGAAGATGCCACACATCAAGAAGGCTGAACCACCCATAAGCATGAGGGTAAGCTTCATGGCTGCATATTCCTTCTTGCCCGAACCCCATACACCGATGAGGAGGTACATAGGAATCAATGCGATTTCGTAGAACATGAACATGGCGAACATGTCGACCGAGATAAAGAAGCCAAACACACCGAGGCTCAACAGGGTGAACCAAAGGAAGTATTCCTTGGTGAGAGGCTTAAGTTGCCATGAGGCAAAGGTTCCGGTGAAGACGATAACCGATGAAAGCAGCAACATGGCTACTGAGATGCCATCGACACCCACGGAATATTTGATGTGAAGCGGCTCGAACCAATTGAACGATGCGGTATAGAGCATTTCGTCAGTGGCTCCTGCTGCACGGTCGCCGAGGAAGGTTATGGTGAGATAGGCTGCCAAGATGAGTAGCAGCGAACTACCTGTGACCATCACCGTACGTACGCCTTTCACATCTCTTGCCAGCCACAGTCCAAGCAGCATGACAAGCGGAATCAATACGAATAATGATAGAAAATTCATTGTTTTGTTTCTTTTGAGTTTAAGAGTCTAAGAGTTTATGAGTCAAGAATATAGTATTCTTGCGAAGAGCATAATCTTAACTTTTCAACTCCTCAACTTTTCAACTTAATTTATGCAAGTGCTGCAATTGCCAACACGATGAGCAGACCGAGCAAGTATACATAAGCGTAAGCCTGAACGGAACCACCCTGCAAGCCACGGATGCGGAAGCTGAGTGCATTGGCGCCCCATGCCAAGAAGTTGAAGAATCCGTCGATGACGTGACGATCAAACCATGCGATGGGCTTGGAGATGTGGGCAAAGATGATACGATGAGTAATGTACTGGTAAACCTCGTCCATGTAGAAGCGCTTGTAAGCCCAGCGATGGAGCTTGGC
>JBNMGC010000003.1:0-65015 GCA_050873845.1 Alloprevotella sp.
TAGAATAGGTAAATTGCCGATTAACATCCCTGCAGGTGTAACAGTTACCCTGAAGGATAATGTAGTGTCTGTAAAAGGACCGAAGGGTGAGCTCAGCCAGGCTGTTGATCCTTCCATCATCGTCACAATCGAAAACAACGAGATTACTTTCGCTATCGACGAAGCTAACGATACTGTTGAGCAGAAGCAGAAGCAGGCTTTCCACGGCCTCTATCGTGCTCTTGTAAACAACATGGTTGTTGGTGTGAGCGAAGGTTACAAGAAGGAAATGGAACTCGTCGGTGTAGGTTATCGTGTATCCAACCAGGGCAACCTCATCGAGTTCAACTTGGGTTATACCCATGCCATTTTCCTCCAGGTTCCCGCTGAGATCAAGGTTGAGACGAAGTCTGAAAGAAACAAAAACCCGTACATTTCGCTCGAAAGCTGCGATAAGCAGTTGCTCGGTCTTGTATGCGCTAAAATCCGTTCTTTCCGCAAGCCTGAACCTTATAAGGGTAAGGGTATCCTCTATGTAGGCGAACAGATTCGTCGTAAGTCTGGTAAGTCTGCTGGTGCAAAGTAATTTAAATCTCTAAGATTATGACTACGAAAAAAGAACAAAGACGCGTAAAAATCAAATATCGGGTTCGTAATAAGATTTCTGGTACGGCTGCCCGTCCTCGCTTGACTGTTTTCCGCAGTAACAAGCAGATCTACGTACAAATCATTAACGACGAGACTTCTTCTACTCTCGTTGCCGCTTCTTCGCTTGGCATGGAAGCCATGCCTAAGAAGGAACAGGCTGCCAAGGTTGGTGAGGCTGTAGCTGCAAAGGCTATTGCTGCAGGTATTACCGAGGTTGTATTTGACCGTAACGGTTACCTCTACCATGGTCGTGTAAAGGAAGTAGCAGATGGTGCCCGTAAAGGTGGACTTAAATTCTAAATAAGATTATGGCAAACAGAGTAAACGTAAATACAGAAGAGTTAAAGGATAGACTGGTTGCTATCAATCGTGTTGTCAAGGTTACCAAGGGTGGCCGTACTTTCACATTCGCTGCTATCGTAGTAGTAGGTGATGGTAAGGGTGTCATTGGTTACGGTCTGGGTAAGGCTGGCGAAGTAACTGCAGCCATTGCTAAGGGCGTTGAGGCAGCAAAGAAGAATTTGATTAAGGTTCCCGTTCTCAAGGGTACTGTACCCCATGAGCAGTCTGCTCGCTTCGGTGGTGCTGAGGTTCTTATCCTCCCCGCTTCTGAAGGTACTGGAGTTGTAGCTGGTGGCGCTATGCGTGCTGTGCTTGAGAGTGTTGGTGTGAAGGATGTTTTGGCTAAGTCAAAGGGTTCTTCTAACCCCCACAACCTCGTTAAGGCTACAATCTTGGCTTTGAGTGAAATGCGTGATGCACGTACGGTGGCTCAGCACCGTGGTGTATCTTTGGAAAAAGTATTCAGAGGATAAAGAAATATGGCAACGATTAAGATACAACAGACGAAGAGCCGTATCGGTGCTCCCAAAGACCAAAAGCGCACGCTTGATGCATTGGGTCTGACCAAATTGAATCATATTGTAGAGAAGGAGGATACTCCTATCATCCGTGGTATGATCCGCAAGGTACACCACTTAGTAACGGTCGTAGAATAATTTTCAAATAAACGAAGCTTTATGAAATTACATACTTTAAAGCCTGCTAATGGTGCTACTCATTCACGTAAGCGTATCGGCCGCGGTCCTGGTTCAGGCATGGGCGGTACATCTACACGTGGTCACAAAGGTGCCAAGCAGCGTTCTGGTTATAGCAAGAAGATTGGTTTTGAAGGTGGTCAGATGCCTTTGCAGCGTCGTCTTCCCAAGTTTGGTTTCAAGAACATTAACCGCGTAGAATACAAGGCTATCAATCTTTCTACAATTCAGGCTTTGGCAGATGCTAAGGGTCTTGAGAAGATTGGTTTGGCTGAGCTCCGCGAAGCTGGTTTCATTTCTTCTAGCCAGTTGGTGAAGATTCTTGGTAATGGTGAACTCAAGTCAAAGTTGGCTGTTGAAGCTCATGCATTCTCCAAGACTGCCGAAGCTGCTATTACTGCAGTAGGTGGCACAGCTACTAAAATCTAATCAATCTTACTTCGATGAAAAAAATAATCGAGACAATCAAGAACATTTGGAGAATTGAGGATTTGCGTACGCGTCTTCTCATTACGATTCTCTTTGTTGCTATTTATCGTTTTGGCTCATTTGTGGTGCTTCCTGGCATTGATCCTGCTCGTTTGCAGGCTTTGCAGAGCCAGACGAGTGAGGGCTTGATGTCTTTGTTGAATATGTTCTCGGGTGGTGCTTTTTCGAATGCTTCGGTATTTGCATTGGGTATCATGCCTTACATTTCGGCATCGATTGTCATGCAGCTTCTTGCCATTGCTGTGCCTTATTTTCAGAAGATGCAGCGTGAGGGTGAGAGTGGCCGTAGAAAGATCAACCAGATCACTCGTGTGCTTACAATAGCAATTTTGCTCTTCCAGGCTCCGACGTATTTGATCAACTTGAAGGCTCAGACCGCTGGTTCTGGTGCATTCCTTGTTGGAGATGGATTTTGGTTCATGGCATCGTCTACGATTATCCTTGCGGCAGGTAGTATGTTTATCCTGTGGCTTGGCGAAAGAATTACTGATAAAGGTGTCGGCAATGGTGTATCGCTGATCATTATGATTGGTATTATTGCACGTATGCCGGTAGCCTTTGTTCAGGAATTCGTTACAGCATACAATGGTGCTGAAGGAGGTGGACTTATCAAGTTCCTCTTTGAGATTGTTGCTTTGCTTTTTGTGATGGCATTGGCTATCATGTTGGTGAAGGCGACTCGCAAGGTGCCTGTACAGTATGCCCAGCGTATTGAAGGTAATCGCGCTGTGGGAGGTGCACGTCAGTACATTCCTCTCAAGCTTTTTGCAGCCAACGTGATGCCTATCATCTTCGCCCAGGCTATCATGTTCATCCCCCTGACTCTTGCCCAGACCGTTTCTAAGAACGGTGGAAGTTGGGCACTGCAGCAGTTCTTGGATCATACGAGTGTCCTTTATAATGTAGTGTTCGTCGTTCTGATTGTAGCATTTACATATTTCTATACAGCTATCACTTTGAACCCTGTTCAGATGGCTGAGGATATGAAGCGAAACAATGGTTTTATTCCTGGTGTAAAGCCGGGTAAGCCTACAGCTGACTACTTGGATGATGTGATGAGTCGCATCACGTTCCCAGGTTCGCTTTTCATTGCTCTCATTGCAATTATGCCTGCTTTTGCTGGTATATTTGGTGTGAAGCAAGAATTTGCGCAGTTCTTCGGAGGTACTTCTCTGTTGATTCTGGTTGGTGTTGTTTTGGATACGCTACAGCAGATAGAGAGCCACTTGTTGGTACGTCATTACGATGGATTGCTCAATTCTGGACATGTCCGCACACGTTCAACGAAGGTAGCAGCTTATTAAACTTCTATAGTCTGAATGATTTATCTGAAGACCGACGACGAGATAGAGCTATTGCGCAAGGCTAATTTATTGGTTAGTGCAACGCTCACGGAAATAGCTAAAATTGTTGAGCCGGGTGTTACGACCCGTCAGTTGGACACCTTGGCTGAACAATTTATTAGGGATCATGGTGCGGAGCCTACTTTCAAGGGTTTCCCCAATCCTTTTGGTGGACCATTTCCTGCTTCCATATGTACATCAGTCAACAATGTGGTTGTACATGGTATTCCGAATGACGTTCCGCTTCGTGATGGTGATATAGTTTCAGTTGATTGCGGTACTCACATTGATGGTTTTTGTGGAGATTCTTGCTACACGTTTTGTGTGGGCGAGGTGAAGCCTGAGGTGAAGGAGCTTCTTCGTGTTACGAAGGAGTCGCTTTACAAGGGCATAGAGCAAGCCGTTGCGGGTCATCGTTTGGGTGATATAGGTTACGCTGTCCAGCACCATTGCGAGGAGCATGGTTATGGAGTTGTGCGTGAGTTTGTGGGTCACGGCATCGGTCATGAGATGCACGAGGATCCTCAGGTGCCCAATTATGGTACTCGTGGGAGTGGCAAGCAGATCAAGAATGGTCTTTGCATAGCTATTGAGCCAATGATTACGAAGGGTAGTCCAGAATTGGCTATGCTTGAAGATCGTTGGGGCGTGATAACGCGTGATGGTAAGCCGGCTGCTCATTTTGAGCATACGATAGCCATTCATCATGGCAAGGCCGACATTATGTCATCGTTTAAGGAAATAGAAGAAGTAGAAAGTCAAAAATCTTAATATGGCAAAAGAAGCTGCTATTGAACAAGACGGGACGATCGTTGAAGCATTGAGCAATGCTATGTTCCGTGTAGAATTAGAGAACGGGCACGAAATCACTGCTCACATATCAGGTAAGATGCGTATGCATTATATCAAGATATTGCCGGGCGACAAGGTGAAAGTAGAAATGAGTCCGTATGATCTTTCGAAAGGAAGAATTGTGTTCAGATACAAATAAACAAAACATAATGAAAACAAGAGCATCATTAAAGAAACGGTCTGCAGATTGCAAGATTGTACGTCGTAAAGGCCGTCTGTTTGTGATTAACAAGAAGAACCCTAAGTTCAAAATGCGTCAGGGTTAACCAAGTTCCGCAATAAATAAAAATAAATATGGCAATAAGAATTGTTGGTGTAGACCTCCCTCAGAACAAGCGTGGTGAGATCGCCCTGACCTACATCTACGGTATAGGTCGTAGTAGCTCGGCAAAAATCTTGGACGAAGCCGGCATTGACAGAGATATCAAAGTGAAGGACTGGACTGACGAGCAGGCTGGTAAGATCCGTGAGATCATTGCCTCTGGCTACAAGGTAGAAGGTGACCTTCGCTCTGAGATTCAGCTGAACATCAAGCGCCTGATGGATATCGGTTGCTACCGTGGTGTTCGTCACCGTAACGGACTCCCCGTACGTGGCCAAAGCACAAAGAACAATGCTCGTACTCGCAAGGGTCGCAAGAAGACCGTTGCTAACAAGAAGAAAGCTACTAAATAATAAATAAATATGGCAAAGAAAACAGTTGCAGCAAAGAAGAGAAATGTGAAGGTTGACGCAATGGGTCAGCTTCATGTTCACAGCTCTTTCAACAATATCATTGTGTCTCTTGCAAACAGCGAGGGCCAGATTATTTCTTGGTCTTCTGCCGGTAAGATGGGCTTCCGTGGTTCTAAGAAGAACACTCCTTACGCTGCCCAGATGGCCGCTCAGGATTGCGCCAAAGTAGCTTACGACCTTGGTCTTCGCAAGGTGAAGGCTTACGTTAAGGGTCCGGGTAATGGTCGTGAATCAGCTATCCGTGCTATCCACGGTGCTGGTATCGCAGTAACTGAGATTATCGACGTTACTCCGCTTCCTCACAACGGCTGCCGTCCTCCGAAGCGCAGAAGAGTATAACACATACGTTAGTTTTACAGTAAAAGAAATAAGAAAACAATGGCAAGATATATTGGCCCTAAGTCTCGTATCGCCCGTAAGTTTGGTGAGGCTATCTTCGGTGCTGACAAAGTGTTGGCAAAGCGCAACTTCCCTCCTGGCCAGCATGGTAACAACCGTCGTCGCAAGACTTCTGAATATGGTATCATGCTCGCTGAGAAGCAGAAGGCTAAGTATACATACGGTGTGCTTGAAAAGCAGTTCCGCAACCTTTTCGATAAGGCCGCTTCTGCATCAGGCATTACTGGTGAGATTCTTCTCCAGAGCCTTGAGTGCCGTCTCGACAATGTAGTATACCGTCTTGGTATTGCTCCTACTCGTGCCGCTGCTCGTCAGCTCGTCAATCACAAGCACATCACTGTAGACGGTCGTGTGGTAAACATCGCTTCTTATAGCGTTAAGCCTGGTCAGATCGTAGCAGTTCGTGAAAAGTCGAAGTCTCTTGAAGTTATTGCAGATTCACTGGCAGGCTTCAACCACAGCAAGTATCCTTGGATTGAATGGGATGAGACTTCAAAGAGCGGTAAGCTCCTTCACAAGCCCGAACGTGCAGACATCCCTGAGAACATCAAGGAGCAGTTGATCGTCGAGTTGTACTCTAAAAACTAATCAATAATTCCCTTACATTCATGGCGATATTAGCATTTCAAAAACCTGACAAAGTAATAATGTTGGAAAACGACCCCAAGTACGGAAAGTTTGAGTTTCGTCCTTTGGAGCCTGGTTTCGGCACTACTGTCGGAAATGCATTGCGTCGTATCCTTCTTTCATCGCTCGAGGGCTTCGCTATCAACACTATCAAGATTGAGGGTGTTGAGCACGAGTTTGCCACCGTGCCTGGTGTAAAGGAAGACGTGACCAACATTATACTCAACTTGAAGCAAGTTCGTTTCAAGCAGATTGTAGATGAATACGAAACAGAGAAGGCTACTATCACCATCTCTAACTCCACCGAGTTTAAGGCTGGTGATATCAGTAAGTTTCTCAATGGATTTGAAGTGTTAAATCCTGAATTAGTGATTTGTCACTTAGATTCTAAAGCCACGATGCAGATAACAATCTCCATCAACAAGGGTAGAGGTTACGTTCCCGCTGACGAGAATCGTGAGTTCTGCCAGGACATCCACGAGATTGCTATCGACTCTATTTACACTCCTATCCGTAATGTGAAGTATGCAGTTGAGCCTTTCCGTGTAGAGCAGAAGACTGACTACGACAAGCTCGTGCTTGAAATCACAACGGACGGTTCCATTCACCCGAGAGAAGCCCTTAAGGAGGCCGCTAAGATTCTTATCTACCACTTCATGCTCTTCTCTGACGAGAAGATTACTATGGAGGACAAGGCAGACGAGGATAATGAAGAGTTCGATGAAGAGGTGCTCCACATGCGCCAGTTGCTCAAGACTAAGCTGACCGATATGAACCTTTCGGTTCGTGCGCTCAACTGCTTGAAGGCTGCCGATGTAGAGACGCTTGGCGAACTTGTTCAGTACAACAAGAACGACCTCTTGAAGTTCCGCAACTTCGGTAAGAAATCGCTCACTGAGCTTGATGATTTGCTCGAGAGTCTGAATCTGTCGTTTGGAACTGACATTTCTAAGTATAAATTAGATAAAGATTAATATCTGAAATGAGACACAATAAGAAATTCAACCATCTGAGCCGTACTGCTTCTCACAGAAGCGCCATGCTCTCCAACATGGCTTGCTCTTTGATCAAGCACAAAAGAATCACTACGACTCTGGCCAAGGCTAAGGCGCTGAAGAAGTACGTAGAGCCCCTGATCACCAAGAGCAAGGACGATACTATGAACTCTCGTCGTGTAGTGTTCAGCTATCTTCAGGACAAGGTTGCCGTAACAGAGCTTTTCCGCGAAGTTCGCGCTAAGGTTCTCGACCGTCCCGGTGGCTATACTCGTATCATCAAGACTGGCTTCCGTGCCAGCGATGCTTCTGAGATGTGCTTCATCGAACTCGTAGACTTCGATGAGAACATGGCCAAGACTAAGAAGAAGGCAACTCGTACTCGTCGTAGCAAGAAGGCCGCAGCTCCCGCAGCTGAAGCTCCTGCAACTGAAGCTACCGAGGCCCCTGCTGAAGAAGCAAAGGCTGAGTAATACCACGCTCACAAGTCCGCAGGTGTGTCCAAGCACCTGTGGCTCTTATACCATAACTAACGGAATCTCTCTCTTGAGGGGTTCCGTTTTTTTGGGGTATGCAGTGTATTGTTTCGATGTTTCGGCCGGGGATGCTCGGATAGGAGACGTAGATTGAATTCCAATTTTAAGCCTTGCTCGGCATCGAGCCTTCGCAAGCCTTGCCGAAGCGAGACGCTTCGCCCCCACTGCCAATGAACTTACCTCTTGGTTTGTGCGGGATGAGGCCGATGCGAGACGTTTCGCCGCCACTGCCAATGAACTTACCTCTTGGTTAGGGTTGATGCCGACGCGAGACGCGTTGCCCACAGGACTGGGTGAAATGTTTTAATGGATAGCAACATTTTCAAAGGCGGAAAATAGCTCGCCTCATGCGTAGAGTCTACGTTAATAGTTTGGTGGTATAGAGCTAATATTGTATCTTTGTAATAAGATAGGCTGCGGCTCGGCACAACATTCAAGCAAGCTTGATGTTCTGCTCTCACCTTGCACTATCTTTGTAATAAGATAGGCTGCGGCTCGGCACAACATTCAAGCAAGCTTGATGTTCTGCTCTCACCTTGCACTATCTTTGCCGTGTATAATATACGCACTTATATTTTATGAGCGAGAATCAATATTGTTACAAGTATCCACATCCTGCGGTTACTACGGACTGTGTGATCTTTGGGTTTGATGGCAAGAGCCTTCAAGTGTTGCTTATAGAGCGAGGTATAGAGCCCTATAAAGGTCGTTGGGCATTTCCCGGTGGCTTCCTTAATCCGGATGAAAGTGCTGAACAGGGAGCACTCAGAGAACTGAGGGAGGAAACTGGGCTTGATAAGGCCTACATAGAGCAATTTCATACTTATACAACGCCCGATCGCGATCCTCGTGAACGAGTGATCACCATAGCTTATTATGCCCTGGTGCGTATACAGGAGGTATGTGGAGGTGATGATGCCGCACGTGCCAGATGGTTCCCCATAGAAGATGTACCACAGTTGGCATTCGATCACGACCGTATATTGAGAGATGCCACGCGCAAGATTCGTGAGCGTATTCACTTCCAGCCCATAGGCTTCGAGTTGCTGCCAGAAAAATTTACGATGAAGGAACTCCAACTGCTCTATGAAGCCATATTGGACGTTAAGTTCGATCGTCGTAACTTTTCGAAGAAGATGATGCACTATGAACTGTTGAACCAGCTGAATGAAACTACATGGCCCACACCTAAGCGTGAAGCTCAACTCTATTCTTTCAACAAGGAAAAATACGAGGAGTTTAAGAAGAAGGGCTTCCTCATAGAGTTTTGATCCGTTGGCGGAGTTAGGGGGTGAATATATATTGTCATCCGCTCTTGTGCATGGCAAGGGGATGGGGAAGAAGAGTATGAGACGATTCGTTGGAATCGTGTATATGTGATGGATGGGCGGGAGAATGGAGGCGATTCTTGTAGGCCCAGTGAATGTGAGTGCAAAGGTGAGGAGAAATTTTTATAACTGCAAAAAGAGTGTACAAACTGTTCACTTTTTCTGCGTTTGATCTTGTGCCGAGTAGCGCCTCACGCATACGCGCACGTGCGCGCTCCGTCAGTTTTGGGGATGAAATGATTGCATCTGTCACACGTTAGCTTCGTTCTCGTTGATTATCAGCCTTGTAGATGAGATGAGATATGCACCTTCGCTTGCACTTTTGCCTACACTCTGCTTGCACGACGGAGCCTTTGCTCGAATGATTGCAGGGGGGAATAATCGAAACGGAAGCAAGGGGTAATTAAGACGGCAGCAGGGGGTAATCAAAATGACAGCAGGGGGTAATCAAAATGACAGCAGGGGGTAATCAAAATGACAGCAGGGGATAATCAAAATGACAGCAAGGGATAATAGAGACCGTCTGGGCGGAGTGTAGGCAGAGTGCAAGCAAAGTGTAGGCAGAGTGCAAGCAAAGTGTAGGCAAAATGTAGGAGCATTCTTCTTTAAATCTTTGATAATCAGGTAAATATGTGCTGATGATGACGCTGTGTAGGTATTTACATGGTGAAATTCGCTGTATACGCGCGCGAGGGCGGACGTTATGAGATTCATTTTGCCGTGTGCGATATAATCAAAAAGTGAGCCCATAGGAGGGGTAGACTGAGTGTCTTGCTTCCTATGGGCTTACTGCTTGGTTGTGGGCGATGCGGACGCACGAGGACGCGTCTACACAACTGTGAGAGTCAATTCAGCCAATACTGGGGGCGACGCGTCCTCGCGTCGGCATCATCCACAAATCAAGAGATGGCTCAATAGGAAGTGGAGCGTCTGTAGCTCGCAGGCGATGCCGACGCGAGGACGCGTAGCCCCCGGTATTGGCTGATAGACTTTCTGTCGATAGATTCCGGCATCGCGCCTCGCGTGGCAAGCCGAAGCGAGACGCTTCGCCCCCACTGCCTATTTTAGCATCCTCGTTGGACAAATAGGAATTGATAATCGGAAATACAATCTCTGTTTATGTTAATTAACATAATCGGGGGTAAATTAAAGCATTTGCTTAGCTTTGCACAGAATATATTAACTAATATCTAAATATATGAAGAAAACTTTATGGATGCTATCCGCTATGTTCTTCTTGTCGAGCATGGCTTGGGCGGGAAGTTCAGGTGTGACTTTCTTGCTGCGTAGTGGGCAGAAGGTAAGTTTTGCTTTCACGCAAAAGCCAGTCATTGCAGTGAGCAATAGCGAATTGTCGGTGTCGGTAGCAGGCGTGCAGAGAGTAAGTTATGCTTATGCTGATGTGCAGCGCGTGTTTCTTAGCGACGATGTGGCTTCAGGCATTGCTCCCGTGCAGGCCGATCCGTCTCAGCAGAGCGTGACGTTCTCTTGGCAAGATGGTGTGCTCAGCGTCTCTGGCTTAAGTCGCAATGAGCAAGTGCGCGTCTACGCCCTTGATGGCAAACTGGCTTTGTCGGGTCAAGCGCAGGCTGATGGTGCGCTGCTGCTTTCTTTCTCATCCCTTCCTCAAGGCGTCTACGTAGTTCGCACGCAAGGCGGCCTTAGTTACAAACTCTTCAACAAGTAAGATTCTATGAAAAAACTCTTTACTCTTTTCTTCTCTTTGCTGCTCGCAGGCATCTTTACTACTGCCTCGGCTCAGCAGAACATCTTTGTATGGAAGAATGGTGGCAACCTCTCCGTCATTTCTTCTGAGAATGTGGATAGCGTGTCGTTCTCTGTCGGTTCTTGGCTCTTCAAGATTACCACTTCTACGGCCGTTAGTGTCACTACCAATTCTTTTAAGGCCATGTCGAGTGTCTCGCTCAATGAGAACGTTAAGTCTCTCTCGGTCACTCCTGAGGTGGGTGTTTGTTACTCTGATGAGAATCAGCAGCCGACGTATGCTGATGGTACACAACGTCTGGGCGGAAGTATGACTGATTATACTTTCACTATTGATTATTTGGTTTCAGGTACTACCTATTACTATCGTACGTATGTGAAGCTGCTTGGTGAGGTGTATTATGATCCGAACGTTTATTCCATCACAACGCTTGGATCAAAACCTCAGAACAAGGTTATCAATGGTCATAAATTCATCGATCTCGGTTTGCCCAGCGGTCTGCTTTGGGCAGAGACGAATGTAGGAGCATCCACTCCTTATGCCGATGGAGATTATTATGCATGGGGTGAGACTACGACTAAATCTTCCTATGATTGGAGCACATACAAGTGGGGTAGTAATCCTACCAAATACAATTCATCTGATGGCAAGACCACGCTCGAAGCCTCTGATGATGTAGCCACTGTGAAGTGGGGTAAGGAATGCCGTATGCCGTCACGTGCAGAATTCCAGGAACTTTATAATAATTGTGATTGGACTTGGAAATCTAGTTACAATGGTGCAAGTGGATATCTTGTAACAGGTCCTAATGGTCAAACTATTTTTCTCCCCGCTTCGGGCTACCGCAACTATGGAGCTCTCAACAATCATGGCTCGCGCGGCTACTACTGGTCGAGTTCGCTCAACACCAGCGTTGCCGGTTATGCCTACTACCTCTACTTCTACAGCGGCGGCATCAACCCGAGCTACGACGGCAGCAACCGTTACTATGGCCTCAGTGTTCGTCCCGTTGCAGAAAAATAGACGTGCGACTGCACGTCTCTCACCCTTCTTATTTGTTGGGCGAATCCCCTTTCCCGCGAAGCAGGCGAAAAACAAGATTCTATTCCTCAAGCAGTGAGCTCATAGGCAGTGGGGGCGAAGCGTCTCGCTTCGGCGCGTTGGCGAGGGCTCGATGCCAGAGCCAATGCAAGAGATTCTCTGTACAGTCTCTTTTGCCATGCTCGGCGTCGAGCCTCGCGTGTCAAGCCGAAGCGGGACGCTTCGCCCCCATTGCCTATGGGGGCACCGCTTGAGGAGTGGGTGCGCCTATTACCATCCGCCTGGACGTCCGCCACCGCCACCGCCGTGACCACCACCGCCACCGGGGCCGCCTCCGCTGCTTGAGCCAGATGAAGTGATGGTCTGTGAGAGCGTGAGCGATTGCAGCGTGGATCCTCCACTTATGGTGGCATCGGCCGAGTAGCCTTGCCAAGTGGTGCCGCTTGTGAGGGTGGCGCCTGTGGTCAGCGTATATGCGCTGCCTACGCTCAGCTGGGGAGACGATACGAGAAGCGTGGCTTGGCTGTAAGAGCGGGGAATGAGAAATGACCATATGACGGTGCCCGAGGCATCCTGCAGCGTGAGTTGCTGTCCCTGCGTGAACTGTTTTCCACCGAGGATGATGACGGGCTGCGTGGTGACTGACGATGTGGGAGTGGATGTGCCACCTCCGAGTCCGATGAGCGTGCCGCCTGTGATGGAGAAGGTGTTTTGATCGCAATCGAATCCTTCCTCGGGCTGATTCGTGCCAGAGGCTATGACGAGTCCTCCCGATATGTAGAGCGTGCCGTTGGAGTCGATGCCGTCGTTGTTGGAGGCATAGGCATAGATCTTGCCACCGCTGATGCTGATCTTCTTGGCTGCGTTCAGCGCGTCATCGTAAGTATTCACTACGAGTGTGCCGTCGGTGATGCAGAGTTCGCTTTTGCTTTCGATGCCCTCCGAGCCTTCTCCGCCCGAACATGTCACGTTCATTTCGCCTCCGTTGATTGTAAGCACGCCCTCGGCGCGTATGCCTTTGGCGGAAGACGTAAGACGATTGTAGGAGTACTGACGGCCAGTGGTGGTGATGTTGAACGTGCCAGCGTTGATGGTCAAATCTCCCGTGCAGTTGATGCCCTTACCGCCAGCGCCCGATGCCTTTATCGTAAGGGTGCCACCATCGAATGTGGCTGCGGCTCCCACCTTGATGCCGCATGTGGCCGACACGTCGGCATCGGTCGAGCTGTAGAGGCCTCCGCCCGTGGTCGTGATGTCTATTGTGCCACCGCTCACCTTGAGCGAGTCTTCGCATTTGATGCCTTTGGCTGCATTGGCCGCACAGAGCAAGCTAACGCTGCCTCCGCTCATGAGAAATTGTCCATTTAGCTCGTCGGAGGTGTCGTCTGTGCGCGATACTTGTATGCCATCGTCGCCTGCCGAGAGTACGCTGAGCGTGCCGCCCTTGATGTTGACGTATTGGTTGACGTTCAGACCATCCTTAGCCGCTTTGACTATGGTGATGGTGCCCGCCGATTTCTTCAGTTCCAGATATTCTCCGCCCCAGAATCCATGCGCTGCATTGCCCGTGATTTGGAGCGAGCCTCCTCCCTTCACCTCGGTGTGCCCCTTCACCATGAAGCAGCCCTTCTGCTGCCCCGCGGCGCCGTCGGCGAGCGAATTCGTCGTGCCGTCGGCAAGAAGGAGCGAGATGCGTTTCCCGCAGCGAATGTTCACGGCTGCGCTATCTTTGCACGTTAGGTTCAGCCCATTCAGCACGAGCGAAGCCTTCAGCTTTCCATCCATCCAGAAGGATCCATCTGTGGCCGCACCTTGTAGCGTATACGTCACTTCCGAGGGCAGTTCTGCATCTTGCACGATGCTCACGTGTGCCCCGTCGACGCTCACCATAAGCCAAGGAGCCACGTTGCTGGCCACCACCACGTGGGCTGCGCCTTCGGTATAGGTCACGCTGACCGTGTTGTCGGCCACCTCGGTGCGATCCGTCGTGATGCTATCTACTTCTGAGAGCAGAAAAGTCTGGTTGCCGATGGTCAGCGAGGTGCCATCCGTCAGCGGCATCTCGCCCACTTCAGCTCGGAAGGCAGTGGTCAGCGCCCCCGAGTGCACCCTAAGCGTCTGTGCCGAGGCAGATGCTGAGAGGAGCAGGGCAAGAAAGGAAATTAGAGAAATAATCTTGTTCATAGTAATACGTGAAAGCACTCTGAGTAGAGCTAGTTGAAGCTTTTGTTAGAAAAGAAAGCCTATAGCGGAGGAGAAAGGTTCTGTCGTTATGAGGCTTCATAGTTATTTGCAAAAATAGAGGCTTTGCCCGTAATATCCAAAAACATTCAATAAACCGGCAACTTTTCTCAGCGTATGACGCTTCGCTGTGGGTAGAACAGTCTCAGAGGTATCCCTTTGCTCGGTTATGACATTTTGCTGAATGAAAAGAAATTCTTAATTTTAGGGCGCGAAACGTAACATCTCTCTCATCGTGAAAGGACAGAAGAAAGCCGAGAATCTGCTTTATGCTGCGCTTTGGCTCATACTCTACATAGCCCCCGTGTTTACGGAGTTTGTCAATGAGGCCGTGACCCACCGCACGTTCAATTGGTTTATGGTCACGGGCGAGTGGATGACGCTCAGCGTGCTGTTCCTGGTGTTTTGCTTGCACAATTATCTGCTTGCGCCATTGCTGGTCTATCGTAAGCGAGTGTGGACTTACGTGCCTTTGCTCGTGTTGCTCTTTGTGAGTCTCGGCGTGTTTCAGCGCTACTTCTCGCCCCATCGCCGATGGCATGGACCACGTCGGGAACGCGTGGAGATGTTGCGGCGCAAAGCACCCGATGAACTTCCGCCCCGCCCCTTGCCCTTCGATGGCCGTTCGCCCGATGGGCATCGCCCCATGCGCAGCCGTAGGGGGCACACAAGACGTGACATGTTCATGTTTGATTTAGGCTCACGCGAGACGATCATGTTTACTTTCGTATTCCTCATCGTGCTGGCCAACGTGGGGGTGAAGTACTATTTCAAGTCGGCCGACGACCGCAAACGCATGCAGCGTCTCGAGCGGGAGAATCTGCAGCAGCAGTTGGCCTATCTGAAGTATCAGATCAATCCCCACTTCTTCATGAATACGCTCAATAATATTCATGCCCTCGTCAGCATCAATCCCGCCCAAGCCGAGCAGATGATAGAAGTGCTCTCGCGCCTTATGCGCTATGTGCTCTACGACGGCAATAAGACTCTCTCGCCTTTGCAGCGCGAACTTGACTTCTTGCGCGACTATATTGACCTCATGCGCATACGCTATGCCAGCCGAGTGCGCATCGCGCTTTCGCTTCCATCCTCAGCCGACACGGCTGCCGTGGTGCCTCCGCTGCTCTATGTCACCTTCGTGGAGAATGCCTTCAAGCATGGCATCAGCTATGAGCAAGATTCCTATATCGAAGCCAGTCTCACGCTGTCGGGTGGGCGAGTGGAGTTCTGCTGCCGCAACAGCCGTCCGCGCCGGGATGAGTCGAAGCCTGGCGGCGTAGGTATTGCCAATGTGAAGCAGCGCCTCCGATTGATCTATCACAACGATTTCCAACTTCAGATTCTTCCCACCTCCACCGACTATAGCGTGCGCCTGTCGGTGCCCCTTACTCCCCAAAGCGTATGATCAGATGTTTAGCCCTCGACGATGAGCCTTTGGCTTTGCAGCAGCTCACGTCTTATCTTGAAAAAGTACCCTTCTTTGAAGTAGTGGGTAGTTGCCTCACGGTGTCGGAAGCCATGCGGCTGCTCCACTCGGAGCAAGTCGACGCCTTGTTTCTCGACATCAATATGCCCGACCTCAATGGATTGGAACTTGTGCGAAGCCTCGCCCGTCCTCCCTTGGTGGTATTTACCACGGCCTATTCGGAATATGCCATCGAGGGCTACAAGGCAGACGCAGTGGACTATCTGCTTAAACCCTATGGACTGGCCGACCTGCTGCGAGCTGCCAACCATGTGCGTGAGCGTTGGAAACAACTTCATGCTTTGCCCGCAGAACCTGCCTCGGACGCTGTTCAGAGTACTTCTTCAGCCGACGACTTTATCTTTCTGAAGAGCGACTATAAGGTGGTGAGAGTGTGCATCAGCGAGATTGTCTACGTGAAGGGAATGAGCGAATACCTGCGCATCTATACCACCTCTCAGCCTAAGCCCATCATCGTGCTTCTTAGCATGAAGCGCATCGAGGATAGACTTGCGCCGCCGTTGCCCTTCATGCGCGTGCATCGCTCTTATCTGATAAATCTCAACCACATCCGTGAACTCAATCGCAGCGCAATCGTTCTCGATACGGGCGATGAGATTCCCGTGGGCGATACTTATCGCGCGGCGGTGAATGAGTTCGTGTCGCGGCTGTCGGTGGGGAAGTAGGCATGGACCTTTCATAAGATAAATACGGAATAGCAGAAAAGCCGACGCGGGACGCATCGCTCACGAAGCCAATTATATAGCTCCGTGGGCGACGCGTCCCGCGTCGGCTTTGATAGGCTTTTGCCTAAATATAACCCGTTGGCGGAATTTCTGGTTAACGGGTTAACAAGTTGACAGGTTAACAAGTAAGTATGCTATTTATTATGTTAAAGTCAGAATGACAGAAAGCTTAAAAAAACTTTACAAACTTACCTGTTAACCCGTTAACTTGTAAACTTGTTTACTAATTCCGCCAACGCGTTATATATAGCGCTTTACTTCCGCTCCAATTCGCTCAGCTCCTCCATCTTCTTCTTTTCCAAGAATTCATAGATGCCGCAGAGGTGTTCCTTCACCTTTCCGCCTCCGAATTCGTAGACGCGGCTCACGAGACCATCGAGGAAGTCGCGGTCGTGGCTCACGCAGATGAGCGTACCGTCGAAGTCCTGCAGAGCCTGCTTCAGCACGTCCTTGGTGCGCAGGTCGAGGTGGTTGGTGGGCTCATCGAGAATGAGCAGATTTACCGGTTCGAGCAGGAGCTTGAGTAGTGCCAGGCGTGTGCGTTCACCGCCCGAGAGCACCTTGACCTTCTTCGTGCTTGCTTCGCCGCCAAACATGAATGCGCCCAGGAGGTCGCGTATCTTGTTGCGTATCTCGCCCTTTGCCACGTCGTCGATGGTCTGGAATACCGTCAGCTCCCCGTCGAGCAGCGAAGCCTGGTTCTGCGCGAAGTAGCCTATCTGCACGTTGTGCCCCAGCGTGAGCGTGCCCTCATGCTCAAGTTCGCCCATGATACACTTTACCATCGTCGACTTACCCTCGCCATTACGGCCGACGAAGGCCACCTTGTCGCCACGCTCTATGGTGAACGTAGCGTTCTGGAAGATGCGTTTGCCGTCGAAAGCCTTGCCCACGCTGTCGGCTATCACGGGGTATTGACCGCTGCGAGGTGAGGGCGGAAACTTGAGATGCAGGGCAGAGGTGTCCATCTCGTCCACCTCGATAAGTTCCAACTTCTCGAGCATCTTCACGCGGCTTTGCACTTGGAACGTCTTAGAGTAAGTGCCCTTGAATCGCTCGATGAAGTCCTTCGTCTCCTGTATCATCTTCTGCTGCTCTTCGTACTGCTTCTGCTGCTGTTCACGGCGCTCGGCACGGAGCTGCAGGTAGTGCGAATAGTTCACCTTGTAGTCGTAGATGCGACCCATCGTCACCTCGATGGTACGCGTCGTGATGTTGTCTACAAACTTACGGTCGTGGCTGATTACTACCACCGCCTTGCCGCTATTGATGAGAAACTCCTCGAGCCACCCGATCGATTCGATGTCGAGGTGGTTGGTAGGCTCGTCGAGCAAGAGCAGGTCGGGCTTTTGCAGCAACATCTTCGCCAGCTCGATACGCATGCGCCATCCGCCCGAGAATTCACTCGTCTGTCGGTCGAAGTCCGTGCGCTCAAATCCCAGTCCGAGGAGCGTCTTCTCTACATCCTCCTCGAAGTGGGTCATGTCTATGGCATAGAACTTCTCGCTCAGTGTCGCCACCTCTTCGATCAGAGCCATGTACTCATCGCTCTCGTAGTCAGTACGCTCGCTGAGTTGGCGGTTGAGGTCGTCGAGATGAGCCTGCATCTCATGTAGGTGGGCAAAGGCCTGGCTCGCTTCTTCGAATACGGTGCGGCCGTCTTCGGTCATGAGGTGCTGAGGCAGATAGGCTATGACCGTGTCTTTTGGCGCAGAGACCGAGCCACGCGTAGGCTTTCTCACTCCTGCCAAGATCTTAAGCAGGGTGCTCTTGCCCGCACCATTCTTGCCCATCAGAGCAATGCGGTCGGAGTCGTTGATCACAAAAGAAATGTCGCTAAATAGGGTAGTGCCGCCAAATTCTACGGCGAGTCCGTCTACTGATACCATGTATGAGAGTTTGTATGTGCTTGATTTTTAGGGTGCAAAAGTACGAAATACGTCCCACGTGGACAAGGTCGGGGAGAAGAAAGGCATTACTTCTTACAGTCTCTCCCCGCTATGGGAAAGGGAAGCATAATATCTTAGACTTGGGAAAGCCGAGGGGGATGTGTTATGTTGTGCATGCTCTTTTCGTTTGTAGATGAGCATATAACCGTCTGTAGATGGGCATATAACCGTCTGAAGATGAGCATTTAGCCGTTTGCAGATGGGCATTTAGCCATCGTTCACCGCTCAATGAACGCTCAGTCACCGGGCGGTGAACGCTCAGTCACTGGGCGGTGAACGCTCGTTCACCGGGCGGTGAACGATGGCTAAACTCTCATATTGAAACGGAAAGGTCCTCATGAAGAGACGTTATGGTAGTAGCCATTTTTCTCCTGTATGCTTCTATTCAATCTATCCAATTAACGGGAGAAGTGAAAATAGAAGCCATTTCTTACCGCTTATGTCACGTTTTCTTCATAACTTAGCGTGCTAAATTGGGGACGAACGTGACTTGTAGAAGTTGCGGAGCGTTTTCCCCCACAAGAACATCTACCTATATAGCATGGCACAGCGCGGCATCACAGCCTATGCGCGTGCCCTGCATTTCCCCTTACTCAGAAGAAAATAAAAAATGATATATCAGCATGATTTACAAATGGAACTACGAGGCGCCCACCCCCGACGAGGCTGCCGCGCAAGCAGAGTTGGCCCGGGAGGTGGGCATCCATCCCGCCCTCGGCAAGCTGCTCTTCGAGCGAGGCATCCACACGCCGCAGGAAGCTCGCCACTTCTTCCGTCCGCAACTGACGGAACTGCATGATCCTTTCCTGATGGACGACATGCAGCAGGCTGTGGATCGTCTCAACCTGGCCATGGGACGCAAAGAGCGCATCCTCGTATATGGCGACTACGATGTAGATGGCTGTACAGCCGTCGCCTTGGTCTACAAGTTTTTGCTGCAATACTACTCCAATATCGACTTCTACATCCCCGATCGCTACGAAGAGGGCTATGGTATCTCCAAAAAAGGCGTCGATTTCGCTGCACAGACAGGTGTTGGACTCATCATCGTGCTCGACTGTGGCATCAAGGCCGTAGAGGAGATAGCTTACGCTAAGAGCCTTGGCATTGACTTCATTATCTGCGACCATCATGTGCCCGACGATGAGTTGCCTTGCGCCGTAGCCATTCTCAATCCAAAGCGACGCGACAATCATTATCCTTACACCCATCTTTCGGGTTGTGGCGTGGGTTTCAAGTTTATGCAAGCCTTTGCTGTGAGCAACGGCATAGAGTTCAACAAACTCACCTCCTTGCTCGATCTCTGCGCCGTGAGCATTGCCTCCGATATCGTGCCCGTGATGGGAGAGAACCGCGTATTGGCTTATCATGGACTACGCTGCCTTAACTCCAATCCGAGTATCGGCCTGCAGGCCATTATCGAGGTGTGCGGACTTGCCGATCGGGAACTGACGATGAACGATATCATCTTCAAAATCGGCCCGCGCATCAATGCCTCGGGACGTATGCAGAATGGCAAGGAAGCCGTAGAACTGCTTGTCGATCGCGACTATCAGTCGGCGCTCGAGAAGGCAGGCCGCATCAATCTCTACAATGAAGCGCGCAAGGATCTCGACAAGCAGATGACCGAGGAAGCCGTAGAACAGGTAAAAGAACTTCCCGAACTCGACTCGCGTCGCAGCATCGTGATCTACAACGAAGCATGGCACAAAGGCGTGATAGGCATTGTTGCTTCTCGATTGACGGAACTCTATTATCGTCCAGCCGTGGTGCTGACACGTTCCGAGGGTATGGCTACGGGGTCGGCACGATCGGTGTCGGGCTTCGATGTCTACAAGGCAGTGCAGAGTTGTCAGGATTTGCTCGAAAACTTTGGTGGACACACTTATGCAGCGGGACTTACGCTCCCCGTAGAACACGTTGAGGAGTTTAGCCGACGCTTTGAGCAATACGTTTCGGAACACATCCTCGACGAGCAGACCGAGGCAAGCCTTAACATCGATGCCGAACTCGACTTTAAGGACGTGACCTTCCGCTTCTATCAGCAGTTGCGCCGCTTCGCTCCTTTCGGACCAGGCAATCTGAAGCCCATCTTCTGTACGCGTCGCGTCTACGACTATGGTACAAGCAAGGTAGTGGGGCGCGGACAGGAGCACATTAAGCTCGAACTTGTGGACAATAAGAGCAACAACGTGATGAATGGCATCGCCTTCGGACAAAGCTCGCAAGCTCGTTATATCAAGACGAAGCGTGCCTTCGACATCTGTTATACCATAGAGGAAAACACGCATAAGCGTGGTGAAGTGCAGCTCCAGATAGACGACATTCGTCCGTGCAACTAATCTGTATTCTCTCTTATGCAGCAACCATCTCCATCTGAGCAGGAAGCAACTCCCTTAGAGCAGCAATCAGACAAGCCCGATTGGCTCGCCATCTTGCGCCGTTATTGGGGCTATCCAGCCTTTCGCAGCATACAGCAGAGCGTCATCGAGAGCATAGCCTCGGGACACGACACGCTCGGCCTTATGCCTACTGGCGGTGGTAAGAGCATCACCTTTCAAGTGCCTACGATGGCTATGGAGGGCATGTGCATCGTGGTCACCCCGCTCATTGCTCTCATGAAGGATCAAGTGCAGAACTTGCGCCGACGGGGTATACCTGCTGAGGCCGTCTATGCCGGAATGAGCCGAGCCGAGGTGGTGCAACGCCTTGACAATGCCATCTTCGGAGCTTACAAGTTCCTCTACGTTTCGCCAGAGCGCATAGCCACTTCGCTCTTTCAAAGCAAACTCCGAGGCATGAAAGTGTGCCTTATCACGGTGGATGAGGCCCACTGCATCTCCCAATGGGGTTACGATTTTCGTCCACACTATCTGCAGATAGCTCTGATTAGAGAACTGCTGCCGGGCGTTCCCGTGCTTGCCCTCACCGCCACTGCCACACCGCTTGTGGTGAATGATATTCAAGAAAAATTGGCTTTCCACCACGGACAAGTGTTTCGCATGAGCTTTGAGCGTCCTAATCTGCACTACATTGTGCGGCAAGCGGAGGACAAAATCAAAGAACTCGTACACATCCTTCGTAGCGTGCCAGGCTCAGCCATTGTCTATACGCGCTCTCGAAAGCGAACCCGTGAGGTGGCTGAGATTCTCAATGAGTGTGGCCTCTCTGCACTCTATTATCATGCGGGCCTTACTTCGCTCGACAAGGATATGCGCCAACTCTCTTGGCAAACTGACGAGACCCGTGTCATGGTTGCTACCAATGCCTTTGGTATGGGCATCGATAAGCCCGACGTGCGATTGGTCGTACACATTGATGTGCCCGATTCGCTTGAAGCCTACTATCAAGAGGCAGGCCGCGGAGGGCGTGATGGCAAGGTAGCCTATGCCGTCCTACTCCACAATAGAAGCGATGTGCAGAAGCTAAGCACACGCATCTCGCAGACCTTTCCCGAGCGAAGCTACATACGCCGCGTCTATTCCGACCTCGCTTCATTCTTTCAGATAGCTGAGGGCGATGCCGAAGGACGCACTTTCGACTTCGACATCGACCGTTTCTGTCGAGTGTTCAAACATTTCCCCATCATGTTGGTCAGCGCGCTCAATTTGCTCTCGAGGGCGGGCTATATACACTTTAGCATGGATGGCGAAACGGGATCGCGCATCATGTTTCTCGTAAGGCGTGACGAACTCTACGGCATTGACTATCTTGATCCTCACGAAGAGCGTGTACTCAATGCTTTGCTGCGCACCCATTGTGGTTTCTTCTCCGACTACGTCCCCGTGGAGGAAGATCGCATAGCCGAGGAATGCCACTTGAGCCGTGAAGAGGTCTACGAAAAATTGCGCCACATGACCCAACTGCGTGTAGTCAACTATATTCCCGGAAAGAGTGTGCCTCAGATCACTTACATCAGTCGGCGCATTGATAGCGATCTGGTGGAAATATCGCCTGATATCTATGAGCATCGTCTTGAGCAATACAAGGCTCGCATCAATGCCATGATAGGCTACTTCACGCAGACCGACATCTGCCGTAGCCGCTATCTCCTCCACTACTTTGCCGACGAAGGCCCCGATTGCGGCTATTGCGACGTATGCATCAGTCGTGAGGAACACATTCATGGCCTCTCTCCCGAGCAGAAGGTGCAGTCGGCCGAGGCTTATTTGCTCGATTTCTTAGCCTCAATCCATCATGAGCAAGGCGCTGCGCATACTTGCTCTCTATCCCAATTGCACGAATCGGGCTATCCAGCCGAGATCCTCCAACGCGCCATTGAACATCTCGTAGAGCAAGGAAAAATACGCTACGAGGGCATCACCCTCGAACTCTTGTAGACCATATATAATATAAGAGCCAAGCTAACAAACGAAACTGTCTTAACAAACTAATCCATTCCCCTATGCCTCATACTTACATAAGCATCAAGCAAGGCGTAACGCGCCATCCCGACTATCGTCTTGCAGCCCCCCTCGACTTTAGCCTTGAGGAAGGACAAACTATGGCCATCTGTGGCCGCAACGGAAGCGGCAAGTCTTTTCTGGTAGATATGCTTACAGGAGCGCATCCACTGCTGGGCGATGCTGCCACCTACGACTTCGGTCCCGACACCGACCATCGTGTGAGCAGCAATGTGCGTCAGGTAAACTTCCGCGACGTCTATGGTGGCAACGAACCCGCCTACTATCAGCAGCGCTGGAATCAAGCCGATGAGCAAGTGTTTCCCACCGTCAATGAAGTGCTCAAGCAGGCATGTACGGCATGGGGCAGTGTAGGTGTGGAAAATGCTTCGCTGAGTGCCGAAGAGTCAGTGAGCAATGAGCATGTACAATCTGTTGATAACGACGGATTAGAGGGACTTCCCAATGCCGACTTGCTACGCGAGATAGGCATTGCAGCCCATGGCGAGAAGCCCGTCAATCAGCTCTCGAGCGGAGAGTTGAGACGCTTGCAGATTGCGAAAATGCTGCTTTCGTGTCCCAAAGTCCTTATTATAGACAATCCTTATATAGGGCTTGATGTTGAGGCTCGTCAGATGCTCAACTCCGTGCTTAGTCGATTGGCAGAACGCGTCACATTGGTGCTCGTTGTGAGTCGCAGCACAGACATACCCTCCTTCGTGCGAAGCGTCGTGAGCGTGCACGATAAGCGAGTAGATGCCCCTATCCGTTTGGAAGCCTATCAGCAGTCTTTGAGCGAGAGGGAATCTCCCGAAGAAAGTCTTCCATCCATGCCCCAAGACATCATGGACCATGCAACGTCGGAATGCGTGATAGACTTCCGAAACATCTGCATCCGTTATGGCGAGCGCACCATCCTGCGCGATCTCAATTGGAAAGTGATGCGTGGCGAGCACTGGGCGCTTATGGGCGAGAATGGTGCGGGTAAGTCCACACTCCTATCGCTCGTCTGTGCCGACAATCCGCAGGGCTATGCGTGCGACATCCGTCTCTTCGGACGCCAGCGAGGTCGCGGTGAGAGCATTTGGGACATCAAGCGCCACATAGGCTACGTATCGCCCGAAATCTTCTCGACCTACCGCAAAGACCTTCCCGCCATCGACATCGTAGCCAGTGGCTTGCGCGACACCATCGGCCTCTATAAGCGTGCCAACGCCGAGGAGCGTGAGCGCTGCATGGAGTGGATGCGCGTCTTTGGTGCAGAGAATATAGCTGAGCGCAATTATATGAAACTCTCGTCGGGCGAACAGCGTCTCATCCTCCTTGTGCGAGCTTTCGTGAAGAGCCCCGATCTCCTCATCCTGGACGAACCCTTCCATGGCCTCGACGATGGGCATCGCTTGCGTGCTCAGCACGTGATAGACCAATACATGCGCCAGAGCGAGAAGACGCTCATCATGGTGACACACTATGAAGACGAACTTCCTCAATGTATAGATCATCGTATAAAATTGACGAAGAATAAGTAATTTATCCGCCCTTTCTCTTCTTTCTCTGCCATATATTTTATACATTTGCAAGCATAACCTTATGTTTTATAAGCAAAAAGACAAAACGCTTATGCTCACACTCGACCTCATATATAAGGCGTCTACCGTGTTGAAAGACGTGGTGCGCCGCACGCAGCTCATACCGACGCAGAAGATCAATCCCGAAGCCAACGTGTTCCTCAAGCCTGAAAACCTGCAAGTGACAGGTTCGTTCAAGGTGCGCGGAGCAGGATTTAAGATTTCTCAGCTCACCGAAGAAGAGAAGCAGCACGGCGTGATAGCCTGTTCGGCAGGCAACCATGCACAGGGCGTGGCGCTCGCAGCACGTCGCTACGGCATACCCGCCCTTATCTGCATGCCCTCGGGAGCTCCCATCTCGAAGGTAGAAGCCACTCGCGAGATGGGTGCAGAAGTATGCCTCGTGCCCGGTGTCTACGACGATGCCTATGCACGCGCCATGCAGCTCAACGAGGAGAAACACATGACCTTCATCCACCCCTTCGACGACGAACAGGTAATAGCCGGACAAGGCACGGTGGGCATGGAAATCCTTAATGAAAATCCCGACATCGACGTCATCTTCGTGCCCATCGGTGGTGGTGGCTTGGCAAGCGGTGTGGCCTATGCCGTGAAGTCGTTGAAGCCCTCCGTCAGAGTGGTAGGTGTGCAAGCACAGGGCGCACCCAGCATGCTTAATAGTGTAGACCACAACCAGATCGAGACTCTCACCAACGTATTGACCATTGCCGACGGCATCGCCGTGAAAGAGCCCGGTGTGCATACATTTGAATACTGCCAACAGTACATCGACGACATCGTGAGCGTCACCGAAGACGAGATCTGTGCAGCCATCCTCGCTCTCATTGAGCAGCACAAGCTCATTGCCGAGGGTGCAGGCGCTGTGAGCGTGGCCGCAGCCATGTTCAACAAGGTAGATATCAAGGGTAAGAACGTATGCTGCATCGTGAGCGGTGGTAATATCGACGTGACCATCCTGAGCCGTGTGATCAATCGCGGACTTATGAAGGGCGGCCGCACCACGGAGATGCTCATCGAGATGGCTGACCGCCCGGGCTCATTGCTCGGTCTGTGTCAAGTAATCTGCAAGCATGGAGCCAACATCATCTCTATCCACCACGAACGCAACGGCGAAAGCCCCGACGTCAACTCTTGCAACCTGCGCATGGTGCTCGAGACGCGCGATCAGAAGCACATCGACGAGCTCCACGAGGGTATAGAAGCCGCAGGCTACAGTATCCTCTCTTAAGAAAAGAAAGCCGCTATAAGGAAATATGGCAGTCCCCCTCTATCAGTTTACTACAAAGTACTGGTGAGGGGGACATTTTCGTAAAAGAAAGTCTTACCTTTGCACTATCTTACGCGTTGGCGGAATTAGTAAACAAGTTGACAAGTTAACGGGTTAACAGGTAAGTTTGCAAAGCCCTTTAAGCTTTTTGTCATTCTGACTTTAACATAATAAGTGGTGTATAGCATACTTACTTGTTAACCTGTCAACTTGTTAGCCCGTTAACCCGAAATTCCGCCAATGGGTTATCTTGATAAAAGAAAGAAGAAACGAATCCTATCATGTTAGCATATCTCATCTCAGCCTATTGCGATCCCGACCACGTGAAGCAACTCATCGAAGCGCTCGACGTGGATGCCGACTTCTACGTACACATCGATGCCCGTGTAGACGACGGCCCCTTCCGCCGCCTACTACCCGATAAGGTGCACTTCGTTGAGCGTCACCCCGTGAGTTGGGGGGGCTATGAGCAGGTGGAGTATCAGATGGAGTTACTCCGTGCTGCCGTCAGTAGCGGTCGGACCTACAGCCACTTGGTGTGCTTGAGCGGTCAGGACTATCCGCTGTGGAGCAACCGCCGCATACACGACTTCTTCGCCCAGCATCCCCACGGCGAGTTTATCGGTGGCTACGATCTGACGCGTACTGATAGCAAGGCGCAGCTCCAAAAGATCACCCACTATCATCCCTTCCGCGACCTGCAGTGGAAGAATCTTTGGCTAAAGAATAAACTCATCGTAGCTTCGCGTCACGTACTCTCCTTCTTAGGTTTTCGCCGTGCGCCGCAGGTGCGCATCAATGGCATGCTGCGCGATGTCTACTTCGGGTCGGACTATTGGGCCATCACCCTCGACTGTGCCCGCTACGTGCTTCGCACCATGAAGCAAAATCCCAGTATTGAGCGCTACTTTCGCACCGTATACGTGCCCAGCGAGCTCTGTATGCAGACCCTCGTGTACAACTCTCCCTTTGGCCGTAATGCCATGCTCATGAAAGGCCACTTCCCAGGCTTAGCCCAACTCACGCCGCTGCATTACATCTTCTATCAAGGAGCGGTGAAGCACCTTACCATCGACGATTGGCAGATGCTCTGCGAGAGCGACAAGATGTTTTGCCGCAAGGTCGTCTCGGGCACGTCAGACGAACTTGTCTGTGAGATCAATCAAGCTAGGAGGTAGTGAATAATATAAGATTCTGTGGGCGACGCGTCTCGCGTCGGCATAGCAAGGAATCAAGAGGTGAGTTCAAAGGAAGTGGGGGCGAAGCGTCTCGCTTCGGCGCGTTGCTGAGGGTTCAATGCCCGAGGCAACGTAAAACTTCAGTCAAGCTTCGGCATTGAGCCTCGCTTGCCTGGCCGAAGCGAGACGCTTCGCCCCCATTTCCTATGAATTCACTGCTTGTCCGTTATATGAGTGAGCTACTGTTGATGCCGACGCGAGACGCGTCGCCCACGGTATTGGCTGTTAGTTAGTATTGGCAGAATGCTGCAAGAATGTAATACTTAATACTTTATACTTAATACTTTCTATTTAATGCTTAGCCCCTTTCATCTCTCGAAAAGCACTCCAGGCAATGGGCGCACAGATGCAGAAGGAACAAACGTCGCTCACTGCTTGACACATCTCTACGCCCAATAATCCCCAAAACTGAGGCAGTAGCCATACGAGGGGAATGAAGAAAAGTCCGCTACGCGCCGCCGCAACGAGGTTGGCACGGATGGGCTTACGGATGGTCTGCATGAGCATGTTGGTAAGTCCTATTGTGGGCAACAGGATAAACGTGACCATCTGCCACCGCAGTGCCACCACGCCCACTGCTACCACCTCAGAGTCGTCGCGGAAGAGCCTTACAATCTCTTCGGGGAAGCAGAATCCCAATATGGCACACACGGTCAGAAAAATCGTGCCCACACGGATGCAGTAGAGGAATCCCTCCTTCACGCGGCTGTAAAGTCCCGCTCCGTAGCAGAATCCGCAGAGCGGCTGAAAGCCCTGTCCCAAACCGATGATGGCGGCAAACACGAAGAAGCATACCCTTGTCACGATGCTCATGCCCGCAATGGCTGCATCGCCGCCATAGGTGCCTGCTGCCACATTGAGCGCAAGCGTGGAGAGGGCAGCAAGTCCTTGGCGCGAGAGCGAGGGCGTGCCGCCGAAGATGATCTCTTTGACCAGCGTGAGGCGAGGTGAAAAGTTGCGAGGGTTGATGCGAATGCCCCCATTCATGCGCGTCATGTAGAGCAGAATACCGAAACTGCACATTTGACTCACCACCGTAGCCCATGCTGCGCCGCGAATGCCCAGTCCGAGTCCGAAGATGAGCAGAGGGTCGAGTGCCACGTTGAGCACGGCTCCCGTCAGAATGCCCACCATGGCAAAGGCGGCATTGCCCTGGAAACGCATCTGATTGTTCATCGTGAGCGAAGCCGTCATGAAGGGTGCGCCCAGCAGCACCGTACCGAGATAGTCCTCAGTATAGGGCAGGATGGTCGGGGTGGAGCCAAGCCAGGTGGCAAGGTCGGTCAGGAAAAAGTGCCCCAAGATAGCTATGATGATGCCAAACGTGAGGCTATAGCAGAAGCCTGTGGCTGACATCGTGCGTGCTTCCTCAGCGTGTCGAGCACCGAGTTTGCGCGACATGTAGTTGCCCGACCCGTGACCGAAGAAAAATCCCGTGGCTTGAATCACCGACATGACGGAGAATACGATACCCACCGCCGCTGTACACTGCGTGTTGATCTGACTCACAAAGAAGGTGTCGGCCATGTTGTAGAGACTCGTCACCAACATAGAGATGATGGTGGGGAGCGCCATGGTCAGTATCACCCGGTGTACGGGGGCTTGCGTGAGGAATGTATAGTTGTCTCGTTTCATGAAGTCTCGCGCGTACGCGCGTATACAGTCGATTTTGGGGTGGATTATTTGTCTTGCTTGCACTCTTCTGCTGAAAATGTCTGAGAGTCAAGCTGTTGTGGAGTGTAGGCAATGTTAGTTTGCCTGCACTTTTTCTTGCACTCGTCCGTCACAGGTGGTATTTCGCTCAGAGGAGAAGGGGAAAATTTCCCCTCCTTGCAGTAAAATCTCTTCCGTGGGATAATTTTTTCTCTTCCATGGGGAAATTTTTTCTTTACCAATGGATCATTTTCTCCGTGGCATACGTAGATCTTTCGAAAACTTCGGCAGAAATCATCGCGAGCGATCTAATGGGAAAAGGTGAGGAGTGTAAGCAAAAGTGCAAGCAAAGTGTAGGTAAATAATCCCTGCTTGCACTCGTGAGCGCATTGAATATCAATGAATTCTGTAAATATAGTGACGGCAGTGAAGCTTTTGCATGGTGAAATAGCATGTGGCGCGCACGCGTATGCACGCGCGAGGTGAGGCCCTTCACCCAGTTCCGTGGGCGACGCGTCCCGCGTCGGCGTTGCAAAAGATCAAGAGGTAAGTTCATAGGAAGTGGGGGCGAAGCGTCTCGCTTCGGCGCGCCGTCGAAGGGCTCGAAGCCCGAGATGGCGCAAGGACTATGTTAAGGATTATTGCCACGCTTCGGCATTGAGCCTCGCGTGTCAAGCCGAAGCGAGACGCTTCGCCCCCACTTCCTATGAACTCCCCTCTTAAACTGTTGCCATGCCGACGCGGGGACGCGTCGCCCACGGGAATGGATGAATCGTGGCGGCCTCGGGGGGGGCTTATCCTCTCTTCACATCAATCACCTGGCCTGTATAGTCTGCCAGGAGGCAGCGCACGGTAGCGTCGGCCACCACTTCTGAGCGGAGCAACGTATCGTCGGGCTCAATGCCAAAGTTCTTGATGCGCATGGGCGTCTTGGTGCGCTCGGGGTTGATACAATTTACGCGGATACCCACCGTGTCCCATTCCTGAGCAATGGCCTGCACAAAGTTGACGATGGCAGCCTTCGTAGACGAGTAGATGCTGTAGAAAGCACGGCCGCGCGTATAACTGCTCGAGGTGAAGAATACCAACTGCCCCTTGCTCTCCTTCAAGTAGTTGTAAGCCTCAAGAGCCACGTTGACCGTGCCCATATAGTTGGTCTGCACGGCAGCCTGTATGATGCCGTAGTCCATGGCGCAAAGCGGCTCCTTGTTGAGCACACCAGCGGTGTTGACCACGAAGTCGATCTGCTGTTCCTTATCAGCCACCTCCTTGAGCGCACGCGCCACATCCTTGCGGTTGCCCACGTCGGTGCCTGTGAGCGAACGCGAGAAGCTATGCACGTGGGCACCTGCTTCGCGAAGCTCCGTGGCAATGTCCTTGCCTATGCCGTAAGAACCACCAAAGATGACTGCCACCTTGCCCTGTAAGCGCGTGCGGTCCACTGCCTCGGGGGCTTCAGAACCGCGCAACTGGAAGAGCTTGTCGAGCAGGAAGGTATCCTCCTTATAAGTAAGCTTCATGTTGCTCTCCTCACCCGCTACGAGGTGGACGGGCACTTCGGGCATGTATTTCACCACCACGCCACAGTCGTCGGTCACCTTGAAGTCGGGGTCCTTGAACGCCCGCTTATAGGCTTCGCTGATCACCGAGAGGCGGAAGGCCTGTGGTGTCTGACCACGCTGCAAGCGTGAGCGGTCGGGGATGGAGCAGATGTGGTCGCCTTCGGCTTCGATGATGGTATCGACAGCGGGCACGGTCACGTCGATGGCCTCGTAGGTGTGGAGTGCTTCGCACACGTCGTCGATGATGCGGTGCGACACGAGCGGACGCACAGCGTCGTGGAAGATGAGGTTTACTTCCTCGCCGCCCTCATAAGCATGGATGGCAGAGAGGCTGGAGTCGTAGCGCTCGCGTCCGCCCTTGAGAATCTTCTTCACCTTGGTCCAACCGTTGCGCAAGACGATGTTTTCCACGTCGGACACGTAGACGGGGTTGGACACAATGGCTATTTCGTCGATATGGGGATTATGTTCGAAGGTGTCGAGCGTATGCTCAATGACCATTTTACCAGCTACCTTAAAGAACTGTTTCGGAGTGCTGAGGCCCAAGCGGCTTCCTACACCGCCGGCCAGCACGATGGCTATGTTGCGCATCTTTATAAAGTATTAAGTATAAAGTATTAAGTATTACATTCTTGCAGATCTCAGCCAATACGGGGGGGGGCGGCGCGTTCTCGCGTCGGCATTGCCATAGTAGCAAATAGAAGCGGGCTATTTCTCAAGTTTGAAGAGATCGTTGCCATAGGCCGAGATGAATGGATAGAAAAATCCGCGAATGCGGCCCTTCAGCCCCCGAGGGTTGCCCGGATAGACGCGGTCGAAGTATCGACAGCAGATGCAGCAAAGCTCTAACACCGCGAAGGGACACCGACGCAGCATGAGCCGCGCTATGCGTGCAGGAACGGGCTGACGCTGGCGGTCTATGTGAGAGGCCAGGTAGGAATAGAAGTACTGATAATTGCCCTTGCGCTGCAAGTGGAGCCTGTGGAGAGGCCCCAAGAGGTAGGGCTGCCAAGTGGGGTGGGGCACAGCTTCGAAGAATCCCTTTCGGAAGATGTGTGTCGTGGCAGAAGCTTCATGGTGGCGGTGCCAGTTGAGAGCTTCGCTGACCTTCACCACACCACGTCCCATCTGTGCATGCATGACGATCCACCAATCGTAGTAGATCAAGTAGTTCCACTCCTTGATACCCCTCACAAGGTCGGCTCGTAGGAGCATGCTGTGGCCTGGGGTACAGTCGTAGAAGAGCATGTGCTCGAAGTCGGTGCGTGGCGCCACATAGTTGTGGAGTGGAAGGGTGTAGGTGGGGTCGGTATAGTAGTCCGAGAAACAGAGATCGGCATCACCGATAGTCTCCACTTGTCGGCGGATTTTCTGCGGAAACCATATATCGTCTTGGTCGCAGATGGCAAGGAAATCACCCGTGGCACGCAGCAGAGCCGTATGGAAGTTGCGATTAAATCCTAACTGATGCTCGTTGCGAACGATGTGTATGAGCTCGGGGTGGGCTGCTTGGTAAGATTGGAGAATCTGCCAAGTGCCGTCCGTGGAACAGTCGTCCTGCACAAGAATCTCGTGCAAGGGGTAGTCCTGAGCCAACACGGAGTCGAGCTGCTCACGCAAATAGCGCTCGCCATTATAGGTACACATCACCACCGAAACTCGGGGCGTGGGGGCTGTATTCTTGTTCATAGAGAGCAAAGTTATGCATTTCTCCGTATTTATCCCACCGAAGAGGACACAATTTTAAAAATGAGCACACTTAGGAGTGTCCGTTCCCGCAAAAAAACATTAACTTTACACCCCAAACAATACACCCATTCAACCATGAAACAGATACGCCTTCTTCTAACCCTCTTGTTGCTCTCCGTGATCATGCCCATGAGTGTGGCGCAGAGTATACAGCCCAAGCGTGAATTTCGCGGAGCGTGGATACAGATGATCAACGGACAATTTGAGGGAATGAGTCGCGACCAAATGCAGGCTAACCTCACGCACCAACTCGACGTGCTGCACGAGTGTGGGGTCAATGCCATCATGTTCCAGGTGCGCGGCGAGGCTGATGCCATGTATGCCTCACCCTACGAGCCGTGGAGCCGATTCCTCACGGGCCGACAAGGCACAGCGCCCAATCCCTATTGGGACCCCTTGGCATGGATGGTCAGCGAATGTCATAAGCGCGGCATGGAACTCCATGCGTGGATTAACCCCTTCCGCGCCAAAACGAAGGGCACGAAGGAATTGTCAACAAATCATCCCTACGTGAAGCACCCCGAGCGCTTCTTCGAGTACGATGGGCTCTATCTCTTCGACCCCGGACTCGATGAGAACCGCCGATACATCTGCCAGATAGCAGCCGACATTGCGCGCCGTTACGACGTAGACGGTATCCACATGGACGACTATTTCTATCCCTATCCCGTGGCGGGCATGTCAATACCCGATCAAGCCACTTACCTTACCCACAAGAATGGCATAGACAATATAGATGATTGGCGCCGATACAACGTCAACCTATTCATCGAAATGATGCACGACTCCATCCGTGCCGCGAAGCCCTGGGTGAAGTTTGGCGTAAGCCCCTTCGGCATCTACCACAACGCACAACCGGGCTCTAACATACCAGGTTCGAAGACAAATGGGCTGCAAAACTACGACAACCTCTATGCCGACGTGCTCTATTGGATCAACAAGGGATGGGTGGACTACAACATACCCCAACTCTACTGGGAAATAGGGCACAAAGCTGCCGACTATGAGGAACTTATCAAGTGGTGGAGCCGATTCGCAGGCGGACGTCCGCTCTTCATCGGACAGGACGTGGAGCGCACCGTGCGCGCTGCCGACCCGAAGAATCCACAGCGCAACCAGATGGCGGCCAAGTTTGCCCTTCAGCGCAACTTGCGAGGCATTCAGGGCTCCTGCCTATGGTATTCCGCCGCCGTGGTGCGCAACGAGGGCAACTTCGCCACGGCATTGCAAAAGAATTACAACCGCACACTGGCACTGCAACCGCTCTTCCCCTTCATCGACGATGAGGCTCCTGGAAAGCCTCGCAAGGTGAAGGCCATGTGGATGCCCAATGGTTACTACCTCTTCTGGGAAGCTCCAAAGGGGCAGAAAGAGATGGATAAGGCTCGCAACTACGTGATCTACCGATTCGAACAGGGCGAACGCATCGACTTGTTTAATCCCGAACACATCGTAGCTATTACACCGCAGACTTGCTACCGCCTGCCTTACGTGGACGGACGAAAGAAGGCGGTCTACGTGGTGACCGCGCTCGACAGACTTCAGAATGAGTCGAAGGCTGTGAAGAAAAAGGTGAAATTGTAAATAGAATAAGACATCCACGCTAAAAACTAAGATAGACTTACGCGTATGAAAGTGTTGAAGTTTGGAGGAACCTCGGTGGGCACTGCCGCCGCGATTCGTAATGTAAAGCATATTGTTGAGAGCACTCCAAAGCCCGCCGTAGTGGTGGTGTCGGCTCTGGGTGGCGTGACCGACCAGTTGCTTCGACTCACGCAGTTGGCAGCCAAGGGCGATACCGCCTACGTGCCCGAGTTTGACGCGCTGACCGAACGCCACCATCAGATGGTGGCAGATGTCATCGTGAGCGAACGGCAAGCACTGCTCATCTCGAAGCTTGACGCTCTGCTGGGCGAGTTGCGAAGCATCCTTCATGGCGTGTGTCTCATTCAAGACCTTACGCCCAAGACAGCCGATGCCATCGTGGCGTACGGCGAAAGACTCTCTTCGCTCATCGTGGCAAGTCTCATCGATGGGGCACAGCACATAGATTCGCGTCAACTGATCAAGACAGAACATCGCAACGGCAAGCATCTGGTAGACTTCGAACAGACCAATCGACTCGTGGCTGAGGCTTTTTCAGAATGTCCTCCAATCGTGGTGATGGGAGGCTTCATTGCTTCCGATCGCACCACGGGGGTGACAACCAATCTCGGACGAGGCGGATCGGACTATACCGCAGCCATCGTGGCAGCAGCCTTGCAAGCCGAAGCACTCGAGATATGGACCGACGTGGATGGATTCATGACCGCCGACCCACGCATCATTCCGGGGGCTTTCACCATTGACGAACTGTCGTATGCTGAGGCTATGGAACTTTGCAACTTCGGCGCAAAGGTGATTTATCCACCAACGATCTACCCCGTTTGCCAAAAGAATATTCCCATCTACGTGAAGAACACGTTCCGCCCCGAAGCTCGTGGCAGCGTGATTCGCAAGGATGCGGCTCCGAGCGGACGCCCTATCCGCGGTATCTCATCGGTGAAAGAGACAAGCACCGTGACCGTGAGCGGACCCGCCATGGTGGGTGTGATCGGTGTGAACCGACGCATATTCACCACGCTGGCAGCGGGCGGCATTAGCGTGTTCATGGTGGCTCAAAATTCCTCAGAGACGAGTACCTCGCTCTGCATGATACCCGCCGATGCTAAGCGGGCATGTACGCTGCTCGACAAGGAATTTGCCACCGAAATAGCCGATGGGGCAATGAATCCTGCCCAACTGGTGGAGGGCCTCTCGAGCGTGGCTGTCGTGGGCGAACGCATGCGCCACATGGTGGGCATCGCAGGTCAGCTCTTCAGCGTGTTGGGCCGCAATGGTATCAGCATCAACGCCACGGCGATGGGCGGACAGGAGATGAACCTCTCTTTCGTAGTAGATCGCTCGCAGCTGCGCAAGACGATCAATGTGCTTCACGATAGTTTTTTTCTGAGTGAACATGAAGACCTCAACCTCTTCATCTGCGGCACGGGCACCGTGGGACATAGCCTGCTCGAACAGATAGCTGCACAGCGCGATAAGCTCTATAAGGAGCGCGGACTGAAAATCAATATCGTGGGCGTGAGCGGACGCAGCCACGCGGCTTACAATGTGGATGGAATCGACCCCGCTCATTACCGCGAAGCCATGGCCGCAGGGGGCGAGGGTGGTATGGAACGCATGCTGCGAGAGATTGAAGAGATGAATATCTTCAATTCCGTGTTTGTAGACTGTACCGCAAGCGAGGAGGTGGCTTCTCACTACGAGCGCCTTCTCCGACAAAACGTCAATATCGTAGCGGCCAATAAGATAGCGGCCTCTTCACCCTACGCCAACTACCGCCGATTGAAGGACTTAGCGCGAGAAAAGGGCGTGAAGTTCCTTTTCGAGACCAATGTAGGTGCCGGACTTCCCATCATCAGCACCATCAGCGATCTCCTTGGTTCGGGCGACCGGGTGCTGAAGATAGAGGCCGTGCTGAGCGGCACACTCAATTATGTGTTCAACACGCTCTCAGAATCCGTGCCTCTGAGCCGTGCCGTGCATCTAGCCCAAGAGAATGGCTACAGCGAACCCGATCCGCGCATTGACCTGTCGGGTAAAGATGTGATTCGCAAACTTGTGATTCTTGCTCGCGAAAGCGGCTACCGTGTCGACGTGGAGGATGTAGAGAGTCATCTTTTTATCCCTCAAGCCCTCTTCGACGGTACGATAGAAAACTTTTGGGAGCACCTTCCCGAACTCGATACGAAGTTTGAGGCAGAGCGTCAGCGCCTTGCCAAGGAGCACAAACGATGGCGCTTCGTGGCGGAATGGGCCGACGGAAAGGGTAGCGTAGGACTTCGCGAAATCTCTCAAGGCCATCCGCTCTACGATCTCGAAGGCTCCAACAATATCCTTCTGCTCACTACCGAGCGCTATCACGAGTACCCCATGCTCATTCAGGGTTATGGCGCTGGTGCCGAAGTGACCGCTGCCGGTGTGTTTGCCGATATCATGCGTGTGGCGAATGTATAGTGTGCCCATGCTCCTTTTATATAAGTGTGCTCATGCTCCTTTAATATAAGTGTGCTCATGCTCCTTTAATAATATATGAATAATCCATGCAGCAACGCGACGAAGTAAGGCAACATGTGATCAGTGTTGCCACCAAGCTCTTTCATTCTCAAGGTATACGCAGTGTGACGATGGACGACATTGCGCACGAGCTTACCATGTCGAAACGCACGCTCTATCAGCTGTTTGCCGATAAGGAAGAGCTCCTCTTAGCTTGTCTTGAACATCACGACAGAGTGGAGCACGAACGACTAACGCTTATTAGTCAACGTGCAGAGAATGTATTAGAGTTTCTATTGCCTCTCTTCGTTACGAAGATGAAAGAGATGGATCAAATATGCTCCTCTTTCTTTGCTGACGTGATGAGATATCCTCGCGTAATGGCCTATTTCGAACAACATAAGCGTGACAATGAAGACGATGCGGTGAATTTTCTTAACCAGGGGAAAGAGCAAGGTCTATTCCGTGAGGAAATAAATTTCCGTATAGTAGTGAGGCAACTCTCTTCGGGCATGGAAATGTTTCAGCGCAATAGCCTAGCTAAGGAATATTCCCAACGGGAACTTTTTGAGAATACCGTACTCGTCACTTTCCGTGGGTGTGCCACCCCTAAGGGAGTAAGCATGATCGATGAGTTCTTTAAGGAATATACGCTGAAGTAGCTCTTTAGAAAAAGAAAATTTATGGCCTAAAAAACGAAAGAGAGTGTCCTAAATAATAGGGCTTCTCTCAAAAAATCGTCGCATCAATCTCTGAATACAATAATATAATAATACAATCACACCTATGAAGATGACAACAAACTTCAAGCACTGCTTGATGCTCCTCGTGCTTTTGGCATGTGGCGTATTGGGCGTGCAGGCTCAGAATTTTAAGCCCGGTGCGCTTTACCATTTGGTAAATGCAGCAAAGGGGCTTGCGCTGGGCGAGAATGGTAAGGGTGGGCTGGAATTGTCAAAGCTCAATGAAGACAATGCCGGTCTGCACTTTACTGCCAATGAACTGTCGGGTTCTTGGCGATTTATTAACCCCTTTACCAATAAAGCCGTTCGTACTGAGGGCAACGCTGTGGAAGAAGGTGAGAATAATGGTTCGGACGAAGCACAGCTGTGGAAAGTTGAGGCTGATGGAAAATACGTGATCCTCGTTCCGACCAACCGCCCGCAAATGGCTGCTGCTGCTCAGGGCTCGAAAATCGTATTGATAGAGCGTGCTAAAGCGTCAGGCAATAAGGCAGCGCAATTCTCCATAGTAGAGGCCACTCACTCAGGCTTCGACAATGATTTGACCTATCGTATACGTTCGGTGCAACATCCTGATTGGGTGCTTGGTAACGGCGATTCGGGCGAGAATAATGCTCGAATCGTGGGCGAAAAGGCTGATAATGGCAACCGCGGTCAGTATTGGAACATCAAGATGCTCGACCTCGATCGTCGCGTGGTGGCCAATGCCTTCTACACTCAAAACTTCGACGATGGTGGCAATAACGCTTCTATCGACTATTTGCTGCAGTGGCCTGCGCAAGATGGAGTGTGGAATAATGCCCAGTTTAAGTTTGAACCCGTAGCCGGTCAGCTTGGCACCTACATCATTCGTTCTGCAGGCCAGGCTAAGGGCGGCAAGATGTATGCACTGAAAAATGGTCAGCTCAAACTGACTGCCTACAATGCTAAGGACAAGGAAGCATGGTTCACTTTCGAGCAGGTGGAGAAGCCCAAAATTAAATCACCCTATTGGGAGGATGAAACCATCTTCGCCGAGAATAAAGAAAAGGGTGTTGCTACCTATCTCCCTTACAATAGTGAGAAGGAAATGCTTGCCGACCAGGCCTATTACAATACTCCCTGGACGCAGCCGCAGACCGATCGTTACTTGTCGCTCAATGGTACGTGGAAATTCCACTTTGTGCCTGAGCCCTCGCAGCGTCCGCTCGATTTCTGGAAAGACGGCTACGACGTGAGCCAGTGGGACACTATCCCTGTGCCCTCCAACTGGGAGATGCAGGGCTACGACAAGCCCCTCTATTGCAATGTGGAGTATCCCCATGCCAACACGCCTCCCTTCATCAAAGCTCGTCCGGGCTATAATGATGGAGGCAAGAACTACGGCATCGACCCCGTGGGCTCCTATGTGCGCACCTTCAAGGTGCCCGCCGACTGGGATGGCCGCCGCACCTTCGTCCACTTCGGTGGTATCTACAGCGCAGCCTTCGTATGGCTCAATGGTCAGTATGTGGGCTATACGCAGGGTTCCAACAATGTATCAGAGTTTGATATCACCCGCTACCTGAAGCCCGGCACCGACAATCGTCTTGCAGTGCAAGTGTTCCGCTGGAGCGATGGTTCCTACTTGGAGTGCCAGGACATGTTCCGCATGAGCGGTATCTTCCGTGAGGTATACCTATATAATACGCCCAAGATGGCCGTTCGCGACCACTACGTCACTTCCGATGTGCGCATTGATGGCAACAGCACAGCCGATGCCACCGTCAACGTGCAGCTCACGCTCGATAATCGCGACAACCTCGGTGGCAAGAAGACCATCGTAGCCAAGATCTTCAACCCCAAGGGCGTGGAAATTCAGGAAGACCGCGTAGAGATGAGTGGTGCTGATGGTTCGCAAGCCAACATCAAGCTCGACGTGCCCAATGCCGAGCTATGGAGTGCCGAACTTCCCAACCTCTACACCTTGCGCATCATCCAGCAGGACGAACAGGGTCGTGACGAAATGGCTTTCTCTACCAAGGTTGGTCTTCGCAAGGTAGAGGTGAAGAATTCTCTGCTCTATGTGAATGGTAAACGCGTGTTCCTTAAGGGCGTGAATCGTCATGACACATCAGCCAAGCACGGTCGCGCAGTAACTGTCGACGAGATGTTGCGCGACGTGACGCTCATGAAGCAGAACAACATCAATACCATCCGCACCTCGCACTATCCCAACGATGCGCGCATGTATGCCATGTACGACTACTACGGACTCTATACCGTAGACGAAGCCGATCTTGAGGACCATGCTAATCAGAGCATCTCCGACCGCAAGAGCTGGATACCCGCCTTTGTCGATCGTATCGACCGCATGGTGCTGCGCGACCGCAACCATCCCAGCGTAGTCATCTGGAGCCTTGGCAACGAAGCCGGAGCCGGTGAAAACTTCAAGTATTGCTACGAAGCTGCCAAGAAGCTCGACCCGCGTCCTGTACACTATGAAGGAACGCGTATCAGCAAGCCCTATGGTGGCGAACGCTACTCCGACTTCTACTCGAAGATGTACCCCGGCATGGCTTGGATGAACCAGAACACCTCGGGTCTCGATAAGCCCATGTTTATCTGTGAGTACGCTCACGCCATGGGCAATGCCATCGGCAACCTCGATCAGTATTGGACCAGCATCGAAAACTCTAACGCTACCATCGGTGGCTGTATCTGGGACTGGGTGGATCAATCCATCTTCAATCCGCAACTCATGAAGCAAGGCATTTATCGCCTCACCACGGGCTACGACTACCCCGGTCCTCACCAGGGCAACTTCTGCTGCAATGGTATCATCAACGGCTTGCGCCAAGAGAGTGCCAAGCTCGCCGAAGTAAAGGCAGCTCATCAGTATGTGAAGTTCCGTCTTGTTCAGGTAGACAAAGCCAAGAATACCGCTACCGTCGCTCTCAAGAATGCTTATGCATTCCAAGACCTGAAGGATCTCGATCTTCGCTACGAGGTAGTGAAGAATGGCTACACAGTAAGCTCTAAGAGCGTGAAACTCCCCTCTGTGCTTCCCGGCGATAGCACCACGCTCACGCTGAAGCTCGCCAAGGCCGACCTTGTCAATGCCGAAATAGCAGGTACAGAAGTGCTCCTTACGCTTCGTACCTCATTCCGCAATGCGCAACGCTATGCTGCTGCGGGCCACGTGGTAGCCACGAAGCAGTATACGCTCTGCGAGCGTGGCAACCTGCCCACCATCAAAGCCGACGCTAAGGCTCCCGAGATGCTTCAGACCCTCTCGCTCGACCAGACCATCATCGGCAACGAGCGTGTGCAGCTCACCTTCGACAATGAGACGGCTCGCCTCACAAGCCTTGCCATCTGTGGTCGCAATATTTTGGCCGACCAAGCAGGCTTTGAATATAGCAACCATCGCTGGATCGAAAACGACCGCTTCGGCAATACCTCCAACGGACTTGAAGCCAAGGGCACGGTGAAGGTAGAAAACGTAGGAGGCAACACTGTGGTGAAGACCACCCGTAAGGGTTCGCTCTGCGACACGGAAATCAACTATACCCTCTATCCGCAAGGCATCGTCGACATGGACGTGCGCCTCACTCCCCACACGGGCAACCTCCGTCGTGCCGGCCTCGTATGCTTGATAGACTCTGCCCTGTCGCACGTAGACTACTATGCACTCGGCCCTTGGGAGAATGCTTGCGATCGTCTCGACGGCGTAGTAGCCGGTCGATACACCACCACACCAGCTGCCATGGTAGAGCCCAACATGAAACCGCAGTCGACGGGCAATCGCGAGCAGCTTCGCGAACTCACCCTCACTGATGGCAAGGGCTTCGGTGTGAAGATGCAGATGCAAGGTCGTGTCAACTTCTCGCTCATCCCCTACACCGATGAAGAACTGATGAATGCCAACCACTACTGGGAACTCCAGCCCAAGGCTCACAACGTGCTCCACCTTGATGCTTGGATGCGCGGCATTGGCAACGCTTCGTGCGGACAGGATGTGGGCACACTCCCCATGTTCTGCGTCCCCAACCACGTACTCACTTACAAGGTGCGCATCTCTAAGAAGTAACCCTTTGGCGGAATTTCAGGTTAACGGGGTAACAAGTTGACAGGTTAACAAGTAAGTATGCTATACACCACTTATTATGTTAAAGTCAGAATGACAGAAAGCTTAAAGGGCTTTGCAAACTTACCTGTTAACCCGTTAACTTGTCAACTTGTTTACTAATTCCACCAACGCGTATTCTTTTTTAAGAAAAAAATGTATCAGAAGTTTATTATCACCCAGGAGGGAGTGCTCCGTTTCGGGCACGTCTACCTTCATCGCGATCTTCTTCGTTCGGGCGAGACGTGTCCCAATGGCGGTGGCCTTTGGGCCATCGATGAGAGCAGACACGCGCTGTTACTCTACGGCCGCTCGTTCGACTTCGGCAAGCCCGATTTCGGTGCCCTTCGGAGCGTGGAATGGAGTGGGGTAGGAGGCCATCCTCTCGAGCTCATCTATCAGCCCCACTGGCCCAATGATGAGGTGGAGATACGGGTGTGGTAGTGGGTGCGGAACCGCACCCAGTTGAAAAGTTTAATAGTTTAGAAGTTAAGAGTAAACTTTTCAACCATAAACTTATAAACTAAGAAGATATGACTCACGGACATGAAGTACTCCACATGATGGAGGGAAACGCTTACGCCAGTAAGCAAGAACTCATAGATGCCATCCAAGCCCGCTTTGGCAAGGATGAGCGATTCTATACCTGCTCTGCTACCGACATGACGGCTGCCGAACTCGTAGATTTCCTTTCGGAAAAAGGCAAGTTTATGCCAGCGCAGACTGATAGCTTCACGGTGGATGCAAGTAAGATCTGCAATCACTAAGTTGAGGCTCTATTGACAATCCTTAAGCATAGTAAGTACTCTAAACGAAAAGGCGCCGCCCGCGATATGATCATCGCGGGCGGCGCTTATTCGTTAGTATATCAGAGTCTTTTGTCAGACGCCTTATGAAAGTGCCAATTCTACCACCTTCTTCACAGCCTCTTCGAGTCCGGCTGCGTCCTTACCACCTGCTGTAGCGAAGTGGGGAGCACCGCCGCCACCGCCCTTGATGAGCTTAGCAGCTTCGCGCACGAGCTGACCAGCATTGAGCTTACGGCTCTCTACGAGGTTCTTGCTAATCATCACGGTGAGCAAGGGCTTGCCCTCGTGTGTAGAACCGAGTACGCACAGCGTATCGTTGGGCAATGTATTTGCAATCTGGAAGGCAAGGTCCTTCACGGCATTGGGCTCGATGGCGGTGGGGATCACACACTTCACGAGTTTCACGCCATCCACCTCTTCGGCATTCTTCACGAGGCGGTCGCGTGTCTCGGCGAGTTTCTCCTTCACGTAGCCTTCTACCTGCTTCTTCAAGCCATCGTTCTCCTCGATCGTCTTCTTGATCACGGCGGTGAGGTCCTTAGCATTGTTGAAGAACGATTTCAAGCCCGTGAGCATATCCTGCATGCCGTATACGCTCTCTTCGGCAGCCTCGCCTGTGATGGCCTCGATACGGCGCACACCGGCTGCTACGCTGCTCTCGCTAATGATGCGGAGCAGACCGATACGACCTGTGCTCTTGGCGTGGCAACCACCGCAGAACTCTACGCTCTTGCCAAACTGCACTACGCGCACCTTGTCGCCATACTTCTCGCCGAAGAGGGCGATAGCACCGAGCTTCTTGGCCTCGTCCATAGGCACGTCGCGATGGTCCTGCAAGGGGATGTCTTCGCGGATGCGGCGGTTGACGATGCGTTCCACCTGGCGCAGCTCCTCGGGAGTGACCTTCTGGAAGTGAGAGAAGTCGAAGCGGAGATAGTCTGGAGTGACGAGCGACCCCTTCTGCTCCACGTGGCTACCGAGCACTTCGCGCAGAGCTTGGTCGAGCAAGTGAGTGGCTGTATGGTTGGCTTCGCTGCCGCGGCGGAACTTGATGTTCACCTCAGCGTGGAAGGTAGCTTCGGGGTGAGTGGGGAGCTTCTTGGTGAGGTGGATAGGCAGATTGTTCTCGCGCTTTGTGTCGAAGATCTCAATCTTCTCGTCGCCATCGACGAGCACGCCCTGATCGCCTACCTGACCACCCATTTCAGCATAGAAGGGAGTCTGGTCGAGCACGAGCTCGAAGTAAGTCTGCTTCTTCTGCTGCACGCGGCGGTAGCGCAGAATGTGGCAGTCACACTCGGTGAGGTCCCATCCGAGGAATTGCGTTTCGCCCTCGCGGAGTATCACCCAGTCGTCGGTCTCCACAGCAGCAGCGTTGCGTGCGCGCTCCTTCTGCTTCTGCATCTCGGTGTTGAATCCCTCTTCGTCCACTTCGAGACCATTCTCGTGGCAGATCAGCTCGGTAAGGTCGAGCGGGAAACCATAAGTGTCGAACAGCGTGAAGGCCTTCTCACCATCTACGGTGGTCTTGCCCTCCTGCTTCGTCTGGCTGATTACGCCTTCGAGCATGTTGATACCCGTAGAGAGCGTGCGGAGGAAACTCTCCTCCTCTTCCTGCATCACGCGGCCGATGAGCACCTGCTGCGCCTTGAGTTCGGGATAAGCTTCGCCCATTTCTTTTACCAATGTCGGCACGAGGCGACAGAGGAAGGCTTCGCGCTGGCCGAGGAAGGTATAAGCATAGCGCACGGCACGACGCAAGATGCGGCGAATCACGTAGCCCGCCTTAGCGTTTGAGGGCAACTGACCATCGGCAATAGAGAAGGCAATGGCACGCAAGTGGTCGGCAATCACGCGCATGGCCACGTCAATCTTCTCGTCCTTGCCATATTCGAAGCCTGAGAGCTCACCAATCTTCTTGATGATGGGCTGGAATATGTCGGTATCGTAGTTAGAGTTCTTGCCCTGGATGGCACGTACAAGGCGTTCGAAGCCCATACCCGTATCGATCACGTTCATGCCCAGTGGCACGAGCGAACCATTGGCCTTGCGCTCAAACTGCATGAACACGATGTTCCAGATTTCAATCACCTGGGGGTCGTCCTTGTTGACCAATTCGCGTCCGGGCACTTTCGCCTTCTCCTCGGGTGTACGGCTGTCGAGGTGAATTTCGGAACAAGGTCCGCAGGGACCCGTGTCGCCCATTTCCCAGAAGTTGTCGTGCTTATTGCCGTTGATAATGTGGTCGGCGGGCACGTGCTTAGCCCAATATGAGGCAGCTTCGTCGTCGCGCTTGAGGCCTTCCTCTTCCGAGCCCTCGAATACGGTTACGTAGAGGTCTTTAGGGTCGAGGTGGAGCACATCGACGAGGTACTCCCAAGCATAGTCTATGGCGCCCTCTTTGAAGTAGTCGCCAAAGCTCCAGTTGCCGAGCATCTCGAACATGGTGTGGTGGTAAGTATCGTGGCCCACCTCTTCCAAGTCGTTGTGCTTACCGCTCACGCGGAGGCACTTTTGAGAGTCGGCGCGGCGGCGCGGTTCTGGGTCGCGTTGTCCCAGGATGATGTCCTTCCACTGGTTCATACCGGCATTGGTGAACATCAGCGTAGGATCGTCTTTGATCACCATTGGTGCGGAAGGCACGATGGTGTGTCCCTTCGACTCAAAGAATTTTTTGTATGAGTCGCGGATTTCGTTAGCTGTCATCATATTGTGAGTATGTTGTTTTATTAAATCTTGTGCAAAGATAGTGCAAAGTGCGAGAGCAGAACATCAAGTTTACTTGAATGTTATGCCGAGCCGCAGCTTATCTTCTGCAAAGATAATGCAAAGTGAGGGCAAAGCAAAGCATGTTTGCTTGTTTTTGGAGCTATGCTTTGCATAAGTAGGGAAAAATCTTGATACTGCGGCAAGAATGCAATGGCTCATGAGGCGTAGATAGGTCAATATGCACTGTTTCATACGGCAAAGTTGAGATGAAAAATCGGGCGGGGCAAAAAGAGTGAACAAATTGTACACTTTTTCTTCACTCCAATCTTCTACCTCGCGTGTGCGCATGCTCGCACGCATTACAGCCGATTTCTTTCTGGATTACTTACACTGCTGCCTGCTTCCTGATTTCGTGATGCTGAAAATCAGTGCATTCCGTTCTGAGGGCTCCCGCAGTTTACTTGCACTTTTGCCGTCACTTCCCTTGCACTGCTTTTACCCCCTCCTTTCCGTGAAATTTTTCTCATGGAGACGTGAAAATTATCCCATGGAAGCGTGAAAATTATCCCACGGAAGCGTCGGAGGGTCAAAATAGGATTTCCTGTGTCTGCAGCGAGGGCGACACTTCCCCGCTGCACGAGTATTTTATCAGTCCTGTGGGCGACGCGTCCCGCGTCGGCTTCGCTAATTCTTCAGAAGTGAACTTATAGGCAGTGGGGGCGAAGCGTCTCGCTTCGGCACGTCGGCAAGGGCTCGAAGCCCGCGTCGGCGTAAGGGATTATTCTAGTAGTTTTGACGCGCTTCGGCATTTAGCCTCGCACCTCAAGCCGAAGCGAGACGCTTCGCCCCCACTTCCTATTAGCAGACTTCTGAATAACTTGCGAAGCCGACGCGTCCCGCGTCGCCCACAGAAATGGCTGATCACTTCTCATTTTGTCACTTGCTGATAGCATTTTTTAGGGGAAAGTAATGCGTTAACATATTTTACCCCCCCCCAATTTGGGCTGTTAAGTATTTGTGTGTACATTTGCGCGAAATATAACATGTATTATTATAAGAGGCAGTGCGCTACTGTATCGCCTTGATTATAAGGCTCTCTCGTGCGAAGCCAACGGGATGAGCGGAAAAGCACTTTGTGGCCATAGACTACAGACTAAACCTGCAAACGAAAATATTACAAAATATTCATATAACATAAAATTAACCCAATGAGAAAGATTACGAACTTATTCTTATTGTGTGCGTTGATGCTTGTTGGTGCTATTTCGGGCTTTGCCCAAACGGCCGTGGATTATCAAGTGTCAGACGCTCCCTCGGATGGCAAATTTGCCACGAATACGCATTGGTTTACCATGCAGCTGCGCGGTACGTATCTCTCGACCGAGGATGTAGATGCTAACGGCTACATCAAGAGTGGCGATGGTTTTCAGACGCTCGACAATACCCTCGACAAGGGCTTATGGTGCGTTGTGGGCGACGATACCAATGGTTACAAGTTCTACAACAAGAGCGAGGGCGCTACGAAGGTGCTCGCACTCAACTATGTAGCAGCAGGTAACAACGAAGGCGGCAATGGAAGAGCCAAGATGGTAGATGCCACGCTCAGCAACGCCACGAGCCAAGGTGCCGACCAATGGCTTACTACCTTCAATATTCATAAGAATACGACTAATAATGTTGGTGGCTTTACGATCTCTGTAAAAGACTTGACGAACTATTATCTCAATCAGCGTAGTCCTTACCTATCATTTTGGATTAATGGCAGTGCAAACGAGGAGATTGGGTCTTCGTTCTATTTCTATAATGCAGAGAGCTATACCGCAGATATTAATAGTCTCAAAACATCGTTCTCAGGCCATGTGGGTGGGGTGTTCCAACCAACACAGGAGGAATACAACGCTTTCGTTACGAGTGTTAATACAGAAGTGACTTGGGACAATCTACAGACTTTCCTTCCCAAAGCCAATACTGCCATCTCTACCCTAAAGAGCCAAATCGACCAGCATAAGCCTGTAGTAGGGCAGAAATATGCCATCAAGAATGCTTATACAAAAAAATATATCACCCCTAACGTGATCCCGGGTAGCAACCTCTACGTATACTTGGGCGACAAGGTGAAGAGCTCGGTATGGATTGTGGAAAGTGGCGATACAGAAGGCACACTCAAACTGAAGAATGCTTTCTCAGACCTTTATGCAAGCAATGCTACGGTCAATACCGACTATAGCAACCTCTATATCGTAAGCAATGGCTATGGTAGCGATGGACCTGCAGCGATAGGCACAAGCTCTGATACGAATGGTAGTAAATGGTATCATGCCAACGCTGACGACCATGTAATATTCTATGGCTATAATGCAGGAGCGAGCAAATGGTACTTCGAGGCTGTCAGCGACGAGACCTTTAGTAGCTTGAAACCTAACATCGACACGCATATCAATACGCTCGTAAGCAGTGCAAAAGACTTTTTGAACGTTGCACCTAATGAAAATAGTGCTTTGCGAGCAAATCCTACTTATGCCAACTATCTGGTGTATAAGCAGAAGGTAAAGGAAGGCACCGATAATCAGTACGTGCGCTTGCAATGCGCAAAGAATGGCAACAACCGCTTCTTAGGCCTTAACGACAGCTACACCGTGGGTCGCGCTTTGGATGCAGCTAATGAGAAGACAGACCTTAGCTATATCTGGAAACTCGTGCCTGTAGAGGGAACAGAGACCTATAAACTGATGAATGCCAATACAGGTACTTACCTCACAGGCCTTACAAATGCTACTGCAGGAGCCAATAATAATGCCCCTACCCTCGGCAGTTTTGCTGAAGGATATGGTTTCACTTTTACCCGCAAGAACGTAACGGATGGTACCTGGAACGTAATCGATGGTAATAACAATAAGCTCAATGCCGAGACGAATGGTTGCATCAATTATTGGACAAGTGATGCTAATGGCGGTTGGTACATCCTCAAAGCAACCGACATTCAGGTAGCTCTACACGAGTTGGGCGATGCCTCGTATGCCACTGTCTATTTGCCTTATAGCATCTCAGCAGTAAGCGATGCTACGGCTTATGTGGCAGAGAAAGCAGCCGAGAACAATACGCTCGTAGTGAAATCTACCGCAGACGGTGGCTTTGCTGCCAATGCAGGCGTGGTGCTTGTGAGCGATAGCAAGGCCGCAACCGCCACACTCACATTGGGCGAGAATAGCAATACGAGCGTGCTTCGAGGCACAAGCGTGCCCGTGAGCCTTACCGACGACAACCGCTCAAGCTACCTTACCTTTGGTCCTAAAGATGGCGCTGCTAACACAGTGGGCTTCTGGACGCCTGCAGCTACGGTCAGCACCATTCCTGCTAATCGCGCCTACTATCAAGCACCCAGCGGACAAGCTGTATCGCTCGTCTTCGATGGCAACCTCACGGGCATCGGCGCAGTCATCTCTGCAGACAATAGCTTGGTGGATAATGCACCTATCTATGACCTCTCAGGTCGCCGCGTAGCAAAGGCTGTGAAGGGTGGCGTATACATCCAAAGCGGCAAGAAATTCATTCTGAAATAAGCAATCCCATCCTTACTCAAAAAAAGAATATACGCATTATGAAAAAGAAATATATAGCTCCATCGCTCACCGCATATAGCTATGTCGAACCACTCACTCCCTTGTGCGAAAGCCGCACGTTTGGTGCCGGTTCGAGCGATGAGACAAGTGGTGGTACCACCTCAAACATATGGTCGAACAAGCAAGACTCGCCCAACCAAGGCGGCATGTGGAAGTATATGGATAACTAATGCTTCCTCAGTCCTAATCGGCTTACAATAAAGTATGAGGGAGGTGAATTCCCCTCGCTTCGCCTACAAGTAAAGCCCCGACTCTTCTCATGAGCTGGGGCTTTACGCGTGTCTGTGTGGAGGAGGCTAATGGTCGCTTCCCGCAGAGCCTGGTGGTGGGCAGCGCATGTCGGAGAGCAAGTGGAGCAGTTCCGCATAGTAAGGACTGAGCTTGCCCGCTTTCTGCATCTTGCGGTTGTATTTCCACCAATTGAGCAGGCCACGATTCTCCACCTTCCGCTTGTCGGGCAGGTGGTGGCGCTCCTCGATAAATAGCTTCATCTGATGGTACTTCTCGAGCCAATTTTCTTGCGATTTCTTCATGTGAGGGAGATTTGTTGATAAGGAAATGCAGGACAAAGGTAGCACAAGGCCTGTGAAGAAGGAAATAAAAGCGCGCATAAGAAGAAAAAAACAGGGCAAAAGTCGTTGTAACTCAAAATAAAGTGGTACATTTGCAGCCGATTTAGAGTCCAACGGGGCTAAATGAAGAGACTGCGGTTGCAGTCCGCCTCCTGGAAAAAACCGTTTATACATATAATTACAAATGTACGCAATCGTAGAGATTAACGGTCAGCAGTTTAAAGCAGAAGAGGGCAAGAAGCTCTTTGTAAACCACATCTGCGGTGCCGAGAATGGCCAGACTGTTGAATTTGACAAAGTGTTGTTGATTGAAGACAACGGCAACGTGAAGGTAGGTGCTCCTACCGTAGAAGGCGCCAAGGTAGTATGCGAAGTAGTAAGCCCCCTCGTAAAGGGTGAGAAGGTGCTCGTATTCCACAAGAAGCGTCGCAAAGGCTATCGTAAGCTCAATGGCTATCGCCACCAGTTTACTGAAGTGACAATCAAGAACGTAATTGCTTAATCCTTTAAAGTATTAGAAAGAAATGGCACACAAGAAAGGTGTAGGTAGTTCTAAGAACGGTCGTGAATCGGCCTCACAGAGATTAGGCGTTAAGATTTGGGGTGGTCAGACCTGCGTAGCTGGCAACATCATCGTTCGTCAGCGCGGTACTGTTCACTATCCTGGTAAGAACGTTGGCATGGGTAAGGATCACACACTCTTCGCCCTCGTTGACGGCGTAGTTAGCTTCCACCGTGGTCAGCGTGACCGCAGCGTGGTATCTGTAGAAGAGGCTAACGCTTAACGCACACCTATCAGCAGAAGAACTTATCTACTGAACAAAGAAAATGAGACGGACTGCTTCCCACTGCGGGAAGCGGTCCGTCTCTCTGTTAATAAGCGTGGCTCTTTTATTAGCTATGTGGGCGACGCGTCCTCGCGTCGGCATCACCTACGGGTAGCAAGTCTGTACTCAGATCCTACTCAGAGCGCCTACTCAAAGCCTACTCAGAGCCTACTGGGGGCGACGCGTCCTCGCGTCGGCATCGCCAGCGTGCAGCAAGTCTGTACTCAGCAAGTAACGTGCACATTCATCGCTTGATCAAGACGACGCCGACGCGAGACGCGTCGCCCACAGAACAGGGGGAAACAAGTAAGAACGGAGACGATTGCAAGAATGTATTACTCATTACTTATTACTCATTACTTGAAAATAAGCCTCCTTTTCCTTTCCCCTTTCCCTTTCAAATGTTAACTTTGCCCGAAAACCAAACCTAACGTTATGCCAGATACAGTAATCAACGACGAAAAATACTTCTACTCCATCAGAGAAGTAGCACAACATCTCGGCGTGAGCGAGACCCTCCTGCGCTATTGGGAAAAGCAGTTCCCTAAGCAGATTGCTCCCAAGAAAATAGGAAACGGCGTGCGTCAGTATACGAAGGAAGACATTGCTAAGATACGCATCGTCTATGACCTCGTGAAGGTGCGCGGCCTTAAGCTCGCAGCAGCTCGAGAAGTGCTCAAGCAAAACAAGCAGGGCACAGCACAACCATTCGAGGCACTGCAAAGATTGCGCAAGATACGCGAAGAACTCGTGGCAATGAAGCGTGCACTCGGCAGTATGTAGAGAGGGAATGTTTAGTTGAAAAGTTGAAATGTTGAGAAGTTAAGAAATCGCTTCTCTCAACTAAAAGTTCACCTTTCCCCTTAAAATAAACAACAGAAAAGTGGCAAAGACAAAGACTGTATACGTATGTTCGGAATGTGGCATGGACTCCCCGAAATGGGTGGGCCGCTGTCCGTCGTGCGGGGCATGGAACACCATGAAGCAGATGACCATCCGCCCCGAGACCAACTCTGCCGTAAGCGAACGTCAAGCCCGGCAGGAACTCACCGGAGTGGGTGGCGGAAAGTCACGCGCCATACCGCTATCAGAGGTGTCGGTACAAGAAGAACCGCGCATACAGACACTCGATGCTGAGCTCGACCGCGTGCTCGGTGGAGGCATTGTGCCCGGCTCGCTCACGCTCATTGGCGGCGAACCAGGTATAGGCAAGTCTACACTCCTGCTTCAGACCGTCGTACGCCTGCAAGGCCTGCGCGTGCTCTATGTGAGCGGTGAGGAAAGTGAACACCAAATCAAACTTCGTGCCGACCGTATCAGCAATTCCTCAGCAGATGTGCTCCTGCTCTGCGAGACTCGCGTGGAGCAGGTGTTCGAACAGATACGACAGATCAAGCCCCAACTCGTGGTGATCGACTCCATTCAGACCATGAGCGTGGAGAGCGTGGAGTCGTCGCCAGGAAGCGTCACGCAGATACGCGAATGCGCTGCCTCGCTACTGAAGTATGCCAAGGAGAGCGGTGTACCCGTCATCCTCGTTGGACATATCACGAAGGATGGTACCATAGCCGGTCCGAAGGTGCTCGAACACATTGTCGACACCGTACTGCAGTTTGAGGGCGATCGCCACTACATGTACCGCATCTTGCGCAGCATCAAGAATCGTTTCGGATCGACCTCCGAACTTGGTATCTACGAGATGCAGAGCGATGGCCTTCGCGCCGTGGCCAATCCCTCGGAGATGCTCCTTACGCAAGGAGGAGATGAACTGAGCGGTACGGCCGTGGCTGCTGCCATCGAAGGCGTGCGCCCCTTCTTGATAGAGACACAAGCCCTCGTGTCGTCAGCAGTATACGGCACACCGCAACGCTCCGCTACGGGCTTTGACCTCCGTCGCCTCAATATGCTCTTGGCCGTGCTCGAGAAGCGAGTAGGCTTCAAGATAGGAGCAAAGGACGTGTTCTTCAACATTGCCGGAGGCATCCGTGTGGCCGATCCCGCCATAGATCTCGCTGTGATAGCCTCCGTACTTTCAAGCAATGTCGATACCCCCATTGAGCGCAGCATATGCATGGCTGGCGAGGTGGGACTGAGCGGCGAGATACGTCCCGTGACGCGTATTGCCCAGCGCATAAGCGAAGCCGCCAAACTCGGCTTCAACCGCATACTCGTGCCCGAAGGCAATATGAAAGGACTGCCCCACGTAGACGGCATCGAGGTGGTGCCTGTGGCCCGTGTAGAGCAAGCATTGCGCGAGCTCTTCGGGTAAGGAGGCTATCCCATATAAGCAAATGAAGATAACAGAAGAAAATGAGAGACAACAATAAGCGCGGAGGCAATCAGAACCCGCGCAATCGCAACGCCATCAGCACAGGTCGAGGACAAGAGGCTGGAAAGCGTAAGTTCAGTCCTGCTCGGCCAGGAGAACGACGCGAACGCCCCGCAGCAGAGGCTTCGCGAGAGGCTCGCCCCTCCTTTAATAATAAGCAGGATCGTCGCTCACATAAAGAGCATCGTCAACCACACAAGGCATTTGCCCCACGTGAAGACTATGCCCCACGTACGGCTGGGCCGCGTCCTGTAGAAAACACCATTCAGTACGACGAAATAGAGCGCCGCATCACTCTGCGTGTGACCCCCGACATCGCCTACGACGAGGAGCGTTTGCGCCGCTTTGTGGCAGAGAGCCTTCACATCGATGTGCGCACCATCAATGCCCTTCGCATTCGCAAGCGTAGCATTGACGCTCGTCAGCGCACGGTGATGGTCAACCTCACGCTTGAACCATTTATCAACGAGATGCCGCCACGCTTGGATTTCGACCCCGTGGAGTATCAAGACGTGAGCCATGGAGAGCGAGTCATCGTAGTTGGAGCTGGGCCTGGTGGACTCTTTGCCGCACTGCGACTAATCGAACTGGGGAAGAAGCCCGTAGTGCTTGAACGTGGAAAAGACGTACACGAACGACGCAAAGATATAGCCCTCATATCGCGCGAACATCGCGTTGATGCTGAGAGCAACTACTCCTTTGGCGAGGGCGGTGCAGGAGCCTACTCCGATGGAAAACTCTATACCCGATCGAAGAAGCGTGGCAATGTAGAGAAGATCCTCCGCGTGTTTTGCCAGTTCGGCGCCAATCCCGATATCCTCGTTGACGCCCACCCCCATATTGGCACCGATCGCTTGCCCCGCATCATTGAGAATATGCGTAAGCAAATCCTTGACTGTGGAGGTGAAGTGCATTTTCAGACCCGCGTGGATCGCCTCATTGTGGAGCACGAAGAGGTGAAAGGCGTGGAGTGCAGTACGGGCGAAGCCTTCTATGGCCCCGTCATCCTGGCCACGGGCCACTCTGCTCGCGACGTGTATCGCCAACTTCATGCACAAGGCATCGCTCTCGAACAGAAAGGTATCGCTGTGGGCGTACGCTTGGAGCATCCCTCTGAACTGATCGATCAGATACAATATCACAGCCGCGAGGGCCGCGGCCGCTACCTGCCCGCGGCAGAGTATAGCTACGTGGCGCAGAGCGGCGGACGAGGAGTGTATAGCTTCTGCATGTGTCCCGGCGGTATCGTGGTGCCCGCAGCAAGCGGACCGCAACAGGTGGTGGTCAATGGCATGAGCCCCTCGCTTCGCAACTCCGCTTGGAGCAATTCGGGCATGGTGGTCGAAACCCGCCCCGAGGATCTCGACGGCGAACTCGCTCCCTTCCTGCTCGAAGCCATGGCAGATGGCACCTTTGCCGAGACACACCAAGACATCAACGATCCCAAGAATCCACTGCGCATGATGTACTTCCAAGAAGCGCTCGAGAAGGCCACGTGGCAGCAGGGAGGACGCTCTCAGACGGCTCCCGCTCAGCGCATGGCCGACTTCGTTAACGGTCGCTTGAGCTACGACCTGCCCAAGTCGAGCTATTCGCCGGGACTCATCTCGTCGCCCCTCCACTTCTGGCTGCCACGCTTCGTGAGCTCACGACTCATTGAGGGCTTCAATGCTTTTGGCCGTAGAAGCCGTGGCTTCTTGACCAACGAGGCCATCTTGATAGCCAGCGAAACGCGTACTTCTTCGCCCGTGCGCATCCTTCGCGACCACGAGACATTGGCCCACGTGCAAGTGGCAGGTCTCTATCCTTGCGGAGAGGGCGCAGGCTATGCAGGAGGCATCGTAAGCGCCGCTATCGATGGCGAACGCTGTGCTGAGGCCGCTGCCGAAAAGGCTTGACAGAGGGAGGCGAGACATTAGCCGACAATGCTTGACCAACTGGTGCTTTAAGAGCGTACAAACCGCTCCTTCATAGCATAATCTGCCTCTCCTTGCAAAAAATAGCAAAGTATGGTTTGCATTTCACGCTTTTATTGTACTTTTGCATTGCAATAACAAGAGCATCTAACAACATTAAAATACATTTCTATCAAATGAAACCTACACTCTTTCTCCTGGCAGCAGGAATGGGTAGCCGCTACGGCGGCTTGAAGCAGCTCGACGAGCTCGGTCCTCATGGCGAAACCATCATGGACTATTCTATCTACGACGCAATCCACGCTGGTTTTGGCAAGCTCGTATTCGTAATTCGCAAGGACTTCGAAGATGACTTCCGTCGTATCGTGCTTTCCAAGTATGAAGGCCACATTCCCTGCGAGCTCGTCTTCCAGAGCCTCGACGCACTGCCCGAAGGCTTCACTTGTCCCGAGGGCCGCACTAAGCCTTGGGGTACAAACCACGCCTTGATGATGGGTGAAAGCGTAATCAACGAGCCCTTCGCTGTAATCAACTGCGACGACTTCTATGATCGCGACGCTTTCCAGGTAATGGGCAAGTGGCTCTCAGAACTTCCCGAGGGCAGCACTGGTAAATACGCTATGGTAGGCTTCCGCGTAGGCAACACACTCTCTGATAGTGGTACGGTAAGCCGTGGCGTTTGCGAAAACGATGCCAACCACCACCTGACTTCCGTAGTAGAGCGTACTAAGATTCAGCGCTTCGACGGCGTAGTGAAGTATCTTGGCGATGACGAAGAGTGGGTATCTATCCCCGACAATACTCCCGTCTCAATGAACTTCTGGGGCTTCACTCCCGACTACTTTAAGCACAGCAACGAGTTCTTCAAGACCTTCCTTTCAGATCCGAAGAACATGGAGAATCCTAAGAGCGAATTCTTCATCCCCTTGATGGTAGACAAACTCATCAAGGACGGCGTAGCTACTTGCGAAGTGCTCGATACTACTTCTAAGTGGTTCGGCGTAACTTATCCCGAGGATCGTCCGGGCGTAGTAGAGAAGTTCCAGAAACTCAGCGACGAGGGCGTATATCCCGAGAAGATGTTCTAATACATCTCACTTCTGAAATAGAAAAATTGCGGTTTCCGCATAGATTATAAAAGCGGAGAGGTGCTCATCCCCCCACACAAGGGGTAGCGCCTCTCCGCTTTTGTTGTACACAAAAAGGAACTAAGAAAGGAAAGTTACCAAAATATTGCTGTTCGCTAAAGCTCTTGCCCTAAAGGCAGTGGGGCGAAGCGTCTCGCTTCGGCTAGGCATGCGAGGCTCGATGTCGAGTGTGCATGAGACTCATCGCGAAATGGATGATAAAGAATATACACACCTTTCTGCGATGGAAATATCATCGCTGCATGAACGTATAGCCGTTCGCAAATAAGCTTTTAGCCGTCCGCAAACAGTCATCTTGCCGTTTACAAATGACCATCCTTCCATCGTTCACCGCCCGGCGGCAGCATTGCCACCGCTCGGTGGCAGCATTGCCACCGCCCGGCGGCAGCACTACCACCGAGCGGTGTACGATGGAAGAACTATCAGAACGGGACAGAAAAGCCTTCGTTTAGCCTTGATAATAACTACTATCGAAAATAGGATTCCTATGCTCTTTTGAGGTTTAGCGGACAGCAATATTATCAAAAGAATGGGCTGAATTCCCCCTAAGAGGAATCCAGCCCTAATCTTTATCTCGATCTGAGACTTTTTGTGAAAGTGCTTAATCCTTTACGTAAACGCTCTCAATCTCTACGATATACATCGTGTGGAGAGAGCCTCCCGGCTTGTCGTTGTACCAACGAGTGAGTGCCTCCTTGTCGAGGAATTGCTCGGGCTTGAACTCACTGCGGAACATCTTGCGGCCCTCAATGGTAATGCGAGCCTCTGCAAAGCCCACGGCGCCGTGCTCTGTCATGATGGGAGTGAGTCCTGTCTCACGCGTCTTGTCGTAATCGCGGCCAGACTTAGAGCCGCAAAAGTTATAAATCTCACGCATCTTTTCATCGTTGCCCAAGAATGTGAGCGTCAGGTGCTCGTTTTCCTCAATCAAGGGGTAGGTGAAACGCTCCGGACGTACGAAGATGAAAGCTACGGGCTTGTTCCAAAGCCAGCCAATGCCGCCCCAAGAGGCAGTCATCATGTTGTGCTTGTCTAATGTGCCTGCAGTGATGAGCATCCACTCCTTGCCAATAAGATGGAAAGCATCCTCGCGAGCAAGGGTCTCGATAGAAGTCTTTTTCATAAAGTGTATATATTTTAATGTGATTCGAATGTGAACTTATTGGGAGCGAATTTACAAAATAATTGTGAAGTACGTATACGGCAGAACTATTGAACATATGTTGTACAACATACTTTGCACTCTTTAAGATTTGGTTTGGGATGCGTATGGCAAAAAAGCCTACATTTGTGAGCATCGTTTCACCCACGGGGCGATAATAGAGTAATCTCGAGTCAGAGAATCTATGCCAATCCCCCTCAAAAACGCTACTGCAATGAAAAAGATACTCCTCAGCTTAGCCCTTGTGCTCTGCGCACTGAGTGCGCAGGCTCAAAAGACACGTCACGCTCTTGGTTTCCACGCAGGTGGCTCTACCATCGACCTCGAATATCAATACCACTTCAGTAAGCGCAACTTTCTCGATGTGACTGCGGGACTCTTCAACCTCAGCGATGGATTCGCTTTCCAAGCCGTATACAATTGGAACATTAAGCAGTGGCCCAACTGGACGCCGCGCTTCGCTACCTGGAAATTCTGGGGCGGATTTGGTGGAGGCGTGGGCCATTACGAATGCGATGGCTATGATGGCGCATTTATAGGCCCCGTAGGTACACTCGGATTCGGATTTACCATCAAGGATGTGCCCCTCACCATGGGACTCGACTATCGCCCTATGGTGGCCTTCAACTTGGGCCACGGCGATGCCATCATCGACCGAGGCTTCCGCAATATCGGCTTTACGCTTACTTATCGCTTCTAAATCAAGTCAAAACATTGCACTGAGGAATAAACTTTGTGCAATGTGACGCAAAAAATAGTCATATAGTAAAAAAACATAGCAATATACTTACTGACTACAAACAAAAATAGTATATTTGCTAAACATTTGTAGCCGAGTGCCAAGTGTACTCGGCTATTTGTAAAGGTAGCTCCCGCTTTTATTGTGACAGAGGGAGGCCTATGAATATATTGAAAAACCATACACAACAACACTTAACAACAGCATAATGGTAAAAATCACAAAGGAGGCAGCCCTTCACTATCATGAGATGGGTAAGCCCGGAAAGATTGAAATCGTTCCCACCAAGCCCTACCGCACACAGACCGACCTCTCTCTGGCCTATTCGCCTGGTGTGGCAGAACCCTGTCTGGAAATCCAAAAAAATCCGCACGATGCCTATCGTTATACCAACAAGGGCAACCTCGTGGCAGTCATCTCTAATGGTACAGCCGTGCTTGGCCTTGGCGATATCGGTGCGATGAGCGGTAAGCCCGTGATGGAGGGTAAGAGTCTCCTCTTCAAGATATATGCTGGTGTAGATGCCTTCGATATCGAAGTCAACGAGAAAGATCCCGATAAGTTTATCGCAGCCGTTAAGGCCATAGCTCCCACCTTTGGTGGTATCAACCTCGAGGATATCAAGGCTCCTGAATGCTTCGAGATAGAGAAGCGACTGAAGGAAGAACTCGACATCCCCGTGATGCACGACGACCAGCACGGTACGGCCATCATCTCGGCAGCTGGACTGATCAATGCGCTCATGGTGGCTGGCAAGAAGATAGAGGACGTTAAGATTGTAGTCAACGGTGCTGGCGCAGCAGCCATCTCATGTACGCGCCTCTACTGCGCCTTTGGTGCACGCAAGGAAAACGTCGTTATGCTCGACTCAAAGGGCGTAATCACCGCCGATCGCGACAATCTCAATGAGCAAAAGCGCGAATTCGCTACCACACGTACCGACGTACACACTCTGGCTGAGGCCGTGAATGGTGCCGACGTATTCGTAGGACTCTCTAAGGGCAATGTGCTCACGCAGGACATGGTACGCTCTATGGCCAACAGCCCGATTATCTTCGCTTTGGCCAACCCCGTGCCCGAAATCTCTTACGAGGATGCCACGGCAGCACGCCCCGACGTGCTGATGAGTACAGGCCGTACAGATTATCCCAACCAGATCAACAACGTAATCGGTTTCCCCTACATCTTCCGCGGTGCGCTCGATACAGCCGCTACTGCCATCAATGAGGATATGAAGATGGCTGCAGCTCGCGCCATTGCCGACCTGGCTCGCCGTCCGGTGCCCGACATCGTGAATCGTGCCTACCACGTGCGCAACTTTACTTTCGGTCCCGACTACTTCATCCCCAAACCCGTCGATCCCCGTCTGATCACCGAGGTAAGTATGGCTGTGGCCAAGGCTGCCATGGAAAGCGGTGTGGCTCGTAAGCCCATCACCGATTGGAAAGCCTATCGTCAGCACCTGCGCGAACTCATGGGGCAGGAGACCAAGTTTACGCAAAACCTCTACGATACCGCTCGCCTCAATCCGAAGCGCGTAGTATTTGCCGAGGGCACACACCCCACCATGCTCGAAGCTGCTGTGCGTGCTAAGGAGGAGGGCATCTGCTTCCCCATCTTGCTCGGCAACGACGTGCAGATACGCAAGATTGCAGAGGATTTGAAGCTCAACCTCGAGGGCATCGAGATACTCAACCTTCGCAACGACACTCAGAACGAGCGTCGCCACCGCTATGCACAGATCTTCGCCAAGAAGATGGAGCGTCATGGCTACACTCCTCAAGAGGCTGAAGACAAGATGTATGAGCGCAACTACTTCGGCATGATGATGGTAGAGACGGGCGAAGCCGATGCATTCATCACAGGCCTTTATACGAAGTACTCCAACACCTTCAAGGTGGCACGCGAGGTAATCGGTGTGCGTGAAGGCTACAATCACTTCGGCACCATGCACCTCATCAACACCAAGAAGGGCATACTCTTCGTGGCCGATACGTTGGTCAACCGTCATCCTAATGAAGAGGTACTCTATGACATAGCACGCCTTTCAGCCGACACCGTGCGTTTCTTCAATCGTACTCCGTCTATGGCCATGCTCTCTTACTCCAACTTTGGCACCGACAACGATGGTAGCGCAGCCGTAGTACAGAATGTGGTGAAGCGCCTGCACGACAATTGTCCCGATCTCATGGTCGACGGCGAAATGCAGCTCAACTTCGCTATGGACAAGGAACTGCGCGACGAGAAGTACCCCTTCAATAAGCTCAAGGGCCAGGATGTCAATACCCTCATCTTCCCCAACCTCTCTTCAGCCAACTCTTCTTACAAGATGGTCAAGGCGCTCGTCGACGATGGCGAGGTGGTAGGTCCCATCCAGATGGGTCTGAACAAGCCTATCCACTTCACCGACTTCGAAAGTTCGGTCAACGATATCGTCAACGTGACAGCAGTAGCTGTGATCGACGCTATCGTGATGGAGAAGAAGAAGTAAGACGAGCTAACGCGTGGGGGGAGGGACCATCTCGCTCTCCTCAAAAGTAAACAACTATTGAAAAACCTCTTTCTTTCATCCCATCGTCTGCGGTGGAGTGGGGGAAAGAGGTGTTTCTTTCCATGAAATGAAAAGCATGATGTTATCAAGACTCCTATCCGCAATCTTCCTATCCGTGCTCTCTCTGGCATGGGGGCAGACGCTACGTGCGCAGACCATCGTAGAACTGAAGCGTGGAGGCAGCGTGCGTTCCAAGACGGTGGACGATTATAAGGACGACCTCAAGATAAACGAGCGCTTGCAAGCCGACTCCGTGAAGTATGTGGACAACTTGCGCCGAGCCTTCAATGCCCTGCATGCCGACTCGCTCAGCGAAGCCGAACGCCTATTTCACGAAGCGCTCAAGCTCCGTCCGACAGCACCTGGCAACCATGTGATTAAGTACAACCTCGGCCTTGTAGACATGGCTCGGGGCAACAACGTCGAGGCTGTCAAGCGACTCACGGAGATCGTTCGTGATTATCCCAATTACTTCGATGCCCGCTTGGCACGTGCTGAAGCCAATCTGCAGTTGGGCCATTCGGCTGAGGCCATCGACGACGCGCAACAGGTGCTCGACAAGCCCGACCTTGAGGGTATGAACGCGCAGTTGCTCGAGAAGGCACGCTTCATCCGTGCCGCTGCTCGCTATCAGCTCCGCCTCTTCACCGATGCCCATGCCGACCTGCAGACCATCCTTCGCGAGAATCCGCAAAATGAGAATGCGCAACTCCTCGATGCCCTCACGCTGCAGAAGATGGGCCAACCCAAAGAGGCGCTCAATAGGCTCAACCTCATCGTATCAGTCCATCCGCAGAGCATCGATGCACTCTCTACGCGAGCCATGGTAGAGTCTGAACTCGATATGCCTGCCATGGCACGTGCCGACTACGACTCGCTCATTCAGCTCTGCCCCACTGAGAGCGGCTACTACATAGAGCGCGCCAAAATGCTCATCCGACTGGGCGAGAAAAACGCTGCCAAAGCCGACCTCAACCAGGCTCTCAAGCTCGGTGTGCCTCGAGGCATGCTTCATCCTCTCTTTCAGCAAGTAAAGTAGATTTCTGAGGTTATAATACAGCGGTGTAATATTCCCCTCAGCCTTTACCATGGGCGACGCGTCCCCGCGTCGGCATCGCCACTCCTTCAATAGAAAGCTACAACCAAGCGGTAAGTTCAAAGGAAGTGGGGGCGAAGCGTCTCGCTTCGGCCAGACACGCGAGGCTCGATGCCGAGCGCGTCTGAGAATCAATCTCTATCCCCACTCGCCATTTCGGGACATCGAGCCCCTCAATGCCCGCCGAAGCGAGACGCTTCGCCCCCACTTCCTATAGGTTCACTACTTTATAGGTTATTGTCCGCCGACGCGAGGACGCGTCGCCCCCAGTATAGGCAGAATCGTGCCCCCCCCAGTATAGGCTGAACAGAGCTCATGATGAGCAGAATCAGATCATTCAATAATACAGATATCAATCGTATGCGTAGCATCTTTATATTGCTATCCTTCTTCGCCGTTTCCATCTTTTCGGGAAATGCCCAGCAGCATTCCCCCATTTCGCCTAACATTCGCTACGAAGTGCGTGCCGCCTGGCTCACCACGTTGATGGGCCTCGACTGGCCCAACCGCCCCGCCACCACAGAAGCACAAGCCGAGGCGCAGCGCCAGCAACTCTGCATCATGCTCGACAAACTTCAGGCTGCGGGCATCAACACCGTGCTCTTCCAGTCGCGCATACGCTCTACCACAGCCTATGCCTCTGCCATAGAGCCTTGGGACGGCATCTTTACAGGCACCCCCGGCCGCCGTCCACTCTACGACCCCTTGCGCTTCGCCACTGAAGAGTGTCATCGGCGCGGCATGGAAATCCATGCCTGGGTGGTAGCATTCCCCATCTGCAAGGTAGCAGTAGCCAAGCAGCTTGGCAAACGTGCTCTCCCGCAGCAGCATCCCGAACTCTGTCAGCGCTGTGGCGATCAGTGGATGATGGATCCTGGCGTGCCTCAGACGGCCGACTACTTGGCACGCATCTGTCAAGAAATCGTTGAGGCTTACGATGTAGACGGCATCCATCTGGACTATATCCGTTATCCCGAATCCGCCATCCCCTTCAACGACGATGCCACTTATCGACGCTATGCCCACGGTGGCCAGTCGCGCAGCCAGTGGCGCACAGCCAACATCGATCGCTGCGTACGCGCCATCCATGATGCTGTGAAGGGTGTGCGCCCGTGGGTGAAACTCAGTTGTTCGCCCGTCGGTAAATATGCCGACCTCCCGCGCTACTCTTCTTATGGATGGAATGCTCGCGATGCCGTATCGCAGGATGCACAGCGCTGGCTCCGAGAGGGGTGGATGGATATGCTCTTCCCCATGATGTACTTCGATGGAAAGCATTTCTACCCTTTCCTCGCCGACTGGAAAGAGCATGATGCGGGACGCCCCATCGTGCCCGGCCTCGGCATCTATTTCCTCAATCCTCGCGAAAAGGATTGGTCGCTTACCACCATCCGCCGGCAGATGAACGTGGCGCGTGCCGAGGGCTTAGGCGGACAAGCTTTCTTCCGCACCAAGTTCCTCCTTGCCAACGAGAAGGGGCTTTACGATTGGCTCTGTAACTCCTTCTATGCCCAGCAAGCCCTCATTCCGCCCATGACTTGGGCCGACAGCATCCCGCCTACTCATCCCGTAATGACGCAGCGCATCGATGGCCTTCGTCTTCGCCTCCAATGGACCCCATCTACTGACAATAGCCGACAGCCCGTCACCTACAACGTCTACCGCATCGACTCCCTCATGGGCGATCGTCTCCTCGCCACCCACCTCCGTCAGCCCCTCTACGAGTGCACCCTTGCTCTGCCCGCCCTGCGCCACAGCCGCTACGTAGTAACCGCCGTCGACGTCTATGGCAATGAGAGTCGACCTTAGCCCACGACGTATCACATCGTCATAAATGGACTTTTGTAGAGAGGTCGATGCTTGTGTCGATGAGCACCGACCTCGACTTCTCCTTTGTATGTGCAAAGTTAGCCGACACGATATTTGCCACCAAAAAGAGTGTACAGTTTGTACACTTTTTCTTCAACCTCACGCGCGCGCATTACAGCGAGTTTTGCATAGCTTATCCCCGTTTCTTGCACTTGATATGAATTACTCTGTTGATTATCAGAGAGAAATGTAGTGTAAGAGATATCTGTTTGCCGTCACTCCTCTGCCACATATCCTTGCACTTGATTTTTCCCTCTCTTGAGAGATTTTTTTCCTATGGAAGCGTTTGATTTTCCCCATGGACAAGGAAAAACGCTTCCATGGGAAAATAGGGTCACGTCTGTAGGGCATGCTTGGCGTAGGGAAACGTTAAGATAAACTGCAGTTCGGCACTTGAATCGAGCTTATTGCGCTCGACTTGCATTACCCTTGCCAAAGATAAGCCAAGTGCAGGCAAAAGTGCAAGCAAAGTGTAGGCAAAGAGGGGGTGCCTACACTTTGTAATCCACTGAATATAAGCGTATTACGTACGAATAGTGACGGCAATGATGCATTCCTGTGGTAAAACAAGCTGATGCGCGCGTGCGCATATACGCGTGAAGAAGTCTTTTTTCATAGGCTCCAATATTTATTTTTCCTAACAGCGCAGAACACACTGCGTAGCAGAATCTTCATTTTGCATGAAGAATGCTCTTTGCGAATTTTCCTCCATCTGTACGCTTTTCTGACAAGTTGTGAACTTTTTGTCTAATGTCTGTGTACGATTGGATAATATTCGTTATATTTGCAAGCAAAATAACCCTTTCGTTTTACCCCTTTTAATCATTCTAGAGATGTTTACCTACAGAAATCACATGATGGGTGTCGCCTTAATGGCACTCACGGCATTGGTAATGCTAAGTGCATGTTCGGAAGACGTGGCACTGAAGCAAGCGAAGCAAGGTTGGACCGATGGCTCGAATGTCGATCCTAACACCACTTGGATTACCTCAACTCCCGTACGACTCAATATCATGAGCGACACTCCTGGATCTATCACGGCACAGAGCATCATGAAGCAGCAGGCCACTATCTTCGGCGATATGAACATCAATGATAATGGCGTGATGTACGTTGATGTGCCGCAGGGCGATGCAAGCAGTTTCGGCCTCGTATTCAAGGATTCACAGGGCCGCCGTCAGTACAAGCGCATCGATCTCACGGGCGATCCGCACCAAGTGGTGAATGTACACTTTAAGAAGACCGATGATGAGGCGGCTTCGATGAAGAAGGCGCCAATAAAGAAGGCATTAGAAAGCAATAGCCATTTTTCAGACGTTACAACTACAGGTTGGATGTATTTCCCTGAGTGGACGTGGAATGATATAACCACAGTGTTACCTCTTAATGGGGATGTCAATACTAGTACTCGCGTACTCTGTGATGTAGACTTTGTAGCAACAGGTGAGGTGACTTCTGAAGGTACTTCGCAAGACAAACAGACTATTTATGTCACGCCTGTGTATGTGGGCACTAAAATAAACACCAACATTTGTTTTGGGTACTATCTTTATAAAAATACTCATAGCGACTTGAAGCATGTGCGTCTTATTGAGATTACCAATAATTATGCAAGAAGCTACACATTGCAATATGAGAGCAAAACGAACGAAGGATCATGGACAGAGCCAAGACAATATATTGACAAAATCAGTGATATATCGTCCATTAGAGGTGAAACTTTCAAAATAGAAATTCCCAAGGGGTATAAATATGGTTTCTTTGCGTTCCGTAATATAAATATGACTATGAAAGGAACGAAGGATATTATGGATCGTCTTGAAGTTCCCATGGGGTTTCCGAGTCGAATGGGAAACCCAACTTATTATGCAAATGCTACATGGAATTCGGGAAGAAACAATAGCACAATGCCACGTGTTGGGTTTGCTATATATGATGGGATGACTCTCTTAGGGTTTGATACATATTTCACATATAGATATAATTCAACAGGTTCTTATTATTATGGAGAGTATGAAAATTCTTGGCCAGAGTGCAATAGCTTTGTTGTAGCCCTCACCGACGTCAACGGTAATCAACTTAAGCCTAAGCTCTCCGATCGTGCACGCAACTCAAGTTACAATGCAGCCACGTTTGCAGGTGAATATGGCGATGCCTACAAATACACGGTGAACGACCCGACAGAAGCAGAATCTTCCACCACTGAAGACACTTACGAGAAGCGCCAACACTGGACACTCGCCTTTGAAAATGCTGGGCTTGACGATGACTACGACATGAACGACGTGGTGCTAGAAGTCACCCCGATGGGCAATGAAAAAGCTGCCGTCTACCTCATGGCAGCTGGTGCTATGCGCAAAACGGAGGTGTACTACGATGGCAAATTATTAGGCGAAGTTCACGACCTCTTTGGTGTGCCCGAGGGCGTGATGGTCAACACCACGAAAGTAACCCTCGATCCCGTGCTTCTGAGCGAAGCCCTCGATTGGCCCATGGCCTCTATGGAGGCAAACCTTAATAAGTTCAGCCTAAAGGTCTACGACAAGGATGGCAGCGTGACCCAGTTCAACCGCCAGGATATGCTCACCAACGTGAAGAATAGCCAGTCTCCTCAGGTGCTCTGTGTGGCAGGCCGATGGGCATGGCCTAAGGAACGCGTAAAAGTGTCGGAAGCCTACCCCATGCTGAGCGATTGGGCTATCAATTTCAACAATGCCGACTATTTCAATTGGCACAGCCTTCCTGCCAAAGACCTTGTAGTCACTCCGCGTGCTCCCAAACGCTAACGTCTCTCGCCACTCGACGCAACAATACTCTTTTCGGAAATCCGCCTTATGCTCAACATGGGGCGGATTTTCTGCATGCTATCATTCAGTCTATCTTGTAAAACAAACTTTCAAGGGTGGTTCTATTAAGTGATGGCGAAATCATAAAATCCAAGACTGCCTATGGGGCAGCGCTAGCGGCCAGTGTAAAACCTGCTATGGCAAAGGAAAAATCCAATGATTGAGTCCACTTGAAAAAGTCAGCAGAGCCGACCTAATTAATATTACGTTAGTTTAATACTATATTGCTCTTTGATATTTTGTAGTCTGGAAAAAAAATCGTAACTTTATACTTGATTTCAAGGCACTAAGCAATGTTCA
>JBNMGC010000004.1:0-61125 GCA_050873845.1 Alloprevotella sp.
CGGGCAGCATTGCTAAGCTTGCCTTATACGACGCCGCCAACGGTCCTCGTGGCAAAACTCAACAAATGATTATTAGAAAAGTATTTTTCCTATTAGCAACACTCGTAACATTCGCAACATCAATCCCCACGCTCGCCCAGACTCACGGCAAAGCATCATACTACAGCAACCGAGTTCACGGACGACGCACCAGCGATGGCTCACGCTATCATAAAGACAGCCTCACCTGCGCACATCGCACCCTCCCCTTTGGAACACTCCTCAAAGTAACCAATAAAAGCAACGGCAAGGAAGTCGTGGTCAGAGTGACCGACCGCGGACCTTACGCTCACGGCCGAGTGGTAGACCTCTCTATGGCTGCCGCACGCGAATTGGGCATGGTCAGCTCTGGCGTAGCCTCTGTTTCGGTAGAAACTGTAGGCTTCAGAGGCAAAACTCAAAGCACCGACAAAGGCAACGCTTCGACCGAACGCAATAGCTTCCTCGTCTCTCCGAAATATCTCGATCCAGCCACGGGCCAATTCTACTCTATGGAAGAATGGAAAGCACGCGGCGAGAAGATCAGACAACAGCACCTGGCAGAACTGCGCAAGCAGCAACAACCACACTATCGCATCTTAGGCGATAAACTTACTGCTAAGAACACCACTTCTAAGCAGAGCCCCTCCAGAAAAAAATAATCGCTACATGGCTGCGTGCCACGCTCTAACTTGAGACTCTGGCGCAGCCCTACAGTGGAATCAGCATAAGCAAGCCCCGCAAAGTATCACGCTTTGCGGGGCTTTTCTTGTGGCCGTACCAGCCAAGGATATATGCTAACCAAGGGAATATGCCAGGCAAGGGAATATGCTAGCCAAGGAAATAATGTTACTTTACAAGCCGATGAGAGGAAACATTCCCTACTATGAAAGATAACTCAACACGGCATCAATGACACACTTACAAACGAAAAGCCTTGCCAAAGCTAACCCAAGATAGGGTAAACTCTGGCAAGGCTTTTATGTATCCGCGGCAGGACGATGCATAGCGCCTACCGAAATATGTCGATTAATCTACCACGAAGAGATTTACTGACTGGCCTCCGCGAGTGAAGGTCATCTGGTTGGCAGCGTTGAAGGAGATGGTAGCTGTAGTGCCGTCGGCAAAGACGAGTGTGCCTTCGCCCATGGCTACATTGTAAGTATAGGTGCCTTGACCTTCTTCTTCGCCGATTTCGTAAGTGAAGTGAGTATCGTCGTCGAAGAGGAGGCTCACGCCAGCCTCATCATTGTTCCATACGAAACCTTGCAGCGCAGCGCCCTTATGACTTGAGGCATTAAAGGCTGCTTCGAGCGTCTCGTACTCAGAGCCGTTGTATGTCTCGACGGTGAAGATCTGTACGTTCATCGCGTCGAGTGTATGGCGGCGGCTGAGGTAGATGCGCATAGGCATGCGTGAGAAGGGAGAGGTGGTGAAGTTGATCACCGACATGCCCACAGCCTTGTCATAGCTAAGGTCGGAGCTTTGCAGGGCGCTTACCTGACCTGTCTCGGAATCGGTCATAGTAAAGTTGCAGATGGTGTCGCCCTGCTCGTTGGTGGTGATACTGATGGCATATGAAGCGCCCGACTCGAGATAGTCCGATGTCCAGTTGTCGAGCGTCTCCTGTGCGGGATAGGTGGCGAGTTCGGGCACGTCGGTGTCGGTACATGCCGCCATGGCCACTGCTGCAACGAGGAGCAGGAAGAGTTTGCTGATGGTATGTTTCATCGTTGTAATCGTTGAAAAAAGTTGAGTTGTATCGTAGCAGTGCTTCTCTGCTAAGAAGGCACTGCTACGATAGCTTATAATAGGAATTAATAGCCCTCGTTCTGCTTGATATTGGGGTTAGCCTGCATATCTTGCTGCGGGATGGGCCATACGAAGCGATTGTCTGTGGCATCGATCTGGAGGTTCTGATAGCCATTGACGTTGACCAGCACGGGATTGTTGAATCGCTGCGGTGTGAGGCGCTTGAAGCCCTGGTGCCAACGCTTGAGGCAGTCGAGGCGGTAGCCTTCGCCCACGAACTCACGCGTCCATTCATCCTGCATCACCTTGACGAGGTCGTCGCCCGTCACGTCGTCGGCAATGGGAGAAGCGCCACGCGCTTCGCGCAACTGGTTGAGCATGTCGCGTGCTTCGGCCTCGTCGGGAGCGGCCTTGCGCAGGCTGGCTTCGGCGATGATGAGATAGGCTTCGGCCGAACGGAATGCTTTCGACATGTTGTAGATCTCTGAGTACCACAAGCCTTGCTTACGTAGCATGGCATTGCCTGAGAACTTGGTGAAGACTATGCCGTCTTCGGTCTTGCCATTCGTGCTTGCTATGTCGGCGGGGTAGCCCATCTGCACGAGTTCTACCACGCCATAGCGTCCGCTCGACTCGAGCGATACGTAGAAGGAGTTGTAGCCGCTATACTTGTGGCTGAAGTAGACCTTGCGACGGTAATCGTCCGATTCGTAGAGATTGACAAGTCCCTGTGTGGGGAGAAAGTCGGGACTCATACCGTTGAGGTAGGTCTCGAGGTTCTGTGTGGTGATGTTGAAGGTCAAGTAGATGCCGTAGGTGTTGGTGATCTCGTCTTGTGTCTGCTCGGGCTCATAGATGATCTCGCTTGCAGAGTCGAAGAGCCAAAGGTCTTGCACCTGGTCGAGACCTGTGGCGAGGGGATAATCGCCTACGATAATGTATGCCGCGTTGATGGCCTCATCGAAGCGGTGCTCGTAGAGGTAGAAGCGTGCACGCAGGGCGGTGAGGGCGCTTGCATTGGGATGGTAGATATCAGAAGTGATGGCCTTGGTAGAGGCGTTGCTGCCTGTGAGTGTAGCGTTGTACTGGTCTACCTTGTCGAAATAGAGCTGTGCGCGGTCCATATCCTTCTCGATAGAGTCGCAGGTGGCTTGCAGCGTAGCACGCTCGGGGCGGTCTTCGCTGCTTACGGTCTGTACGATGGGCAGGCCGAGCTCTTGGGCTGCTGTCTCAGGCTCATAGTCCTTGCAGTAGCGGGTCACGAGATTGCTGTAAGCGTAAGCGCGAGCGAAGTAGGCTGAAGCCTTGATATTGTCGAGGTTGGCCTTCTGCATGGCAGTAAGCTCTGTGGTGCCGTTCTCTACGCGATCTATATTATTAAGGATATAGTTGGCTTGGAGCACTACGGAGTAGTTGTTGGCATAGATCACGTCGCCTGAGAAGTCGCTACCTGTGAAGCTCCAGGTGTGTTCTTTCTGCAGGGTCATAGAGGTCATGCGCTGATTGAAGAGGTCGGTCATCACATCGGAGATGTAGGCATTGGCGCCGCCCACGTCGGAGCGAAGCTGGGCCATAAGACCCTTGTATTGGTTCGTGGCATCGGTATACGACTTCCACGATTCCTGATCGGTAAGGCTGTCTGAGGGGAACTGGTCGAGTTCGCACGAGGTGAGTGCGGGTAGCGCCAGAAGCGTGCAGCAGAGTGCCTTGATGATATGCTTTTTCATTTGTATGCTTATATTGTTGAATGGTGGAATGTAAGGGTTTAGAAGGTCACGTCTACGCCGATGGTGTACTGACGTGTGGCGGGATAATTGCCCGCGGTGAGGTTGGAGTTGACCTCGGGGTCTACGCCCTTAAACTTCGTAATGGTGAAGATGTTACGACCGGTGAAGTTGACTCTTACGCTCTCGAAGAAGCGTGAGGCTTCCATCCACTTCTTAGGCAATGTGTAGAACACCTGGAGGTTCTTCATACGGAGGTAAGAAGAGTTTTCGAGCAAGTGGGTATCAAACTGTGAGTCGTACTTGAATGCGGGGAGCAGGGCGTGATCGCCGGGCTTTTTCCACATCTGGAGTGCGTCGCGATCCATGTTGATGCCTTGTGTGGCTACGCTTGATGAGGTAGCGAGGAAGTAGGAGTTGTTGACCATGTACTTGCCGAGCGTATAGGCGAAGTCTGCCACGAGCGAGATGCCCTTCCAGCCGATTTGGAATCCGAAGCCGCCGTTGTGGGGAGCGAAGCGCTTCTTGCCAGTGTCTTGGTAGAGGCTTTCGATCTGCGTCTCGTCCTTGGTCATGGTCTCGGGGTTGAAGGTATAGCCGGGCTTGCCACTATAGCCTACTTTGTACCACATGGGTGCACCGTCGGTCTCGTCGATACCTGCGTAGATAGGCATGTAGAAGTCGAGGCTCTTGCCCACGATGTAGTTGACGAGGGCGTCTTTCACGGGCCATTCGTCGAGGCCGTAGAAGAGCTTGTCGATGCTGTTGAGGTTGTAAGAATAGTTGGTATGGAAGTTGACGTACCAGTCGCGTGAACGGAAGATGTCGTAGTTCACTTCGATTTCTATACCGCGGTTGGTCATCTCGCCGATGTTCTTCATCATCGAGGTCATACCGGTGGTGTAAGGCAGAGGTGTGCTCATGAGCATGTTCTTCGTCTTACGATTGTAGAAGTTGAAGTCGAGTGTGAGCTTGCCCCAGAACGATGCGGTCACGCCGAGGTTGGTCTGGATCTGCTTTTCCCATCCGAGGTCGGAGTTGGGGAACTGTCCGTAGTACATGGCTTGGTCGCCGCCATACTGTGTGTTGCCTGAGAGGGCGAGGTGGGTGTAGTTGCCCACTTCGGAGTTACCCGTAGAACCTACGCTAAACTTGAGTTGCAAGTTGGTGAGCCATGACGATGCGCGACGCATAAACTGCTCTTGCATGAGGTCCCACATGAGGCCGCCGCTGAAGAAGAATGCTGTACGGTTGGTACGGCCGAAGCGTGAAGAGGCATCGGAGCGCATGGTGAAGTTGGCGTAGTACTTCTGTTTGAAGTCGTAGTCGGCACGGCCGAAGAAGCTGAGGTACTCATACTTGGAGTTCGACTCCGATGATGCCACGGGGGTGGTACCTGCGCTGAGGTTGATGAGTCGGTCGTCGTTAAGGCCATGGATGCTTGCGGTGAAGTCGTCCATGTCGTACTTGATGCCTTCTTGTCCGAGCAGGAAGGTGAAGTGGTTGTTGTCTTTCACCGAGAACTTATACTCTGCCGTATTGGTGATGGTCCACGTTGAGGAGTGTGCACCCTCACGGCTGGCATAGCCCGTACCGCCGTTGTAGTTTTGATTGAAGCTGGGGAGAGAGACGGACTTGATCCAGTTTTCTACAGCATAGAGTCCGAGCTGCGAACGGAGTGTAAGGCCACGCACGGGAGCGATTTCGGCATATGCCGTTCCGCTGTAGACGATGTTGTTGACGTTGCTCACACGTGAGTCGACCAAGTAGTAGGGGTCGTACAGACCACCGTAGCCCCACGACTCTGAGCCCCAGATGTGGTGGGTGGTGTTCTTATAGGTGGTGTAGTCCCAATATTGGGGCCAGTTCATGGCAATATTGGCGGGCGACGACATGCTGTTGCTTGCCGTAGAGGCATAGCCATTACCTTTGTTTTCGGAGTAGCCAATGCTCTGGTTGATGCCAAACTTGAGCCAATCCTTAGCGCGTGTTTCGAGGTTGGTGCGCAAGGTGGTACGCTTAATGCTCGAACCATAGGTGATACCGTTCTGCTTCAGATAGGAAGCCGATACGTAGTAGGTGGTACGCTGCGTACCTCCGCGTATGCTGAAGTCGGTGGTGTGCATGGGTGCAGCATTGTCAAACACGTATTTCTGCCAGTTGGTGTTGGCGCCGTGTGCCTTGAATGTGGCATAGTTTGATGGGTAGATAATGCCGTTTTCGAGCTGGAAGTCGAGAAGTTCGTCGGCGCTCATAGGGTTGCCAAATGAGCGTGCCAACTGGCTCCAACCCACATTCTGCGAGATAGAGACCTGTGCTTTCTCGTTGTTGCGACCCTTCTTGGTGGTGATATAGATCACACCGTTGGCGGCACGCGAACCGTAGATACTCGTGGCCGAAGCGTCCTTGAGCGTGGTGACACTCTCGATATCGTTGGGGCCGAGCATCTGCAGAATGCTCACGCCAGCGGGTGTACCGTCGACTACGATAAGGGGAGTGGTGCCTGCGGTGAGCGAACCGATACCGCGGATGCTGATGCTCATGTTCTGCGTGGTGCCCACATCGCCCGAGTTGTTGGAGATGTTCAGACCTGCCACCTGGCCCTGAAGGGCATCTGCCACGTTGGTGGCGGGCTTACTGTCGACCACGTCGCTTCCTACCTTCTTCACCGAACCTACTACGGTGCCTACTTTCTTGGCAGAACCATAACCGATGACTACGGCTTCGCCGAGTTCGTTGTCTTTAAGCGTCACCTGTACGTTGCCGCTCACGCTGACGGTAGCGGAATTCATACCGATATACGACACGGTGAGTTTCTTTGCCGAGGCGGGCACACCGGAGAGTTTAAACTGTCCGTTGGCATCGGTCGTGGTAATCACCTTGGTGCCTGCCACGCGTACGGTTGCGCCCATCACGGGCTCTCCGTGCGAGTCGGTCACTCGGCCTGTTACCAGCTTTTGTGCCGAAGCCGTTGCCGCGCTTAGCAGGGCGGCAGCTCCGAGGAGCACTAACTTCTTGTTCATATTGGTTGATCTATATTTGTTGTATTTTATTCCAATCCATCGATTCATGTAAACAAGCAAAAGCCACGCTTCGCGACACAGCATAAGAGATGTGCCTCGCACGTGGATATACAAGGTTGACTTATTCAAGAATCTGGTAGGCTTTCTAACGGGATTATTCTGAGATGCTTTGAGAATATAAGAGAATGTTTGGTTGATCCGTTTGCGCCTTTGGGCTGCAAAGGTATGTCTTTATTTCTTTTTGGCAAAGAGACACGCTCGTATTGTGTTTAAAATTAACCTTTTACGATTAATTTCTGTCATTATGTAAAGCCGAGTGTACGTTATGAATGCCTTATTGCGATGTGCTTCCTCGCGCGCGCGTTACAGAGAGTTTTCGGTCGGTTATTTCCTCATCCGTCACTCTTTTTGCCTTATCACTCTGATATTGAGAGGATTCGCCAATCTATCTACCTACACGTTGCCTGCACTTTTGTCTGCACTCGGCCTCACGCCGAAGCTCTTCGCTAAGATTTCTTGCACGGGGGATAATCTGAACGCTTTCATGGGATAATTTTCACTCGTCCATAGGATAAAATAATCCGCTTCCACCCCTTCGAATGGGAATGGGCAATGGATAATGGAAGTGCAAGCAAAGTGTAAGATATGTGCAGGCAAAGAGGCACTGCATACACTGCGTAGCTCGCTGATTATCAGCGATATATAAATAAAAGGTGTAAGCAAATGGGTATTTGACTCCCGAAACTCTCTGACACGCGCGCGCGAGAAAGCCTTTCTTACAACGCAAAATCCGCTTCCTCGTCCCAACGTGAGAAGCATGGGGAGAGGAAGCGGATTTCCCAAAAGGGTGATTGCTCCTAAAGATTAGAGCGGCTCCGGACCATACTGGTTGTCGCCACGATCACCGCCAGTGACAAGGAATACGAGCAGCACGATGGCGCCCACAATGGGGATCAACGCGATCCAATACCACCAGCCAGAACGGCCAATATCGTGCATACGGCGCACAAAAACGGAGATGCTCGGGATAATGGCAATAAGGCCATAGATGCAGAGAAGCACATAGGCTACTGCCATGCCGCCCAAAGCGCCCGCTCCCTTGCCCAAAATGGCACCGATAATGAGACCCAAAAGGAGCAAACCTATTTCAAGCAGGATATTAAACAAATAGAAAAACCAATACTCCGAACGCGATGCACGTCCGGCAAAAGTAGCGTACTTCGAAAACACGCTTTTTACAGCTTCTGTAAGTCCCATGACAAATGTGGATTTAGGGTTAATAATAAGGTCTGTGCGTTCCTCAAGGGAAACTTGCGACAAATATAGTCAACCCGGCGAAGACTGCCAAGAATATTCAGCATTTTTTGTAACAAAAGTTTAAAATATCATGACTTCTGGTGAAGTCCCCCCCCTTTTATGCGCCTTTTCATTTACCCGTTAAGGCGCGAAGCGCCGAGAAGGAATGGCGCGAAAATAAGTAATTTTCACGGGTTATTCCGCGAAAAAGCCCGCTTACTGACAAAAAATAAGTAACTTTGCAAGCTAAAACTTTTAGAATACAAACCACTCTACACATACACAAGCAAACGATATGTCTGTCGAAATAAAAAAAGTCACGACGAAGGCCGAACTTAAGAAGTTCATACGTTTCAACTACGAATTCTACAAAGGCAACCCCTACTCCGTACCCGACCTCTACGACGATATGCTCAACACTTTCTCGCCGCAGAAGAACGCTGCATTCGAGTTTTGCGAAGCCGACTACTTCCTCGCCTTGCGCGATGGTAAGATCGTGGGACGCGTGGCCGCAATCATTAACCGCCGAGCCAACGAGACGTGGAATAAACGCACCGTACGCTTCGGATGGATCGACTTTATCGACGACATAGAAGTGAGCACCGCACTCATCGACACCGTGAAGCACTGGGGCCGTGAGCGTGGCATGACAGAGATCGAGGGACCGCTCGGATTCACCGATATGGACGCCGAAGGCATGCTCATCGAAGGTTTCGACCAGCTCTCGACCATGGCCACCATCTACAACTACCCCTACTACCCCCAACACATGGAGCGACTCGGCATGGAAAAGAGCGCCGACTGGGTAGAGATGAAGATCTACGTGCCCGACCAGATCCCCGAGAAGCACCAACGCATCTCGCAAATCATTGCACGTAAATATAATCTTCACATACGTAAGATCAAGAGCAAGAAGGAAATCAAAGAAACGGGCATTGCTCACGACATCTTCCGCCTCATCAACGATGCCTACACGCCCCTCTTCGGCTACTCTCGCATGACGGAGCGACAGATCGATCAGTACGTCAATATGTACGTGCCCGTACTCGACCTCCGCATGGTGAGCATCGTAGAGAATGAAGCAGGCGAGATTGTAGCCGTAGGCATCTCTATGGCATCGCTCTCGCGAGCACTTCAGAAGGCAAAAGGCCGACTGCTGCCCTTCGGATGGTTCCATCTGCTCAAAGCGCTCATGTGGAAACGTCCCAAGGTACTCGATCTGCTGCTCGTAGCCGTTCGCCCCGACTATCAAGGCAAGGGCGTCAACGCTCTACTATTTACCGACCTCATCCCCGTCTACAAAGAACTTGGCTTCGAATATGCCGAGAGCAATCCCGAGCTCGAAATGAACGATAAGGTGCAAAACCAGTGGCAGTACTTCAAGACCGAGCAACACAAGCGCCGCCGCTGCTTCAAGCAGCCCCTCTAAAACATAAAGAGCTAAAATATATAGCACCCCTAGTCCACCTAAAACCCCAAAACCCACCACCATGTCTGTAGTTTACGACGAGAGCAAGATACGACACCTTGAAGATACAGAGCACATCCGTACCCGCCCCGGCATGTACATTGGCCGACTGGGCGACGGATCGCATGCCGAAGACGGCATCTACGTGCTCCTCAAGGAAAGCATCGACAATAGCATCGACGAGTTCAACGAAGGATTCGGCAAACGCATCGAGGTGAACATCCACGACAACCTGACCGCAGAAATTCGCGACTACGGACGTGGCATCCCCCTCGGAGCATTGGTCGACGCTGTCTCGAAGCTCAACACCGGTGGTAAGTACGACACTGCTGTGTTTACCGCATCCGTGGGTATGAATGGTGTGGGACTTAAGGCTGTCAATGCCCTCTCATCCCGATTCATTGCCCGAAGCGTGCGCGATGGTCAAATGCACGAGGCTATCTTCGAAAAAGGTGTGCTCGTAAGCGATGAGACAGGACCCTCCGACGAGGAAAACGGCACCTATATCTTCTTCGAACCCGACAAAGCTCTCTTCCAGGGCTATCGATTCCACAGCGAGTTCGTAGAAAACATGCTCCGCAACTACACCTACCTCAACACAGGCCTTGCCATCTTCTACAACGGCAGACGCATCCTTAGCCGCAACGGACTCGAGGATCTCCTCAACGACAACATGACCGCCCCCGGGCTCTACCCCATCGTCCACCTCACAGGTCCCAACATCGATATTGCCTTCACCCATACCTCGCAGTATGGCGAAGAGTATTACTCCTTTGTCAACGGACAACACACCACCCAGGGCGGTACCCACCAAAGTGCTTTCAAGGAACACATTGCCAAGGCTATCAAGGAATATTTTGGCAAGAACTACGACGTACAGGACGTGCGCAACGGCCTCGTAGCCGCCATCGCCATCCGTGTCATCGAGCCCCTATTCGAGAGCCAGACCAAGATCAAACTGGGATCACTGACCATGGCCCCCGACAAGGACTCTAACGGAAAGCCATTCCCTCTCTCAGGCGTGAGCGTCAATAAGTTCGTAGGCGATTTCATCAAGGAAAACGTCGACAACTACCTCCACATGCACACCGATGTGGCAGACATCATTAAGCAAAAGATAGAAGAAAGCGAAAAGGAACGTAAAGCCATTGCCGGAGTGACAAAGCTCGCCCGCGAGCGTGCCAAGAAAGCAAACCTTCACAACCGCAAACTGCGCGATTGCCGCATCCACCTCAACGATCCCGCGCCCAAAGCCAAGAAAAAACAAGACGAAGAGCAAGAAGACCCACGCTTCGACTCCTCTATATTCATCACCGAGGGCGACTCCGCAAGCGGATCTATCACCAAGACACGCAACGCACAGACCCAAGCCGTATTCTCGCTTCGAGGCAAACCGCTCAACTGCTTCGGATTGACCAAAAAGGTTGTCTACGAAAACGAAGAATTCAACCTCCTACAGGCTGCGCTCAACATCGAGGATGGACTCGACGGGCTACGTTACAACAAGGTGATTGTAGCCACTGATGCCGACGTCGACGGTATGCACATTCGTCTGCTCATCATCACCTTCTTCCTGCAGTTCTTCCCCGACCTCATCAAGAAAGGACACGTCTACATACTTCAGACACCACTCTTCCGCGTACGCAACAAGAAGAAAAAGGTGCGCGGCGCTACACCCAAACTCAAAACCGTCAGCGACAAGAGCGCGGGTGCCGCCATCCTAAAGAAAACGCAAGCAAGCGAGCGCTCTGAATACGAGACCATCTACTGCTACTCCGACGAAGAGCGCCTCGCCGCCATCGAGAAGCTCAGCCCCAACCCCGAAATCACCCGATTCAAAGGCCTCGGCGAGATCGACCCCGAAGAATTCAAAACCTTCATCGGTCCCGGCATGCGTCTCGACCCCGTCACCCTCCACAAGAGCGACAACGTAGCAAAACTCCTCGAATACTACATGGGCAAAAACACCATGGAGCGCCAAGGCTTCATCATCGACAACCTCGTAGTAGAAGAAGACCCCGCCAACGAAGAAACAACAGAAGAATAATCCCCCCCTACTAGAATATCTAGAATCACTAGAAAAACTAGAATCACTAGAAAAACTAGAATCACTAGAAATACTAGAATCACTAGAAAAACTAGTCCCCCTAAAAAGACCCCCCAAGCCCCCTCACCCCGTGAAAACCGCCATATTCCCCGGCTCCTTCGACCCCTTCACCGTGGGTCATGCCAGCATCGTAGAGCGAGGCCTACCCATGTTCGATCGCATCGTCATCGGCGTAGGCGTCAACGACAAAAAACGTTCATTCTACACCCCCGAACAGCGAGTAGAAGCCATTCGACGCGTCTATGCCAACGAGCCCCGCATCAAAGTAGTAGCATATACCGACCTCACCATCGACCTAGCCCGCAGAGAGGGAGCAACATTCATCCTGCGTGGACTCCGCTCAGTAAAAGACTTCGAATACGAGCGCGACATCGCCGCCATGAACAAGCGACTCGCAGGCGTCGAGACCGTTATGCTCTTCACCGAAGCCCACTACTCCGACATCTCCTCAAGCGTAGTACGCGAGCTCATCGCCTACGGCAAAGACGTATCAGCCTTCCTCCCCCCACCCGCCTCCCCCGAAAAATAACTTCCCTCCCCTCCCTAGAACACCTAGGAACACCTAGGACACCTAGAACACCTAGAACACCTAGAACACCTAGAACACCTAGAACACCTAGGACACCTAGAGCACCTAGAACACCTAGAACACCTAGAACACCTAGAGCCCCCAGAAAATCCCCCAAACCCCACCCCATGCGACAAATCCTCCTCCTCCTCACCCTCCTCGTCCTACCCGCTTGCGCCCAATCACGCTACGGCGACATCGACTTCGAACAAATCAAAAAACTGCAGATGGCGCAAGTAGCCATCACAAGCCTCTACGTTGACAGCGTAGACCAGCAGAAGCTCGCAGAAGACGCCATCAACGGCATGCTCAGCAAGCTCGACCCCCACTCCTCCTATACCAACGCCAAAGACACCAAGAAACTCAACGAGCCACTCAACGGCAACTTCGAAGGCATCGGCGTAAGCTTCAACATGGTAAAAGACACCCTGCTCGTACTTCAAGTAATCAGCAAAGGACCCTGCGAAAAAGCCGGCATCCTCTCGGGCGACCGCATCATTGCCGTCAACGGCGTCAAAATCGCAGGCGTAAAGATGGATCGCGACAGCATCATGACCAAGCTACGCGGCCCCAAAGGCACCATCGCCAACCTCGACATCGTCCGTCGTGGCACACAGGGCGTACTCCACTTCAAAGTCACTCGCGACAAAATACCCGTCAACACCGTTGATGCAGCTTACATGATCACACCCACCGCAGGCTACATCCACCTCGACAGTTTCGGAGCCACTTCAGGCAAGGAAGTACACGACAAAATCGCCCTCCTTCGCAAGCAAGGCATGAAGGACATCATTCTCGACCTCAGCATGAACGGAGGCGGCTATCTCAACGCAGCACAAGACGTAGCAAGCGAATTCCTACCCAAAGGCTCCATGGTAGTCTACACCGACGGACGCGTCATGCCCCGACAAGAACTACATGCCGAAGCCGACGGGTTGATGCAGACAGAAGGACGCGTAGTAATACTCGTCGACGAATTCACAGCCTCAGCAGCCGAAATCGTAAGCGGAGCCGTGCAAGACCACGACCGTGGCACCATCATCGGCCGACGCACATTCGGCAAAGGACTCGTCCAGCGCCCCATCGACCTCCCCGACGGATCCATGATTCGCCTCACCGTATCTCACTACTATACACCCTCAGGTCGATGCATCCAAAAGCCATACGTCAAAGGCGAAAAGAGCGAATACGAACGCGACCTCGACAATCGCTACACCCGCGGCGAACTCACATCTATCGATAGCATTCATCTCGACTCCACCAAAGTATACAAGACGCTCGTAAAGCACCGCACCGTATACGGAGGAGGTGGCATCATGCCCGACATCTTCGTACCCCTCGACACCACCACCTATTCGCCCTACTACCGCTCACTGCGCCGCTACAACCTCATCAATGAAGCCGTACTCCGCTACGTAGACGAAAATCGTAAGACATTAAAGCGCAAATACCGCAAGTTTGAAGACTTCGAGCAGTACTTCACCGTCCCCACCTCGCTCACCGACTCCATCATGGCAGAAGGCAAGCGCAAAAAAGTAGAGCCTAAGGACGACAAAGACCTACAGTCTACCCTCAAAGACCTCCAATTCACCCTCAAGGCCACCATCGCCTACGACCTCTGGGACCGTAACGAATACTTCCGCCTTGTCAACAAGCGCAGCGACATCGTAAAGCGCGCCCTCCAATTCCTCAAAGAAGGAAAATAAAAGTCATCCTACCCCCCTAGAACACCTAGCCCCCCTAGGACACCTAGAACACCTAGAACACCTAGAACACCTAGGACACCTAGTCCCCCTAGAGCCACTAAAATCACCCCAACCAGCAAACAAACACCACCCATATTTTGAAGACATTTGAAGAGTTAGGCGTATCGGAAGAAATCCGCCGCGCCATCAGCGAGATGGGATACGAACACCCCATGCCAGTACAAGAAGAAGTCATCCCCTACCTCCTCGGCGTGGGCAACGACGTCATCGCCCTGGCGCAAACTGGTACTGGTAAAACGGCTGCCTTCGGTCTGCCCGTACTGCAAAAAGTAGATCCCAAGAGCAAACAGACCCAAGCCGTCATCCTCAGCCCCACCCGCGAACTCTGCCTGCAGATAGCTGGCGACCTCAAAGAGTATTCGCGCTATATCGACGACCTCCACGTGCTCGCCGTCTATGGCGGCTCGAGCATCGAAAGCCAAATACGCTCCCTGCGCAAGGGCGCACAAGTAATCGTAGCCACCCCCGGCCGACTCATCGACCTCATGCACCGAGGCGTAGCAAAGCTCGATGCCGTAGAAAACGTCGTACTCGATGAAGCCGACGAAATGCTCAACATGGGATTCACCGAAAGCATCGACGAAATCCTAGCAGGCGTCCCCGCTCAGCGCAACACACTCCTCTTCTCTGCCACCATGGGCAAAGAAATCGAACGCATTGCAAAAAGCTATCTCCACGACTACAAAGAAATCGTAGTAGGTTCGCGCAACGAAGGTGCAGAAAACGTCAACCACATCTACTACCTCGTTCATGCCAAAGACAAATATGCCGCCCTCAAGCGCATCGTCGACTACTTCCCCCGTATCTATGGCATCATCTTCTGCCGTACCCGCCTCGAAACACAAGAAGTAGCCGACCAACTCATCCGCGACGGATACAACGCCGAAGCCCTTCATGGCGACCTCTCACAAGCACAGCGCGACCTCACCATGCAGAAGTTCCGCCAACATCATACCCAGCTCCTCGTAGCCACCGACGTAGCCGCCCGCGGACTCGACGTAGAAGACCTCACACACGTCATCAACTACGGACTCCCCGACGACGTAGAAAACTACACCCATCGCTCCGGTCGTACCGGACGAGCCGGTAAACGCGGTACGAGCATCTCCATTATCCACCTGCGTGAAAAGGGAAAGGTGCGTATCATCGAAAAGGTAATCGGCAAAAAGTTTGAAGCAGGCGTACTTCCCGAACCACAGGAAATCTGCACCAAGCAACTCTATAAGGTGATGGACGAACTCGAACGAATTGAAGTAAACGATACCGAGATCGCTCCCTTCCTGCCCGAAATCTATCGCAAACTCGATTGGCTCACCAAGGAAGACCTCATCAAGCGAATCGTAAGCCGCGAGTTTGGCCACTTCCTCCGCTACTATGCCGACGCACCCGCCATTGAGCAACCTGCCGATCGTAAGACCTCAGCCGATGGCGACAAACCTCGTCGCGACCGCCGCAAAGGCGACGCTACAAGCCACGAAGCAGAAGAAGGCTACACACGCCTCTTCATCAACCTGGGCAAGCGCGACAACTTCTACGCCCGTGAAATCATCAACCTCGTCAACCGCCACGTGCGTGGTACGAAGATTGAAATTGGTCGCATCGACCTCACCAACAACTGCTCCTTCTTCGAAGTTCCCTCCGAGGACGCCGACCTCGTCATCCAGAAGATGAAGCGTGCCAAAGTAGGCGATCGCCGCGTCGTAGTCGACACTGCCGACCGTGAAGAACCATCTTCCGCCAAGACAAGCAGCCATTCTCGCAAAAACGAGCGCAACTCTAAAGCCGATCGTCCCACCAAGAAAGCCCGCCGTACTTACGCCGAAGCCGCCAATCCCAACGCGATGAAAGCAGCATGGAAAGCCGAGAAGAAGAGCAAGCGAAAAGCCGCCAAAAAAGATTACGAGCCCGCCAACCGCAAACCCAAGAAAGATGATTGGCGCCAATTCTTTGAATAAAATATCTTCATATCTTCCCCTCTAGAAATACTAGTATCACTAGAAATACTAGAATCACTAGAAATATTAGTATCACTAGAATCACTAGAAATACTAGTACCACTAGTGCCACTACCCCCACAACATGACAATCAAGCATCCACTCCTCATCCTCCTGCTCTCTATCCTCAGCCTCGGGCTGAGCGCACAAAGCGTGCATTTCAAGTTTGGCGGTGGTCTCTCCTCCCACTACGGAAAGGCCGAAGCCGTAGGCGCTTTCAAGATTGGCGTAGGCTACGAAATAGAGTTTAATCAGCATTGGAGCTTCACTCCTGGCCTCGAGATCTACGGCAAAGGATGGAAAGACCCCAACGAGACCGTCTTCGTATTCGACGATGACCACCAACAGATGTACGACCCCAATACCGGAGCCCCACTCACCGCAACGATGAATCGCAGCGCTACGCAGAATTATGTAGAACTCCCCTTGCTTTTCTCCTACTTCTGGCGCATGGGCGAGTCGCGCTACATCGTGTTGAGCGCAGGCCCCTACGCTGCCTACGGCGTGAGCGGCAAGCAAAAGACAAAGGGCGACACAGAGCAAAGCGGCGTAGACCGCTATTACTACGAGAAGAAGACCTTCAATGAGCCTGGCACCCATCGTTGGGACTACGGCATACAAGCCTTCGTGGGATATCAATTCCCCACGAGCTTCACCCTCGGACTAGAAGCCGACTTCGGTTTGGCAAAGTTCAACACCAGTGGCTCGCGCAACATTTCTGCTCTTATCTCGCTCGGCTACAAACTGAAATAAGCAGGATTGAAGCCGCAGCAAAGAACAAAATAGCACGCTTCAAGCGGAGAAAAGCCACAAATACCCATATATAGGTATTGGCAAGGCGAGGAAGTCGCCGTATCTTTGCACCGAGTTAAGTAGAATACATAGATTGTTATGTTCTTGTCCTAAATGAGGCTGTACAGAGAGCTGTACAGCCTCGTTTGTCTATAAAGACGTTTATCTGTAAAAGGCGCTTGTTTGTAAAAAGCGCTTATCTATAAAAAGCGCTTATTTGTTTATAAGTAACGCTTATTTGTATACAAGGAGACGCTTAATCGTGTTTAAGAAATACTTAAATTGCACACCCCTGTTGGCAACACCAATCCTTATAAACTATTAAATCCTAAAAAAAGATATGCGAAAAGATTGCTACATTGCAAAATAAAACGTTATCTTTGCCCCGTAATATGGAGCATTAGCTCAAAACTAAACAAGGGTGCATAGCGCATGCGCCCCTTAAATCTGAACTCAATTCTATGTTTAACTTTAATAATTACTCACGCAAATGAAAAGGTTTTACAACTATTTCCTTTCATTGTTCCTGCTTACATTAGCGGGAATTACCTCTGCGGTTGCGCAAGACTTTAAGGTAGGCGATGCTTACACTACGGTTGAAGGACTCGTAGGTAAGGACGTCGTACTGAAGGGTCTGGGTACGAAGAACTCCAACAGCACAGACTTCCTGTGTGGAACTAAGTACTCGTCGACGCTTACTGCAGACTGTATCTACAACATCGTCGCTGTAGACGGTGAGACTGTAGACGGCAATCAAGTGTACGTTCTCAAGCAGAAGAGCACAGGCCTTTACTACAAGGACTATGAGCTTACTACTGGCGACGACACATCTGATGAAGGCTACACGCTCGAAATGACCAGCAACATCAACGAAGCTTACAAGTCTACTTGTCTCCATTGGAGCAAGGACGAAGCTGAAGTACGTGCTTACTCTGCACCTGATGGTAATGGCGTTTACACTTACGATGGCAAGCCTGGTTTCGTATTCGCTCGCGTAGGCAAAGTAAAGGGTGACGATATCGAATTCTTCGGTAGCTACTACACTCCTTTCTTCAGTATCTACAACGATACTAACCCCTGGTCTGTAATGGCTGTCTCTACCCTCACAGGTAAGGAGAAGTTCGATTCTTACTACGACTTCTACTACAGCGTAGGCGCTCCCTCTGACCGCTTCACTGCTGGTACTACTGCTGGAACTTATCCCGCAGGCCTCGTAACTGCTGCTCAGGATGCTTACACTGAAGCTACTGCAGCTATCGACCAGTCTCTCTCTGACGAAGCCTACGAAATTCTTTGCACCAAGATCAAGAGCACTATCGAAGCTGTACAGGCAGCTCAGATTCCTTTGGCTAATGGTCTCTACTTCATCCACGACTTACGTGACAGCAAGCTGTACCTCTATGGTGAAACTTCTGGTAGCGTAAATCGCACTTCTTGTAAGGTAGTATCATACGATGGTACACTTACTAAGGACTTGGTAGACTACGTATGGCGCGTAACCGTTTCTAAGAACGCTGATGGTAAGGAAGTAGTTACTCTCTACAACATGAGCAAGGAAGGCTACATGCAGAAGACTAATAAGGATAGCCACTACCTCCTCGGCGACGCTGCACAAAACTTCATTACTCTTCACGATGGTACAGTAAGCAAGTCGGCTTACCGCTTCCAACCCGAGGGCACAAACGAGATCGTTTGTACTAACCCCGCAGGTACGGTTCTCAACTGGACTAGCAATGCCGACCCAGGTAACCACTTCGTATTCGAATCTGTAGACGAGTCTGCATTCAACACTTTGGTAGCACAGGCTAAGCAGGATGAGCTCAACGCTAAGTTGGCTGATGTATTCTCTACTGCATACACTGCCTACAACAAGGGTATCATTTACGGCTCTTCTTCTGAAGCTGGTACTGACGAAGACTTCACTCACGACGGTTACCTCGTAGAACCGGGCGTTGACGAAGATCACACCAACTGGTATTCTAACGCTAAGGAAGATAGCGAAGGTACTTACATGGCACTCAACGATGCCAACCTCAACACTTACTTCCACTCTCAGTGGTCTGCTGGTGAATTCACTCCGACATTCTCTAAGAACCACTATCTCGTAGCCACTCTTAACGCTGATGTAACTGGTGCACTCGAAGTGAAGCTCGCAAAGCGTCATACTGGTAACGACTACCCCACTCTCCTCGAGATCTATGGTACCAACGAGTTCGACGCTGCTAACGCAGACGCTGCTCAGTGGACCGACCTTGGTACTGCTGCTATCAACTGGGCTTACCCCGCTACTTACCCCGCTTGGACTGCTGACGAAGCAGTAGCTGCTGGTTACAACAAGAACCAAGCTCACGACGAAAAGACCATCGAAGATGGTATCGGTACTGCTTACGTGAAGTTTGATGGCTCATACAAGTACATCAAACTTGCTGCTGTAGGTACAATCTACAACAAGAGCAACAACAACACCAACCGTGGTTACTTCTGCTTGAGCCAGGCCAACATCTGGCAGGCTAAAGCTGACGCTGTAGCTACTGAGACTCCCGAGATGGCTGCCGTTCCCGCTGCTATCAAGACCGCTCTCGCAGAACAGATCAACGCAGCTAAGGCTAAGCTCGCTGGCAACGCTACTCAGGAAGACATCAACGCTCTCCAGACTGCTTACGACAACTTCTTGAACAACTATCCCGACGCTACTCGCGTAACTAAGGCTCTCGCTTCTGCTAAGTCATTCCTCAAGGATGCTCAGGACAACAGCCTCATCGGCGACGAACTCGGTCTCTACGACGAAGAAGCTGCTACCGAACTCGAGACTACTCTCGAAGGTTACAACGACTTCAGCAGCACCGACGTTAACGCTATCAACGAAGCTGTAAACGCTATCAACGCTGCTCTTGCTAAGTTCAAGGCCTCTATCATCCTCCCCGAAGCTGGTAAGGTATACATGCTCCACTCAGCTTCTACTAAGGTTGGTACTCAAGGTGAAGGGTTCACTGGTACACTTTACAACTCTATCGTTTACTCTCCCAACAACGACGCTTCTACTTCAGTAAGCAACGGTACTCAGCAGGGTACTGTGAAGTTCTTCCGTGCTGAAGGCTCATCCGACATCACCGAAGCTAAGACAGCTGAAGAATATGAAGGTCTCCTCACCGATACTATCGACGTTACTTCTGACCTCCGTACTGCATGGTTCGCAGAGAAGAGCGGCGAAGGCAAGGTAGTTCTCCGCAACGTTGGTACTGGTATGTACCTCGCTCCTCAGAATGGTCAGGTGCTCCAGAGCACTACTCCCGTAGAAATCCCCGTAGAAGGTGTAGGTGCTAAGACCTTCCGCCTCGTAGCTGGTGTTTCTCACGATGGCTCTAAGAACGATGGCAAGCAGACTTACCTCAACACCAATGGTGCCCAGACTACCGTTGTTGCTTGGAACGATGCTGCTGACCCCAGCTCTTACTGGAAGCTCGATGAAGTGGTTGACTTCAACGCCAACCAGAACGTTTACGTAGACGGCAAGAAGTTCACAGACGAAGGCGAAAACTTCTACATCGCTACAATGCCTGTATCAATCGATCCTACTAGCACCGCTGGTACTATCGAACACGCATACAAGGTACTTGGTGTATCTTCTGACAACAGCAAGCTCGTCCTCGCTGAATACAAGGAAACGATCCCCGCAGGTACTCCGTTCATCTACACTCCGCTGAGCGTAGAGCATGGTGACAAGGTATCTATGACTATCGCTGACGCTGATCAGCTCGAAGACGGCACATTGCCCACTTACAACTTCGAGGTAACTCAGGGTAACGGCTTCATCGGTACCATGACTCGCAGCATCACTGGTTCAAGCAACTTCGCATTCTTCAATGCTGAAGGTAAGATTGCTCAGGCCAGCACAAGCACTACTATTGGTTGCAACTCAGGTGTACTCAATGGTGCTTGCGATGTAACTGCTGAAACAGGCGACGCTACTATCGCTCTCGGCAACGTAAGCGTAACAGGCATCAACACTGCCAAGGCAGTAGTTCTCCCCGCTATCGTCAACGTATACAGCATCGATGGTACACTCATCCGCAAGAACGTGAAGAGCGCTAACGCTACTAACAACCTCCCCGCTGGTATCTACGTAGTAGGTGGCCAGAAGGTGCTTGTAAAGTAAGCCCACACGCTCACTAACCCTCACCGACTAATCAGTCGGTAAGGTAAATACAAGGCGCAGCCCACACAAAGGGTTGCGCCTTTTTTGTGTGTAACATTATCGAAGCAGAAAGTATTCTGCAGTATTTAGCCTATACTGGCTGGAATCTACCAAATCCTGCAAGAATGTAATACTTAATACTTTTATACTTAATACTTCATAATGATGCCGACGCGAGACGCGTCCCCCACAAAATTGGCAGAATAGGCATAAGGAAGAGACTTAAAATCGCAAGCGAAAAATTCTTATATCTCAAAGAAAAACAGTATTTTTGCAAAGAATATGCACCCTACAGAGCCTTGCGATAAAAAGGCCCCGTGCACAACACAAAGCAAGAATACAAAATCACCCCTAATGGAAGATACAGAAAAGAAAAACCCGGCAGCCTATAGCGCCAGCAACATTACAGTGCTTGAAGGCCTCGAAGCCGTGCGCAAGCGCCCAGCCATGTACATCGGCGACATCAGCGAGAAGGGCCTTCACCACCTCGTATACGAGACGGTGGACAACTCTATCGATGAAGCCCTGGCTGGCTATTGCACCCACATCGAAGTGACCATCTGCGAAGACAATTCTATCATCGTGCAGGATAACGGACGTGGTATCCCCGTAGATATGCACCCCAAAGAGCACCGCTCTGCCCTGGAAGTGGTCATGACCGTGCTCCACGCCGGTGGTAAGTTCGATAAGGGCTCCTACAAGGTCTCTGGAGGTCTGCACGGCGTGGGTGTAAGTTGTGTAAACGCCCTTTCCACCAAGATGGTATCTGAGGTATTCCGCGACGGGAAAGTGTATCGTCAAGAATACGCTAAGGGCCATCCCCAAGCCCCTGTAGCCGTGGTAGGCACCACCGATCTGCGAGGCACACGACAGCACTTCTGGCCCGACCCTTCCATCTTCACCACTACCACCTACAAGTATGAAATCCTCGCCAACCGCATGCGCGAGCTTGCCTACTTGAACGCTGGTATCACCATCACCCTGACCGATCTCCGCCCCGACGAAGAAGGCAACACCCGTAAGGACGTGTTCCACTCCGACCTCGGTCTGCGCGAATTCGTACGCTACATCGATTCCTCACGTCAGCACCTCTTCAACGACGTGATCTACCTCAACACGGAGAAGAACAACATACCCATCGAGGTAGCCATCATGTACAACACCTCCTACTCTGAGAACATCCACTCCTACGTCAACAATATCAACACCATCGAAGGTGGTACCCACCTCGTAGGTTTCCGTCAAGCCGTGACACGTGTGCTCAAGAAGTACGCCGAAGAGACCGCTGCTAAGCAGATAGAGAAAGCCAAAGTAGAAATCTCGGGCGAAGACTTCCGCGAGGGCCTCACCGCCGTAATCAGCGTCAAGGTGGCAGAGCCGCAGTTTGAGGGTCAGACCAAGACGAAGCTCGGCAATAGCGAAGTGACTGGTGCCGTCAATCAGGCCGTAGGCGAAGCCCTGAGCTACTACCTCGAGGAGCACCCCAAGGAAGCTAAGCTCATCGTAGACAAGGTAATCCTTGCCGCCACCGCACGTATTGCAGCCCGCAAGGCTCGTGAGAGCGTGCAGCGCAAGAGCCCACTCTCGGGCGGCGGACTCCCTGGCAAACTCGCTGACTGCTCTTCCAAAGACCCCGCCCTATGCGAGATATTCCTCGTCGAGGGTGACTCCGCCGGTGGTTCAGCCAAGCAAGGCCGTAGCCGCGCCACACAAGCCATTCTCCCCCTCCGTGGTAAGATCCTTAATGTAGAGAAAGCCATGTGGCACAAAGCCTTCGAGAGCGACGAAGTGAACAACATCATTCAGGCCCTCGGCATCCGTTTCGGCCTGGGCGACGACTCCAAGGAAGCCAACCTCGAGAAGCTGCGCTACCACAAGGTGATCATCATGGCCGATGCCGATGTCGACGGTCAGCACATCGCCACGCTCATCATGACGCTCTTCTATCGCTACATGCCCCAGATCATCCAGGACGGCTACCTCTACATCGCCATGCCGCCCCTCTACAAGTGTACGAAGGGCAAGGTATCCGAATACTGCTACAACGACCGCGATCGCCAAATCTTCATGGACAAATACGGCGATGGTACCGAGGGCAGCATCAAGACGCAGCGCTACAAAGGTCTCGGTGAGATGAATCCCGAAGAGCTTTGGAGCACCACCATGTGTCCTGAGACACGCCTACTCAAGCAAGTATCGCTCGACAATGCCGCCGATGCCGACTACATCTTCTCCATGCTCATGGGCGACGATGTAGGTCCGCGACGCGAATTTATCGAGAAGAATGCCGTCTACGCCAACATTGATGCCTAACGTAAAGCCCCTCTTCTATTAGTTCCGTGGGCGACGCGTCTCGCGTCGGCAACAATGGGGAAAGTATTAAGTATTACATTCTATCAGAATTCAGCCAATACTGGGGGCGACGCGTCCCCGCGTCGGCGCATTGAGCAGACAAACAGTGTAAACCCAAAGGGAGTGTGGACAAAGTGTCCCGCATCCTTTGGGTTTACTGCTTGAATAGTGGCAATGCCGACGCGAGGACGCGTCGCCCCCAGTATTGGCTGAATTCTGATAGAATGTAATACTTTTCCCTGTTGATGCCGACGCGAGACGCGTCGCCCACAAAAATTATTAATGCTTCTGCCCAAATTCCTTCACATTTATTGTTCAAATCTTCCAGTTCTCTGTTCACAAGGGCGCCTAAGACTTGCAGAATATATCGATAAAGTCCTATTTTTGCGTTCAGAACGATGTTTAACCCTTCGTATGGGACTTCCTTAAGCTCGCACACAAAGAAGAGCCTCAGCAAGCTCCTATACGCCTAAACCACTATTAGAACAATGAAAGCAAAAGCATTACTCCTCGGCGGATTGCTCGCATGCAGCGCCCTTACCGCCAACGCACAAGTAAAAGAAGGCTTCCGTGCAGGTATCACCGCCGGTATGAACGTGACCAACATCACCGACATGGACATGGACTGCCGCCTCGGCTTCAACGCTGGTGCACGCTTTGAATACAACTTCAACCCTAACCTCTACCTCGGATGGGGCCTGCAATGGTCAATGAAAGGCAATATGAAGGAAGTAGAGCAAAGAGGTATCAATGTGAAAGTAAAGGACAACTCTCACTACCTGGAGATCCCCGTCAACATTGGTGGACGCATCAATCTCAGCGACGACCTTAGCCTCTTCGGCGAGACAGGTCCCTACTTCGCAGTAGGTACTTGCGGCAAGATTAAGGCTGATGCCTCAGCACTGGGTCAGACAGGCTCTGCCGACACCGACTTCTTCGGTGACGATGGTGCCAACCGCTTCGATGCAGGTTGGGGTCTGCGCGCCGGTGTGGAAGTGAGCGGATTCCAGATCCACATGGGCTATGAATATGGCTTCACTAAGGTATGGGACGACACAAGCGCTCACAACTGGAACTTCAACGTAGGCGTAACCTACATGTTCTAGAGTTTGAAGTTTTAAGGTTATGAGGTTATAAGGTTAGTTTAGAGGTTATAAGGTTAGTTTAGAGGTTTAAGGTTACAAGGTTATAAAGTTACCTTTTGACCTACTGATTCTTTAACTGCAGGCGCCTATAGCCCAGACTTCACCACTAGGCTTTCTCCTCTGATCTTCACCCTCAGATCCTCAGTACATTCATAAAGCATATTTTATCTCGCTTCGTTGTTCTATTGGAACAGCGAAGCGTTTTTTCTGCTCATCTACAAAAAAGCAGTGCCTATATGGCGGCAGAAATACGCTTTTTAAGCCATGAGAGTACACTTTTTCGACAAAATGCTTGGCAGTAACGGCGAAAAACCTTACCTTTGCACCGCTTTAAGCCTCCAAATGAGGAATAAGAAGCAGCCCAGATGGCGGAATCGGTAGACGCGCTGGTCTCAAACACCAGTGGGGCAACCCGTGCCGGTTCGACCCCGGCTCTGGGTACGCTAAGCGCTCAGCAATACAATGTTGCTGAGCGCTTTTTTGTTTTGCCTTTCAGCCAATACTGCAAGAATGTAATACTTAATACTTCATAATGATGCCGACGCGAAACGCGTCGCCCCCAGAGCTGGGTGAAAGAGGAGCCTCGCGCGCGTATACAGAGAGTTTTGGAGTGGAATATGTGCATTGCCTACACTTTTTATAGTTACAACGTTGATTTTCAAAGTATTCCGGAGTGCAGGCAATGTCTCTTTGCTTGCACTTTTGCCTACACTCTACCCCAATATGGTCCCTTTCGGCGCAATAGATTATCCCTTGGAAGAAATTCAACGCTTCCATGGACTAATTAAAACGCTACCATAGGTTAATTAAAATGCCTCGGTAGGATAAGTTCACCTATAGAAGCGAGGATTTTACACGCTCAAATGGGGATGATTTGGGGAGGGTGAGTACAAAAGAGGATAAAGAAGGAGTGCAAGCAAAAGTGACAGCAAAGTGTAGGATAATTGAGATGGTTGCACTCATGAAACGAATGATTATCAACGATTTAAGAAGATATAGTGCAAGATATAGCCATTTTCGGCATGAAAACTACGTGTATAGGGACACATGAGCTTTCGTACAAATGTGCTTAAGAGAAGGATTGAGCGAGTACGTCTTGAATTGCTAATGATGCCGACGCGAGACGCGTCGCCCATGGTATTAGCTGAATTCTACATAATTCTGCAAGAATGTAATACTTTATACTTAATACTTTTCACAATGATGCAGACGCGGGGACGCGTCGCCCCCCAGTATCGGCTGAAAGGCTATTAGCAAGCATGTATTACTTGTTACTTATTACTTGACGTTCGCAAGGACGTTCGCAAGAATGTAATACTTTATACTTAATACTTAATAGAAAGTCCCCTGCAACCTCGCGGTTGCAGGGGACTTTCTATCTTAAAGTGTCCGTAAAGGGCGTTTTACTCGGCTATGAGTGAGAATTCTGCGCCAGAGGCATAATCCTGCCCGTACTGCTCGTTGAGAGCTCTGAAGCGAATATAACGGGCTTTTACAGGCTTTGAGAACATCACGCGCTTAAGTTCGGCATTGGCAGCGAAGGTGCCCTTGTGGATGGGCTCGCCCCAGTTCTTGCCGTCCTGGCTTACGTAGATCTCGTAATCCTTCACCCATCCGTTGGTGCCGCTCTGACGGGGCAAGAGGGTGAAGCCCTTCATGAGTTTGGCTTCGCCAGCGTCGAAGTCTACCCAGTGGGGATACTTCGCCAAGGTGATGGAGTACATGGTGTGCCAGATGGTAGAGGGATCGCCGTCCAGGAGGTTGGCTGCATTGCCGCCGCCGGGCTCTTGTGACGAAGCGAATACTACCTGCAAGGGCACGCTCTCTATCTTGTCGTAAGTCATCGAGGTCTTCATCGAAGGATTGTCCTTATACCATGTGGTGATGGTGCCACCAGCACGGAGGTCGATGGGCTGAGTGTAAGTCTGAGCCTTCTTGAGGTTCTGACCGAGGGCATACATGATGGTGCGACCCTTGGCGGGTGTGCTCAGTGTGACCTTACCGGTGCGGCTGTGCTCGATACTGATGGGCTGTTCGCCTGAGGGCGATACCTTAGCTACCTGGGCTGCATCAGCGCCTGCTACGAGCGGACGGATGAGAAAACCGAAGTTGTAGTTGGTGCTGAGGGCTTGGTCTTCTACGAACGGACCTCCCTGGCCACAACTTGCACCGCCGAGGCCTGTCACCTTGGCATCAAGATGGAGATAGGTACCATCGCTCTCGGGGAGCTGATAGATGTGGGGAGCCTGAGCGAGTTGCTGCTGGCTCCAGGGCAGTGCAGAGGCCGACATGACGCTGTCGGACACGAAGGCGAGGCCTGTGCCGTCAGCCTGGCGGAGTGCGCACCAACGTACTTCCTCGCGGTTGCCCATGGCTTGTGGTTTGGGCAGGAGGATGTCTTGATCACCTACGCGGCCTTGATGTTGCTCAATGAACTGGCCGGTCTTGCGGTCGGCATAGTTGTTGACGGGACCACGACCATAGTAAGTGAACTGGTCGAGCTGCTTGGGCAGTTTCATAGAGTAGCCGATACGTGGCAGCACCACGTTGTTGCGATTGGCTGAGATAGCACTCTGGAGCTCTACGGAGCCATCGGGATAGATGGTATAGACCTCGTTGGTGGTAAACTTAAGATCGTCGGCTGTGAGTTTATGCGTGCCCTTGTCGAAGCGGTAGGCGCTCTCGGGGTCACGATCGTGGTCGGAGTATACCTGCTGGCATCCCTCGCGGCCTTGGCTCTCTACGGTGAAGCTCACCTGCGTGGTACCGTTCTTCTGATTGCTTACGACGGTGGGAGTGCCTACTACCTTGTGGTCGAGGTCATAAAGTCCGTACTTGAACCACGCGTTGTGATAGCCTATACCGGCATCGTTGTCGGTGGGAGCACGGAAGGCGTCGAGCTTGGGACCATTGCCCTCGCTGATAAGGGTCTTGCCACCATAAGCGAGGCTGGCGATGGTGCCCTGCTTGAGGTCGAAGCTAACGGTGTAGTTCTTGCCCTCGAGGGTGAGGCGGTCGGCAGTGCGAGTGGTCTTGACTGCGCCCTGCTTCTGAGCTACACTCTTCATGGCGGGAGCCTTCACGTCGGCACCCTTCACGCGGAGCTGCTCTTCCATCTGTACGTAGCCCTTCTTGGCCCAGGGCATGTCTTTGCCCTGGAGGAACTGCACCTTGACGAAGTATTCGCTCTCGGGCGAGAGTTTGCTATAATCGTAGTCGAGCACGTATTCCTGGCGTTCACGCGGACCGAGGATGTTCTTGGCACCCATGAGGGGCTTGTCGGCTTCGATGCACTGACCGTCCTTCCAGAGCGACCATACGATCTGATAGCCCTTGAGGGGCTCGAAATAGTTCTTATTGAAGATTTCGATGCGGCCCTGCTTGAGGTCTACGGCCTTTACGCCTACGTTTTGGTAGACTTTCTTCACTTCGAAGTACTGTGCCTTGGGCGAGAGGTCGGGACGCATCACGCCGTTCATGCAGAACATGCCGTCGTTGGGCTTATTGTCCATGCCGAAGTCGCCTCCGTAGCCCCAGAACTTTTGTCCCGTCTTAGCGTCGATGCCCTCCATGGCCTGGTCCACCCAGTCCCAGATGGCACCACCCATGAAGAAGTTGGTGCTCTCGATGGCGTTCCAGTAGTCGATGAGGTTGCCCACGGCATTACCCATAGAGTGGGCATACTCAGAGATGTGGTAGGGGTACTTCATGTTGTAGTTGCCCTTCACAGCTCCTTGCACCCATGCGATAGAGGGGTACTGGTTGGAACCTAAATCGACAATGTCGTTGTTGCGCTCATACTGCACGGGACGGCTCTGGTCGTAGTCCTTGATAGCAGCATAGCATGCCTTGAAGTTGTCGCCAGGGCCGGCTTCGTTGCCAAGGCTCCAGATGACGATAGAGGGGTGGTTGACGGTGGAGTGAACCATCTCCATATTGCGTGCCACGTGAGCATTCTTAAATTCGGGCACATGAGAGAGCGAGGCGTCGCCGTAGTAGTACTCATGGCTTTCGAGGTTGGCCTCATCTTCGAGATAGATGCCGTATTTGTCGCAGAGGTAGTACCAGTAGGGAGCATCGGGATAGTGGCAGTCGCGCACGTGGTTGATGTTGCCACGCTTCATGAGGAATACCTCCTTCTCCATCTGTTCGCGGGTGATGTAGTGGCCCGTCTGCGGATTGTTTTCATGACGGTTTACGCCCTTGAGCTTGATGGGACGACCATTGAGGTAGTAGTAGCGGCCAGCGAGTCCGAACTCGTCCTTATCGGCAGGAGTATCCTTGATTTCTACCTTACGGAAACCTACGATGGTCGAGAAGGTCTCTATGGTTGTGCCCTTCTTGTCCTTAAGTTCACCCACGAGGGTGTAGCGATGGGGGGCTTCTGCGCTCCAGGGCTTCACCTTATCGCCAGGGGTGAGGGTGGCAGTGGCGGTGAGTTCGCCGTTCTTGCCCACTTCGCCCACCTGAGCTACGGCTGTTACGCCGGGCACGAGGGTATTCTCGTCAGAGTAGAGCTTATTCTCGTAGAGCGAATAGCTGATGGTGTAGCCCTTGGCGGCCTTCGTCGTGAGGTTTCTCACCTCGGCGCTCACGGTGAGCGAGGCTTGGGTGTAGGTGGAGTCGTAGTCGGGGATGGCCTTGAGGTCGCGCACCTGCACTCGAGGCTTAGCGGTGAGCGATACGTTGCGGAAGATGCCGGGCAAGCGGAACATGTCCTGGCTCTCGAGCAGCGAAGCATCGCTGTTACGGTATACCTCGACGGCAATGACGTTGTCGCCCTTCTTGTTCAAGTAGGGAGAGATGTCGAACTGGGCAAGGTTGCGCGAGTTCTTAGAGAAACCTACGTAGTGGCCGTTGATGTAGAGATAGAAGAAGGAGTCTACACCGTCGAAGTTGACGTATACTTCCTTGCCGTCCCAACTGGCGGGAATAGTGAAGGTGCGGCGGTAGGAACCTACTTCGTTGCGATTCTTATAGGTCATCCAGTTCTTGGGCGGGGTGCGCATGACGCCTCCCTTCCAGTCGCCCACCTTTACTTGGTGCTGGAAGATTACGCGCTGATTGCTATAGAGGGGCTCGCCATACTTGAAGGTGCCGTCGGCTTGGCGACCTGCCATGTTCCACGACATGGGCACTTGTATTTCGTCCCATCCCGACACGTCAAACGTGGGCTTATAGAAGTCTGCCGGGCGCTCATCGGGATTCTTTGCCCAGTGGAACTTCCACTGACCATCGAGGCTCTGCCAGAGGGAGCTATTCTCGGGGAGCACCTTGCGTGCCTGATCTACGCCTTCGAAGGAGAAGAACCATGCATGAGGCTGCTGCTTGTTGTAGGCCACAGAGTCGGGGCTCTGCCACTCCCACCCTGTGGGACTTGGCATTTGGCCATAATAGAAGCCACCCAGCGGAGCCACCTGCGCCCACATGGGCGACGAGAGGAGGGCTGCAAGCAGGGCAGCGGTAGTTTTCTTGTGCATATATAGGAGTATTTTTGTGTGTTTACGATTAAGGGAAGTGTGCGTGCCATAGGATTTGCACACGCGATTAGTACTTCGCGCTACAAATTTAAGGGAAAGGTTCCGTTTACCCAAGTATTCACGGAGTTTTGTGCATGAGCGGGAGGTGTCAAGAGGCTTTATGCTTTGCGCACAGCATTGCCCGGCATGCGCACTATGAGGTCGAAGTCTTCGAGATCGAACAGGAGGTTGGATAGGCGGGTGGTGGTCATGCCAAGTTGAAGGGCAAGTTTGTCGAGCGTTATGCCCTCCACCTTTGGCACGAGGGTGAGTATGCGTTCTTGCTCCGAGGTGAGCGTGGGAAAGAGTTGAGCCTCGGCTTGCTGCTGGGGAGCACTCTCCCACTCCATGATGCGCAGTATGTCGGCTGCCGTGGTGACCAAGGAGGCCTTCTTGTGGTTGATCAGATGATTGCAGCCTGCCGAATATTCATCGGTGACGCGACCGGGAACGGCCATCACCTCTCGCCCCAAGTCGCTCGCCATGCGGGCAGTGATGAGCGAGCCCCCATGGTCGGCGCTCTCGATGACGAGCGTCACGGCCGACATGCCCGCCACAATGCGGTTGCGACGCACGAAGTTGCCCTTGTCGGGCACCGTACCCGTGAAGTATTCGGTGAGCAAGCCGCCATGGGTGAGCATCTCTCGCGCTTCCTTCTCATGACGGCGGGGATATATGCGGTCGAGCCCGTGGGCCAGCACGGCTACGGTGTCGAGCCCATTACTCAGGCAAGCACGATGCGCATGAATGTCTACACCATACGCTAAACCACTGACTATCAGTGCGTTAGGCAACATTGTCGATAATTCTCGGAGCAGCGTAGCGCACATTTGCTTGCCATACTCCGTGATGCGTCGCGTACCCACCACGCTGATGGTGTGGGTATGGTTGAGCGAGGTGTTGCCTCGATAGAAGAGTGCGATTGGGGCATCTTTTACCTGGCGCAAGCGCAAGGGGTATTGCTCGCTACTATAGGGTATGACTTCTATGCGGTGCTCTTGACAGAACTCTATCTCGCGAAGCGCACATTCTCGGGCAGCATGGAGCCCCGATTGATCGTTGAGAACGGCTTCCCAATGGGGATCGGCTGGATGAGGATCGGTGAGCGCTGCCACGGCTGATCCATAATGACGAATGGCAGCCAATGCCTGCACTTGCGTGAGACCTTGCAAGCGCAATAATATAAGGGATGAAAATGCTTCGTCGGGCATGGAGTATGGGGTTTGGCGAATATACAAAGGGAATGGTAAATGGATGCGCGGGTTATTCTTCTGAGAAGAACACTTGATTGAGTTCCTCGCAATCGCTTAGCTTACCATGAATGAGGCATACAGCTTCTACGGTCGACTTGAAAGCGGGCTTCATGTCGGGGAGGCGATAGATGTCTTGGATAAATACGTATTTGATACCCTCCTTCTTCAGCGCCAGTTTCGACACGAATTCGTCGCCACTACGGAGGGGGGTCTTGAAGTTGAGCTGCATACGAGCCACCACGGCATCGATGCCGCGCTCATGGAGTTCGGCAAAACTTACACCACGTGAGCGGAGAAACTCATGACGAGTATGCTCTGTATAATGCTGATAGTTGGCATTGTTGACAATGCCCTGCAGGTCGCACTCGTAATCGCGCACCTTAAAGTTGAGGGAGTAGAGATAATTCAATGTTGGGGAGTGTGTATAGAGTTGTGTTGAATACTTGTATTTCTTACTAGCATCATCGCGCTCGGAGATATTCCGCACCAAAACGACAACGGAGGCAGTCTTTGCGGTCGCAGTAGTTCTGGCGAAGCTGAATGAGGGCTTGACTATCGGCTGCATGAGTTACTTCGAGACCTGCTCGCTGCCAGCAGCGCGTGATGTAGTTGTGCTCGGCGGGAAGTTGCTCTAAGAGCGAGAATGCACGTTCAGCCATATCCTCGTCCATGCGCTGACGGCCATAGGCAAAGAATAAGGGTGAAGCGGTATTGATGATGACGAGATTGAGCGAAGCGCTCTGTAGCGTCTTGTCCGATTCGCGACTCTCTTCGCCAAACGCATAGTGGGTACGCCAATAGTCGGTCACGCCGATGCGAAACAGACTTCGCAACGCATCGATTGATGAGCATTCCAGCAAACGAGAAAAGTCGGCCTTTCGCTCCGAATAGATGCGTGCCAACTGCGAGAGCCTTACGTGAGGGAAGTTCTGCGGGCGCAGCCGTCCGAACTTCCACATTCGTGCATCCATCGGGGTGAGCCCAAACTTATGTTGTAAGAAAGCATACTCCGTCTTGAGCTTCATGTAATAACTATCGCGGCGCTCTGCCTTGACCAATTCATCGGAGAGCAGCCCGGCCTGGCCCATAAAGAAGGCTTCTATTTGAAACACATCATCGCGATGTTTGCACACAGCCTGAGGGTCGATGGTCTGCGCCCATAGCTCAAAAGCCTGTGCATTGGTGCCAAAACCGAAATTGCGCGCCAGCGTAATAAAGAAAGCACGCTCCCAGTCGCCACCCGTTTGCTTCAGATACCCTTCGATGCGTTCTGTCTTGCTTTCGAGCCTTTCCACCGTGAGGCGGCTCATCCAGCTATGCACCGTCAATGCTTCAATATGCGGAATGATGCGATAACAGGGCGGGTAAGTCTCCTCGTTGAGCAACTCTTCATAATTCTGACGCAACTGCTGCGGCACTTGTAGCTCCACCTGTGGCAAGCGCTTGCCATCAGCTGTCCGCACTTCTTCATCAGCAGTCTCCACCACATGCAGGATCACGTTATTATAAGCCGCATCCGTCTCGTGATGGTGTCGATACCAATCTGAAGCGCGCGTATGCACCTCCACATTGCCTGCCCACAATACGCCCCCTATCTTCACCTTAGCATTGAAGAAGTCGGGACCAGAATTGAGCAGATTGTGCACACCCGGGTCGATCACCTCTATGCTTTCGCCATCTTGCGTAGATAGAGGAGTCGAGCCGTATATCCGGTGTTGCCACACGTAATGGACCAAGTATTCCATATTAGAGTTGCGTTAAGATTAGCCTACAAAGGTAGTGCAAGGCGAGAGAAGAAGCAAGGAAAAAACTTGTTTTTTCATTGATTCTTCCGAGCCGCAGCCTACCTTGCGGAACAAAAGGTAGTGCAAGGCGAGAGAAGAAGCAAGGAAAAACTTGTTTTATCATTGATTCTTCCGAGCCGCAGCCTACCTTGCGGAACAAAAGGTAGTGCAAGGCGAGAGAAGAAGCAAGGAAAAACTTGTTTTATCATTGATTCTTCCGAGCCGCAGCTTACCTTGCAGAACAAAAGTTAGCACAGGTAAGTGAAAAGCAAATAAAAACTCGTACTTTTGTAGCATCAATACAAATCGCGTAAATGGACACTATTTTTCACTACGACGTCGTCGTGATTGGCGCAGGCCATGCTGGATGCGAAGCTGCAAGTGCAGCCGCTCGCATGGGAGCGAAGACCTGCTTGGTCACAATGGACATGAACAAAATAGCACAGATGAGTTGCAATCCCGCAGTGGGCGGCATTGCCAAAGGTCAAATTGTGCGAGAGATCGATGCGCTCGGCGGACAAATGGGCGAGGTGACCGACGCCACCGCCATCCAGTTCCGCATGCTCAACCGATCAAAGGGACCCGCCATGTGGAGCCCCCGCGCTCAGTGCGACCGTGCTCGATTCATCACGGAATGGCGCTTGCGCCTCGAAAACACACCCAACCTCTACATTTGGCAAGACGAAGCCACAGAGATTCTCACCGAGGGGGGCGTCGTAACAGGCGTTCGCACCATTTGGGGAGCCACTTTGATGGCTCGTGCCGTTGTAGTCACCGCGGGAACCTTCCTCAGAGGCCTTATGCACATCGGACGAAAGCAAGTAGCAGGCGGACGTTGCGCCGAACCTGCAGCCAATTTTCTTACGGAGAGCATCAACAATCTGGGCATCCGTTCGGCTCGCATGAAGACGGGCACCCCCGTTCGCATAGATAAGCGTTCGGTTCATCTCGACGAAATGGAACTGCAGCCTGGCGAGACAGATTTCCACCGCTTCTCCTACATCAGCCCGATGCGCCCCCTACCCCAACTTCCGTGCTGGACAACCAATACCAACGCCGCCGTGCACGAAACGCTGCGTTCTGGACTCGCCGACTCTCCGCTCTACAATGGGCAGATTAAGAGCATAGGTCCTCGCTACTGCCCCAGCATCGAGACGAAACTCGTCACCTTCCCCGATCGCGACCACCACCCGCTCTTCTTGGAGCCCGAGGGTGTAGAGACCAACGAACTCTATCTTAACGGATTCTCTTCGAGCCTTCCGATGAATGTACAAATCGAGGCGCTGAAGAAGATTCCTTGCTTCCGCGACATCGTGGTGTATCGTCCGGGCTACGCAATAGAGTACGACTTTTTCGATCCTACCCAACTCCACCACTCGTTGGAAGCAAAGAAAGTGGATGGACTTTTCTTTGCAGGACAAGTAAATGGCACTACAGGTTACGAAGAAGCCGGCGGACAAGGACTCATGGCGGGCATCAACGCTGCGCTGAAATGCAGCGGTAGCGATCCTTTCATGCTCCACCGCGACGAGGGATATATCGGCGTATTAATCGATGACCTTGTAACGAAAGGTGTGGATGAACCCTACCGCATGTTTACATCGAGAGCGGAATATCGCATTCTTCTCCGTCAAGACAATGCCGACGTGCGTCTCACGCCTTATGCAGAGAAGTACGGATTAACTTCTGAGGAACGTTCACGAAGATTCCACGCGAAGAAGGAGAATATCGATGATATCATCCGATACTGTCAGTCCTACCCGATCAAGCCAACCCAAATCAACGCTTTGCTCGAAGAGCTCGGCACTGCTCCACTTCAGCGAGGCTGCAAACTTTTCGATCTGATTAATCGTCCGCAAATCTCACTCGCTGTACTCGCCGACCATCTGACCGACTTCAAGGAGCATCTCTCTCTGATTTCATCGGACGCCGAGGAGACGATTGAAGCTGCCGAGATAGAAATGAAATATCACGGATACATCGCTCGCGAACGTGCCATGGCAGAAAAGATGCAACGATTAGAAAATATCAAAATACGCGGTCATTTCGACTATAATAGCATCACGCAGCTCAGCACCGAGGCCCGACAGAAGTTGACAGCCATCGATCCCGAAACGTTGGCACAAGCAGAACGAATCCCTGGCGTTTCACCGAGCGACATCAGCGTGTTGCTCGTATTGATGGGGCGCTAACGTAGAAGGAGTCACAAACGCTCTCCACGCACGACATTCCCACTTGGCAGAGAGAAGCACATCCGCCGCCCAAAGTAAAACTTCAACCCTCAAGACAAGAAAACGCCTCAAAGGAGCTAAAAACGCCCTTTTCAGCGCTATTTCGCTCACGTTCCACGTGAAACAAACAATCACAAAGCATATCAATATCAAAGCTTTTATGAATACAAAACTGTTATTGGACAACTTGAGAAACGTACCCGACTTCCCGAAGCCCGGAATACACTTTAAGGACGTCAGTACACTCTTCAAAAATCACGAATGCATCGAAGAAATGCTCAACGAACTACTGCGCCTCTACAAGGATAAAGGCATCACAAAAGTAGTAGGCATTGAGAGCAGAGGATTCGTAATGGGAGCTATCTTTGCAGAAAGACTCGGTGCAGGATTCGTCATGGCACGCAAGCCAGGCAAGCTTCCCGCTGAGACAAGAAAGGCTACCTATTTAAAGGAGTATGGCTACGATACCATCGAAATACATACCGATGCTATCACCGCCGACGACGTCGTATTGATACACGACGATCTGCTCGCAACAGGCGGATCTATGCAAGCCGCATACGACCTCGTACAAGCGTTCAAACCAAAGAAAACGTACATCAACTTCCTCATTGAACTACAAATGGAGGGACTTGAAGGACGCAAATTCCTCGGCCCCAACCTCGATGTAACCACACTCTTGACCATCAAGGAATGAAAGAAGAACTACAAGCCTACTTAAAAGGGATTGTAAACAATCTGCCCGAAACACCGGGGTGCTACCAGTACCTCGATGATTCGGGCACAATCATTTATGTGGGCAAAGCAAAAAACCTGAAGCGAAGGGTAAGTTCTTACTTTAATAAGGAGCAACAGACGCGCAAGACACGACTACTCGTAGCCCATATCCGCGATATCCGATATATCGTGGTGAAAACAGAAGAAGACGCTCTTCTGCTCGAAAACAACCTTATCAAGCGCTACAAGCCCCACTACAACGTACTCCTAAAAGACGATAAAACCTACCCTTCTATCGCCATCAGCACGGAATATCTGCCTCGCATATTCAAGACGCGTCAGCGCGGCAAGCGCGGAGCTACCTACTTCGGCCCCTATAGCCACGTGCCCACGATGTACGCCCTGCTCGACCTGTGCCGAGAATTATATCAGCCCCGTCCCTGCCACAAGCCGATGACGAAAGAAGGCGTTGAAAACGGCAAATATGAGGTTTGCCTTGACTATCATATTCACCGCTGCAAGGCTCCCTGCGTAGGCAAGCAGAGCCACGAAGACTATATGCGATGTATCGAAGCATGCAAGGAAATCCTCAAGGGCAATACCGCTGAAGTAGCGCGCCAAATGCGCGATGAAATGGTGGCATTGGCAGAAGAACTGCGCTTTGAAGAAGCACAAGCTATTAAGCGCCGTTACGACTTAATAGAGGGTTACCGAGCCAAGAGCGAGGTGGTATCGACAGTGCTGCACAACATCGACGTATTCAACATCGAGAGCGAAGACAAGGTGGCATATATCAACTACCTACACGTGACGAATGGCTGCATCAACCAAGCCTTCACCTTCGAATACAAGAAGCGACTCGATGAAACCGATGAAGAACTCCTCACGCTGGGCATCATCGAGATGCGTGAGCGCTACGCAAGCCAGTCACGCGAGATCGTAGTTCCCTTCCACGTAGACTTGCCCGCCGACATGGTGGAGCAAACCATCCCCCAGAAGGGCGACAAGAAGAAATTGCTCGACCTATCTAAGCTCAACGTCAAGCAATACAAGTTCGATCGCCTCAAACAGGCCGAGAAGCTCAACCCCGAGCAGAAGCAAACGCGCCTAATGAAGGAGATCCAGACCGACCTCGGACTGCCCAAACTACCCCTTCACATCGAGCTTTTCGACAATTCCAACATCAGCGGAGATGATGCTGTAGCCGCCTGCGTAGTATTCGAACGGCTGAAACCCTGCAAGAAGGAATACCGAAAATACAATATCAAGACCGTGGTAGGCCCCGACGACTATGCTTCGATGAAGGAGGTGGTACGCCGCCGCTACACCCGTCTGAAGGAAGAATCCCGTCCCCTGCCCGACCTCATCATAGCCGATGGTGGACGCGGCCAGATGGAGATGATACGCGAGGTGGTGGAAGATGAGCTCGGACTCCATATACCCATAGCCGGCCTTGCCAAGGACGACCGTCACCGCACCCGCGAACTTCTCTACGGCTTCCCGCCCGCCACTGTGGGAGTAAAGCCCGAAAGCCAACTATTTCGCACCCTCACGCAGATGCAAGACGAGGTGCACCGCTTCGCCATCAAGTTTCATCGCGAGAAGCGTTCTAAACGCCAAGTGGCCTCCGAACTCGACCAAATAACAGGCATAGGCCCCGCCACTAAACAGCTACTGCTGAAGCAGTGGAAGAGCGTAAAGCGCATTCGCGAAGCCACTCTGCCCGAACTCCAACAACTATTAGGCACTGCAAGGGGCGAAAAAATATACGTTAATCTTCACTCCGTGGAGAATAAATCGTAAATTTGCCATCATGCGAATCGTCATACAGCGTGTAAAGCACGCATCCGTCACCATAGACGGTAAGATAAAGTCTGCCATAGGCGCAGGATTTCTCATCCTCTTGGGCATAGAAGAGGCCGACACACAGGAGGATGCCGACTGGCTCAGCAAGAAAGTAGCCGGTCTGCGCGTATTCGACGATGCCGAGGGCGTGATGAACCGCAGCATTATCGATGTGGACGGCGAAGCCCTCGTGGTGAGCCAATTCACCCTCATGGCATCTTACAAGAAAGGCAACCGCCCGTCCTATATCCGTGCTGCAGGTCATGCTCACGCCATCCCCCTCTACGAATACTTCTGCCAAGCACTCGAGAGAGCTATCGGCAAGCCCATCGGCACGGGAGAATTTGGCGCCGACATGAAGGTAGAACTGCTCAACGATGGCCCCGTAACGATCTGTATGGACACCAAGAACAAAGAGTAACACCCACACCCACCATGACCCTAAAAGAGCTACAACAGCAGGTAGACGCCTGGATAAAGCAATACGGAGTGCGTTATTTCAGCGAACTCACCAATATGACATGTCTCACCGAGGAAGTGGGCGAATTAGCACGCATCATGGCGCGCCGATACGGCGATCAGTCCTTCAAGGAGGGCGAGAGCCACGACCCCTCGGAAGAGATGGCCGACATACTGTGGGTGCTCGTATGCTTAGCCAATCAGACGGGCACAGACCTCACTGAAGCCATGCACAAAAGCTTCGAAAAGAAGACCCGACGCGATGCTACAAGGCATCTTCAAAACCCCAAGCTGAAGCGTCAGAGTGAGGATTAAACATCGCTTAAGCGCCAACAAATCCACACCCTACCCTCTATACTTTTCCTAACGACAAATTATTTACAAAGACAATACATACAGCTATGACCGAACAGAAGAATCAGCCCGCAGAGGCTCAGAAGAGCAAGTACGAGCAGGCTTTTGAAAAGTTTGAACTCAGTCTCGACGACCACGCCGTGAGCGAAGCCGTAAGTCGCCTCGTGGCAGAGAATCGCGATAAACATGACACCCCCGAAGTGAAACGTCAGTTGCTCGGCACCGTGGAGCTCACCACACTCAAGGTAACCGACTCTGCTGAGAGCGTGCTCCGATTCACGGAGAACGTCAACCGCTTTGCCGATGAACATCCCGATCTCCCTGCCCTGGCCACCATCTGCGTGTATCCAAACTATGCCAAGATCGTAAGCGAAAGCCTCGAGGCCGACGGCGTAAAGGTGGCTTGCGTAGTAGGCGGATTCCCCTCAGCACAGACTTTCATCGAGATCAAAACGGCTGAGACAGCACTCGCCATCCACGATGGTGCTGATGAGTGCGACTGCGTGCTCAGCGTAGGTGCCTTCCAAAGCGGTGACTACGAGACCTGCGCCGACGAGATAGAAGAGATGAAGGCTGCCTGTGGCGAACACCCCCTCAAGGTGATACTCGAAACGGGTGCTCTGCAGCATGCCGATGCCATCAAGCGTGCCTCAATCCTTTCAATGTATGCGGGTGCCGACTTCATAAAGACCTCTACAGGCAAAATAGAACCCGCTGCAACACTCGAAGCAGCCTACGTGATGTGCACTGCCATCAAGGAATATTTCGAGCTCACAGGCACGAAAATCGGTTTCAAAGCTGCAGGTGGTATCAAGACCGTGAGCGAAGCCGTAGACTTCTACACCGTAGTGCGTGAAATTCTGGGCGAGGAATATATCAAGGACGGCCTCTTCCGCATCGGCACAAGCCGCCTTGCCAATCTTCTCGTAAGCGACATCTTGGGCGAAGACGTGAAGCCTTTCTAAAGCACGCTTCCATCCCAACAATAAAATCTCAAGCAGTAAGTAAGAAACGCTCTCTGCTTGAGATTTTTTATATTTATTACGCCCCTTACGTTTCTATTGCAACACACGTCGGGAAACGTCTATTTTAGTTTTATTACTGTCCGCTAAGCCTCAAAAGAGCTTAGAAATCCTATTTGCAACAGCTATAAATAGGCATTGCTGATGATTTTTTGAAAAAGTAAACCCTTTCCATCGTATAGATGCAGCCTATCTTATGCAAATAGCCCAAAGGACTGATTCCTGGTGAGAAGAATCAGTCTCTATTTGTGCTGCTTGCAAAGTTTTTCTGGATAGCAGTTATTGTCAAGGGTAAACGAAGGCTTTTCTGTCCCATTTTGGCAGTTCTTCCATCGTACACCGCTCGGTGGTAGTGCTGCCACCGGGCGGTGGCAATGCTGCCGCCGGGCGGTGGTAATGCTGCCACCGAGCGGTGAACGATGGAAGGATAGTCATTTGCAAACGGCAGGATGCTTGTTTGCGGACGACTAAAAGCCTATTTGCGAACGACTGTGCGTTCATGCAGCAATGATATTTCCATTGTAGAAGGGACACACGTCCCACGTTCGAAGGACGATGATATAAATGACCTTTCTAAATACGCCCCCCTTACAAACAAAATCTCAAGCAGCAAGCAAAAGGGATGCTCGCTGCTTGAGATTATATTATATATAGGGGTTGATTATTATGATGCAGGTGTTAGAACTTGCGCTCTACCACATAGTCAATGTAGCCCTTCAGGGCATCGCGCACCGCTTCATTGGTCCACGCTTTGAGCAGTTCTACAGCTTCACCATGGAGGCGCTGCATGGTCTGTTCAGCATAACCAATACCGCCCGATTGCTTGGTAAAATCCACCAGTTGAGCTATCTCCTCGGAAGTGGCTTCGCCACGCTTCACGCGGGCCGCCCATTCATGCACATCCTCGCGATCGGTATGCTCAAGAGCATAGATCACGGGAAGCGTGAGTTTGCCCTCCGCCATATCATTACCCGTAGGCTTACCGATAGACGGATCAGCGTAATAATCAAAGATATCGTCGCGTATCTGGAAGCAAATTCCTACCAATTCACCAAATCGCTTGGCACGCTTCACATAGTCAGCATCGGCATTGGCAGAGAGTGCTCCGAGCTCGGCACAGGCTGCAAAGAGTGAAGCCGTTTTATGCTCTATCACACGGAAATAAGCCTCTTCGCTCACCCGCTCTTTCTTGATATTATCGAGTTGATAAATCTCGCCCTCCGAGAGGATACCACCCAGGCGAGAGATGAGTCTTACGATTTCGATGTCGTGAGTCATCGTGGCTTCGAGCAGCGAAGTACTGAGCAGATAGTCGCCTAAGAGCACTGCCACCTTGTTGTCGTAGACGGCATTTACCGAACGCTGTCCGCGACGTTCACCACTTTCGTCTACCACGTCGTCGTGAACGAGCGACGCCGTATGGAGCAATTCGAGCGTAACGGCGCTACGCAGGCTTTTGTCGGTGACCGCTCCCCTCTCCTTGGCCATAAGCAGCACAAGTAGCGGGCGCATCATCTTACCTTTGCGCTGACGCACATAGCTGAGTGCATGGCCCAAGAAATCGTCTTCGTGGGTCAAGGCTTCATCAAAGAGCGTTTTATATCGAGCCAATTCCTCGCTTACGGGTTGGCGAATGATGGATAGTTTGTCCATAAGATTTGAGTTTCAGCTTACAAAATTAGTAATTTAGTTCGCTTCATACGCGATGAATTGTGTATTTTTGTAAGATAAACGTAATCACTCCCGCAAAATCCATGCAAACACTCTATCTTCTCGACGCATACGCACTGATATACCGTGCTTACTATGCCCTTATCCGCAGTCCGCGCATCAACTCTAAGGGGCAGAACACCTCGGCCGTCTTTGGCTTTGTCAATACGCTCAACGACGTGCTCACCAATGAGCGCCCCGACTATATCGGCATTGCCTTCGACCCTGCCGGAGGTACCTTCCGTCACGAGGCTTATCCCGAATACAAAGCACAGCGCGAAGCCACTCCCGAAGACATCAGATGGGCTGTGCCCGTGATCAAGGATATCATCCGCGCCTATCGAATCCCCATACTCGAAGTGCCTGGTTTTGAGGCGGACGACGTGATCGGAACGCTTGCTCTTAAGGGAGCTGAAGCCGGACTCGAGGTGCACATGGTCACTCCCGATAAGGACTATGCGCAACTTGTCCGTCCAGGCATTTTCATGCGCCGACCGAGCCATGGAAGTGCTCCAATGGAGAAACTCGGACCGGAGGAGGTGTGCGCCAAATATGGTATCAGTCATACGGACCAAGTGATCGACCTACTCGGTCTCATGGGCGATACTGCCGACAACGTGCCAGGCTGCCCTGGTGTGGGTGAGAAGACTGCAGTAAAACTCATCACGCAATTTGGCTCGATCGACAACATGCTCTCGCATACCGACGAACTGAAGGGGGCTCTCAAGAAGAAGGTGGAGGAGAATGTGGAGCAGATACGCTTCTCCAAATTCCTTGTTACAATCAAGACCGACGTCGACCTACCCCTCGACCTCGACTCGCTCAAGCGCGAAGATCCAGACAATGACCTGCTCCGCCCCATCTACGAACAACTGGAGTTTCGCACCCTCTTAAACCGAATGGATCGCGGCAAGGAAGATGTGCAAAAAAGTGCTAACAGTCTAGGCGCTCTCTTTGACGCAGAGCCTACCAAATTATCGGAAGAGAAGAAAGAAACGATTCACAAGCAGCTAAAAGACATACATCACGAGTACTTTCTCATTGATAATGAAAGCGATGCGCGATTGCTTTGTGAAGATTTATTGACATTCAGCACCATTAGTTTTGACACTGAGACCACCTCGATCGATGCCATCAGCGCCCATTTGGTAGGACTGAGCTTCGCTGTGGAGGGTGGAAAGGCTTGGTACGTGGCTGTTCCACGTGAAACGGAGGCAGCACAACGGATGGTCAGCATTTTCCGTCCCATCTATGAAAGTTCTAAGAATCTTAAGGTGGGGCAGAACATCAAGTACGACCTCAACGTGCTCGCCCGCCACGGCATCCACCTGGCCTTCCCCCTATTCGACACCATGCTCGCTCACTACCTGGTGCAACCCGAGCTTTACCACAACATGGACTTCCTTGCCGAAGTCTACCTCAACTATCAGACCATCCACATCGAGGAACTTATCGGACCGAAGGGTCGCAACCAGAAGAACATGGCCGACCTCGCTCCCGCCGACATTCGCGACTACGCTTGCGAAGATGCCGACGTGACACTCCGTCTCATGCAGCCCCTCAAGGAAGAACTTGAGAAGAATGGCCTCATGCAAGAGTTCCACGACATCGAGATGCCACTCATGCCCGTGCTCGCAAAGATGGAGCGCAACGGCGTCAAGCTCGACACCCAAGCCCTGGCAGAAACGGGTAAGCACTTCCGCCAACGCATGCAGCAGCTCGAAGCAGAAATTTATGAGCTCGCAGGTCATCCCTTTACCATCACCTCGCCTAAGCAGGTGGGCGAAGTGCTCTTCAATGAACTTCATCTCAACGATAAAGCGAAGAAGACCAAGAGCGGACAATACTCTACGAGCGAGGAAGTGCTCGAAGCCTTGCGCACCAAGCACCCCATCGTGGAGAAGATCCTTGCCCATCGCGGACTGAAGAAACTCATCAGTACCTATATCGATGCCCTGCCGAAACTCATCAACCCCGAGACGGGCCACATTCACACTTCGTTCAATCAAGCAGTGACCGCCACCGGCCGTCTCTCCTCGTCCAACCCCAATCTGCAAAACATCCCCGTGCGTGGCGACGACGGCAAAGAGATACGCAAGGCATTCGTGCCCGAAGAGGGATGCACCTTCTTCTCCGCCGACTATTCCCAGATAGAGCTCCGCATCATGGCACATCTGAGCGGCGACGAACATCTCATCAACGACTTCTGCGAGGGTCGCGATATCCATGCCGCCACAGCCTCGCGTGTGTTTCACAAACCCCTCGAGGAGATCACTCGCGACGAGCGCCGCAAAGCAAAGACCGCCAACTTTGGCATCATCTACGGCATTTCAGCCTTCGGCCTGGCAGAGCGTATGGAGGTAAGTCGAGGCGAAGCTAAAGAACTCATTACCAACTACTTCCAGACTTATCCGAAGGTCAAGGAATACATGAGTCGCAGCGTAGAAGAGGCTCGTCAGCGCGGCTACATCGTGACAGCCTTTGGCCGCCGACGCTACCTGCCCGACATCAATTCCAAGAACGCCGTGGTGCGTGGCTACGCCGAGCGTAATGCCGTCAACGCCCCCATTCAAGGCACCGCTGCCGACATTATCAAGATAGCCATGGTGCGCATCGACCGCCGTTTTGAACAAGAAGGCATCCGTTCGAAAATGATCCTTCAGGTGCACGACGAACTCAACTTCTCTGTCCTTCCCGACGAACTTGAACAAGTGAAGCGCATCGTCATAGAAGAGATGGAGCATGCCTACACCATGAGCGTGCCCCTCATAGCCGACTGCGGAGAAGGTGCCAACTGGCTCGAAGCACATTGATATATTAAACCCATTGGCGGAATTCTTTGTTTACGGGTAAAAAAGCTGACAAGTTAACAAGTAAATAGGTCTTAGACTACTTGCCTCGTTTAAAAAAGAACGATGTAACTCGACAAACTTACCTGTTAACTTGTCAACCCGTTTACAAATTCCGCCAACGCGGGTATCAAAGATACCTCCACCCCACCACACGCTTCTCTATCACTCGGACAAAGTACCTCTCCGTATTGGACAGAAAGGTGCCCAATACGACCAATAGAATGGTCTATTTTTCGCTTCCGAGGCGTATAAATGAGCCTAAGCGCGCTTACTAAGCTATAAATTAGTAACTTTGCACGCTTTTAACGTTAAAAATAGATGAACAAGATATGCTGCGTCGGGCACATCACGCACGATAAGATCATCACGCCCGAGACCGAAGTTGACATGCCGGGAGGCACGTCCTACTACTTTGCCCATGCCATGTACCACCTCAATGGAGGCAAGGATTTCCACCTCGTCACCTCGCTTGCACCCACAGATATGCAAGCCGTGACCGACCTGCGCCAACTCGGTGTAGAGGTGAGCGTCATACCCTCGCGCCACACCGTATACTTTGAGAATAAGTATGGTGAAAATCAGAACAATCGCACCCAACGCGTACTGGCCAAAGCCGACCCTTTCACAGTGGAAAGTCTGCAAAATGTAAAGGCCAGCATCTACCATCTCGGTTCGCTTCTGGCCGACGATTTCTCCATTGAAGTAATCCGTTCGCTTGCCGAGCGCGGTGTAGTGAGTGTCGACTCACAGGGCTATCTGCGCGAGGTTCGCGGCGAGAAAGTCTACGCAGTAGATTGGAAAGAGAAGCGCGAAGCCCTTCGCCACATCGACGTGCTCAAGGTCAACGAGTACGAAATGGAAGTGCTCACCGGCCACGCCGATGCTCACGATGCCGCCCTGCAGTTGGCTGAATGGGGTGTAAAAGAAGTATGTGTCACCCTCGGCGACTACGGCAGCGTGATCCTCGAAGACAACCACTTCTACGACGTCTGTGCCTATCCCCCACTCCGAGTAGTCGACGCTACAGGCTGTGGCGACACCTACTCCACGGGCTACCTCTACATGCGTTCGCGTGGTGCCAATCCTTCGGAAGCAGGCCACTTCGCCGCCGCCATGTCCACCCTCAAGCTCGAAGCCAATGGTCCCTTTGCCCGCACCGAAGACGACGTGTGGCATATCGTGAAGGAAGGCAGATAAAGGCCTCTGATATAGGAGGAAAATAGGAAATAGAGACAATAATCGACAACGAGAGACAAGTACTTCGCCAGAGAAGCATTGTCCTGAGATGGTCGACTATTGTCTCTACATTCTTTTATAGATCACACTTCCACAATAAAGCCCTCCGTTCTTCTGTCAATTCACTAAAGTATTTCTTAAAAGAAAAATAGGGAACCTTTTCCGTCTATTTTTTCATTCTCTTTCTGCCACAGACTATAAGAAAGGTTTATCTTTGCACTTGTTATGAACTTGACATCTATCATACGACCCCTCTTCAACGGACGTCTCAGAGCGATAGAACAGTACGATAGCCACGCCGAAGACATTCAGCGCAGCGTATTGGAACATCTGCTGAAGCGTGCCGCTGATACCGAATGGGGACACCATTTTCAATACGACTCCCTGCATAGCTACGAGGAGTTCGCTGCCAAAGTGCCCGTAAGCACTTACGAGGAACTAAAAGGCTACATCGACCGCATGCGCCATGGCGAGAAGCACGTGCTCTGGCCAGGACAAGTGAAGTGGTATGCCAAATCATCGGGTACGACGAACGACAAGAGTAAGTTTATCCCCGTAAGCCGCGACTGCCTACACGACACTCACTATCAGGGAGGTACCGACGCCGTGGCACTCTATCTGCACAACAATCCGTTGAGCCGCCTCTTTGACGGCAAATCGCTCATCCTCGGCGGTAGCCATGCACCCAACTACAACGTGGCCCACTCCCTCGTGGGCGACCTCAGCGCCATACTTATCGAAAACATCAATCCGCTGGTCAACCTCGTGCGCATTCCGCCTAAGAAGATTGCCCTGCTGAGCGACTTCGAGGAGAAGCGCGACCGCATAGCCGAGATAGCCATCCACAAGGACGTGACCAACATCTCGGGCGTGCCCTCATGGATGATGGCCGTGATCACACGTATGCTCGAGATCAGCGGTAAGCAGTATCTCGACGAGATATGGCCCAACCTCGAAGTGTTCTTCCACGGTGGTGTGGCCTTCACGCCCTATCGCGACCAGTACACACGCCTTATCCGTTCGGCGGGCATGCACTATATGGAGACCTACAATGCCTCGGAGGGATTCTTCGGTCTGCAAAACGACCCTACCGACGCCGCCATGCTCCTCATGATCGACTACGGCGTATTCTTCGAATTCATTCCCCTCGAAGAGGTGGGAAAGCCCCACCCGCAGGTGCTCCCCTTGTGGGATGTAGAGGCAGGTCACAACTATGCCATCGTCATCTCCACCACGGGCGGACTCTGGCGCTACCAGATAGGCGACACCGTGAAGTTCACCTCCACCAATCCCTACAAGTTCATCATCAGCGGCCGCACCAAGAGCTTTATCAATGCCTTTGGCGAAGAACTCATCGTCGACAATGCAGAAAAGGGACTCTACGAGGCGTGTCGGCAGACGGATGCCGTAGTCAGCGAGTACACCGCCGCCCCCGTGTTTATGAACGCCGAGGGCAAATGCCGCCATCAGTGGGTGATAGAGTTTGAGAAGGCTCCCGCAGATCTCAAAGCCTTTACCCACATTCTCGACGAAGCCCTGCAGCACATCAACTCCGACTATGAAGCCAAGCGCCACAAGGACATCACGCTGCAAGAGCTTGAGGTGATTCCCGCTCGCAAGGGACTATTCAACGAATGGCTCAAGAGCCGCGGCAAACTGGGCGGACAGCACAAGGTGCCCCGCTTGAGCAATAACCGCGATATCATCGAACAAATACTCACGCTCAACTCTCATGCCTAAACACTCTCCTCTCTGCCTACTCTTCTCACTGCTTTGCCTGCTGCTTACAGCCGTAGGCTTGGCTTCGTGTGCCAACCCTGGGAGTGGTCCCGACGGTGGTCCCTACGATGAGACTCCGCCCAAAGTCGTCAGCATGAGCCCTGCCCTGGGCGGCACCAATGAGAAGGCTCACAAGGTAAGCATTGCCTTCGACGAGCTCATCAAGGTGGAGAATGCTCAGGAGAAGGTCATCGTATCGCCCCCACAGATCGAGATGCCCGAGATCAAGACGTCGGGCAAGCGCATCAGCGTGGAGCTCATGGACACTCTGAAGCCCAATACCACCTACACCATCGACTTCAGCGATGCCATCGTCGACTCCAACGAGGGCAACCCCTTGGGCAACTTCACCTACTACTTCTCTACGGGCGAAAGGCTCGACACCATGGAGGTGGCAGGCCACGTGCTCGAAGCGGGCAATCTGGAGCCCGTCAAGGGCATTCTCGTGGGCCTTCACAGCAACCTGGCCGACTCGGCATTCACTCGCCTACCCTTCGACCGCGTGGCACGCACCGACGGCAATGGCCACTTCAGCATCAAGGGTGTGGCACCAGGCAAGTACCACATCTATGCGCTCAAGGACGTCGACGGCGACTTCAAGTACTCGCCGGGCGAGATGATGGCCTTCTCCAGCCAAGAGATCAAGCCCTCCTCATTCCCCGACATCCGCCACGATACGCTCTGGGCAGACACCATCCACATCGATACCATCCGCAGTGTGCGCTACACCCACTACCTCCCCGACGACGTAGTGCTACTCGCCTTCACCGAGAAGAACCGTTCGCGTCAGCTCCTCAAGACTCAGCGCGAGCCCGAATACTTCCGCACCTTCTTTACCGCCCCATCTGCCATAGAGCCCAAGGTGAAGGGCCTCAACTTCAATGCCGACGGAGCATTCATCGTAGACCGCTCTGCGGGCAATGACACCCTGACCTACTGGCTGCGCGACACGGCACTCGTCAATCGCGACTCGCTCATTATAGCCTACACCTACGAGGCCACCAACGACTCTACCCACCTCAACTTCATGCAGACCGACACGCTCGAACTCGTGCCCCGTCTGCCCTTCGAGAGGAGGCAGAAAATGCGTGAAGCAGAGCTCTCTAAGTGGAAGAAAGGGCTCGAGAAGCGCCATAAGCAGGGCGACTATTCGCAAGAGCAACCGCCCGTAGACCCGCTGCGCATCACCGTCAGCGCACGTGGCAGCTTTGCACCCGATCAGAACGTACACATCTCTCTGCCCGAGCCCGCTGCACGCTTCGACACTACAGGCATTCACCTCTTCCTCAAGGTAGACTCCACCTATCACGAAGCCCCCTACCGCATAGACCCTTCGCCGCTGTCGCACCTCGAGTACACGCTCCGAGCGGAGTGGCGCCCCAAGCAGGAGTACGTGCTCAACGTCGACTCTGCCTGCATCACAGGCCTCTCGGGCAAGGTCAACCTGTCCAACGACGTCAACTTCTCCATCGATTCGGAAGACAAGTATGGGTCGCTCTTCCTGCTCATCCCCGAGGCCGACTCCACCGCCGTGGTGCAGCTCATGACAGCCGACAACCGCGTGGAACGACAAGTCAGAGTGAAGAATGGCCGAGCCGACTTCTTCTACCTGCGCCCCACCGACTACTACCTGCGCCTCTACACCGACCTCAACCACAACCTCACGTGGGATCCAGGGTGCTATGCCGAAGGCCGACAAGCCGAACGCGTATATTACTATCCGCAGAAGCTCACCGTACGTGCCAACTGGGACATAGAGCAGACGTGGGACCTCAACGCCCTGCCCATCACGCAGCAGAAGCCCCGCGAAATCGTGAAGCAGAAGGCCGATGCGAAGAAGACTCCCAAAAACCGCAACGCCGAGCGCCTGCGGCAGAAAGGACGATGAATGAATTCAAGTAATAAATAAGAAGTAATAAGTAATACATTCTTGCAGGGGTACTCCTAAACTTATTAAACTGAGCGCGAAGCGCTCTAAACTTATTAAACTGAGCGCGAAGCGCTCTTACACCTCACTACAATGAAAAAGCTCCTCTTGTTCATCCTGCTACTGGCGGGCTATATGCAAGCCGGTGCACAGTGTTCGTCCAACAACACCGCCTTCAAAAGCGGCGAGACACTCATCTATGATCTTTACTTCAACTGGAAGTTCGTGTGGGTCAAGGTAGGCACAGCCTCCATGAATACCACGCAGACCATCTATGACGGCAAACCCGCCTTCCGATCCTACCTCATCACGCGCGGTTCGCCCAAGGCCGACAAGATCTTCGTCATGCGCGACACCCTCATGGCCTATACCGGACTCGACCTCGTGCCGAAGTACTACGTGAAGAAGGCTTTTGAGGGAAAGACCTATCGTAAGAACGAGGTGTGGTACTCCTACCCTGCCGGCAAGTGCAACGTGAAAATGCGCTACCAGCGCGACGACCTTGCCCCCAAGCATGGCAGCCACTCTAGCAAATACTGCGCATTCGACATGATCAGTATGCTCATGCGTGCCCGCTCCTTCTCAGCCGACGGCATGAAGAAGGGCCACCGCATCAACTTCCTCATGGCCGATGGTCACACCTGCGAGTGGAAGAGCATCATCTTCCGCGGCAAGAGCACCTTCAAGATAGAGAATACCAACACGAAGTATCGCTGCCTCGTGTTCTCCTTCGTAGAGAAAGAGAAAGGCAAGGAGAAGGACATCGTAACCTTCTACATCACCGACGACAAGAATCACCTGCCCGTACGCCTCGACATGAACCTCAACTTCGGCACAGCCAAAGCGTTCCTCACCGGTGCCCGTGGTCTCCGCAACCCACAGACAGCCAAGATCAAATAAGACCGCAGCCCACCACCTTATGCCAAGGCGAGCGCAATGGAAGTTCGCTTTCAAATGCCGAACCGAAGCCTACCCTCGCGTTAGCAAGAGCAAAGGTAGTGCAACAGCATCCATATATCCAAAAAGAGTGTACAAACTGTACACTCTTTTTTCGTTTACATGGCATCAATCATACACATGGTAGAAGTGTCTGCACCCTCCCACCCCATTCAGCCTCACGCGCGCACGCATTACAGCGAATTTTCCAACGGACTACTTACACTGCCTACACTCAACGAGTGTAAGCCTCTGATATCCATAGAAGTTCAGGCATGACGGATAGCTCCACCTGCCTACACGCTTACCTACACCCACCTATCGAGAAAAATTATCCCTTACTCTGTACAAAATTACCCCTACTCCAGATATCACAATCCCCTACTCCAGATAATTCTAGCGTAGGGGATTGTATTCCTCCGTAGAGTGAAGGATGAGTGAGGAATAAGTGTAGGCAAATTGCCCTTGCCTACACTTCACAATGCGTTGATTACCAACTATTTCACCAAAATTAGTGCAGGCAATGCAGATAATCGACAGCAAAACTCTCTGACGTGCGCGCGCGAGGGAGGCTCTTTCGGGGCTTTAGCGACGGGCTCCCGTGAGCCAACCTGTGAGACGTGGGAAGAAGCGCTTAGCGAAGAGACAACTTTGCTCCGTGGGCGACGCGTCTCGCGTCGGCATCAACTCACAAAAAGAGCAAGTCTGCTCATCAGCAGAAGTTTCACTTCATACTTGCAAATGAGCAGACTTGTTGTGCCGATGAGCTGACTTGTTATGCCGACGCGAGACGCGTCGCCCACGGAACCGAGTGAAAACTATGGAGCAGTCATGAACTATATCGCAGAAGTCATCGTACAACGAATTTCTGGACCAATTCATGACTACTCCATGCACAGAAGGGAAGTATTAATGAAACATTAATGGGCAATTAATGGGCATTAATGTCCATGACAAGCGCGAAGCGCAACCCGCAGAGCCTATGATTGCTGACTGCTGGATGTCTGCAGCGGGGAGACCAGACATCGCGCTCATTCATCCCCTACCCCGCTTCACGGCTCTTAATCCTTGATATACTCGCTCCAATCTACGAGGCGCATATCGCCCTTACGACGATACGTGTCGTGCATGGCAAAGGCGGCTGAGAGGATATGGTGCGTATGGCCGCCATAGGCGCCTGCTAAGCGCATATATTCGCGCAGAATGGGACGATAGTCGGGATGCGCTATGGCGATGAGGGCTTCGGCCTTCTCGAGGGCTGACTTGTTGCGCAGGTCTGCCACACCATATTCCGTGACGATGGCATCGACGTAGTGCTCCGTATGGTCTACGTGCGAACAGAAGGGCACGATGCTACTGATGCGTCCGTCCTTGGCAGTAGAACCACAGGTGAAGGTGGCAAGCATGGAGTTGCACGTAAAGTCGCACGAGCCGCCTACGCCATTCATCATCTTCGTGCCGCCCACCTTGGTGGAGTTGACATGGCCGTAGATGTCGACCTCAAGGGCTGTATTGAGCGAACATACGCCGAGACGGGCTATGATCTCGGGACAGTTGGAAATCTCCGACGGACGCAACAACAGACGGCCGCGATAGTCGTTCATATTGTTGTAGAGGTCCTGCAGATGCTCCGGGCTGAGAGTGAGTGCACCCGTAGAAGCCGCCATCACCCTACCCTCTCGGATCAAGCGCATGGGCTCCTCCTGAAGCACCTCGGTGTAGATAGAGAAGTTGGGCACTTCCTTCGACTCGCCAAGGGCACCCATCACGGCATTGGCACCACTTCCCACACCGCTCTGCAGGATGAGCTTGTTGCGGAAGATGAAGCCTTGCTGCATGTTCCACACGAGGAAGTCGGCGGTGTGCTGGCCAATGGCTCGCGTCACATCGTTGGCTGGGCTCATGGGACGGGCCTCGTCGGGCAGATGGGTCATGACGATGCCTCTGACGCGATCGGGCGACACTTCGATATAGGGAAGTCCGATAATCTCAATGGGGTGCGTGATGCGCACCGGAGCACGAAACCACGGGTCTTCTATCTCATAGATGTCGTGCATGCCGATGATGCGCGTACTGTGCCAAGTGTTGAGTTCTATGAATACGCCCTTCTCTGCCAATCGGCAGATGGTGGGCGCTATGCCGATGCCCGCGGTGAGGTAGATACGAAGTTTGCCTCTAACCTCCTGCACATCACAGGCCTCTATAATTCCCCACGTGATGCGTCCGGTGAGTCCCTGGCGCAAATGAGAGGCATTATCGGAGAGATTGAGGTCGGTATAGCGCACGTGACCCGTATTGTAAGCCTTACGCATTTCGGGATTGACGCTAAAGGGCAGTCGGCGGTCTACGGCATCGGCGGCAGCAAGTTCGCCGTCGCAGCTGGCACCAATCGAGGCTCCTGTCACTACGTCGACCTTGAAGGGACGCCCCATCTCGTGCTCCTTGCGCGCACGGGCGGCAAGTGCGGGAGTAATTACCTTGGGCGAGCCCGCAGGACCAAATCCGCCTACGGCCAAGAGGTCGCCATTCTCTATCATCGATGCTGCCTCGGCAGCCGTTATTTCGGGTACTATCATTGTTAAGGACGCGTTATGGATAGAATTCTATTAATTCTGAAGAATATAGTATTGTTCGAAGTGCAAATATACAAAGAATGCTGCATACCTGTATGCGATATGCAGCATTTTTAGGACTTAAGTGCATATTACCTGCATATTTCGCAAGTCTTTATGCATGATTAGTGAGCCAAGCCCTTATTGATAGCGTCGGAGAGCTTTTGTGCACCTTTCTGCACAGCAGCATCGGCCTTCTTGTTGGCCTTGTCTACGGCAGCATTGGCTTTAGCCTTAGCATCGTTTACAGCCTTGGTCTCGGCAGCCTTAGCATCGGCCTTTGCCTTATTGACGGTCTGCGTAGCAGCAGCGGTGGCAGCGGCTTTGGCAGCAGCGGGAGCGTTCTTGACGGCGGTCTCGGCAGCCTTTACGGCGGTCTTAGCAGCTTCACCATCGGCCACAGCAGCATCGGCAGCACCCTGTGCGGCTTGCTTTACTGAGGCGGGAGCATTGACGATCGCATTGACGGCATTTGCCACCGTTATGCTCTGAGGATCAATGCTCTTGAGCTTGGAAGCATTCTGTGTGAGATAGCTCTGAAGCTTGGAGGCATAGGCCTTGGCAGCTTCTTGATTGCCCGAGGCTTGGAGTTCCTCGATCTTTTGTTTCACCTGGCTGATGGTCTGCTTCACCTGTTCGGGATTTTCCTGTCCTTGAGCAGTGGCTGCATCGAGCTGGGCTATGGCTTCGTCGGCTGCAGAGGCTGCGGCTTCGGGAGTGGCGACATCGGCAGATGCGGATGCTTCGTCAGCCGTGCTATCGGATACGATGGTGGAATCAGCGCTCTGACCGGCGTCGGAAGTCTTGTTGCCACCACAGGCTGTGGTGGTGAGCGTCAGCGCAGCAAAGGCTGCGACTACGAAGAGATTTTTCTTCATGATAGGTTATTTTTAGAGAGATTGTACGTGTCTGTGGCAGAGGCTGGATTGGCTTACTATGACCAACAGTTGTATGTAGATGCGTTGAAGCGCACTTTATATTATGCCTCAGCGAGTTTAGTCTTGTAGGCAAGGGCGTACATGCGTACTTGCTTAATCATAGCGAGCAAGCCATTAGAGCGGGTAGGAGAGAGGTGCTCAGTGAGTCCTATCTTGTCGATGAAATAGAGTTTCGCATCGAGTATTTCCTGCGGTGTATGGTGATTGACTACACGGATGACGAGCGACACGATACCCTTGACGATGAGCGCGTCGCTCTCTGCACGGAAGTCGAGCACGCCGCCGTGTTCCTCGCAGACTATCCACACACGGCTTTGGCAGCCGTCTATGAGGTTTTGATCGGTCTTATCAGCAGCGGGTAGGGGCTCTTGTTCTTCGCCCAGATCGATGAGCAACTGGTAGCGATCCATCCAGTCGTCGAGTTCGCAAAATTCTTCAATAATCTCGTCTTGTGTTTCGTTGATAGTCATGTGTTTTCTTATTTATAGTTGGAAGGGTAGGAGGTTTGAAGTTTTTAGGTTATGAGGTTATAAAGTTACTTTCAAAGGCTAAAGGTAACGTTATAACCTCATAACCTTAAAACTCAAAACTCTCTCTGAGCAATAGGCACTCCGCGCCTATTGCTCAGAGATGAACTGCAGCAAGGTCTGTCCCACGCCTCGAAGGGTTTCTTTAGAGATATTGGCAGGTACGTCGGCAGTGGTGTGCCAAGTAGTGCCAAAGGAGTGTTCACCCTCGATAAAGGGGATAATGTCGATGGTAGGAATGCCCGCAATTTCGTTCATGGGCACGTGGTCGTCTTGCGCATAACCGCCCTCAACGGGTTGGAAGAGGCTGCTGGCATTGGCACGCGTGGCAGCATCCCATACACGCACCATGACGTCGCGAGCATAACGCATGCTGATGCCCTCGTAAGCATAGCGGGCATCTTGTCCACCTACCATGTCGAGCAATATGCCGAAGCGAGCTTTATAGCCCTCCTTATGAGGATGTGCAGCCCAGTATTGTGAACCTAAGCACCAGTCGGAACCATCCTTAGGATCCTTATCGGATGCCCAGTAGGGAGTGCCGTAGTCCTCAGAATCGAAGCAGATGAAGTCTATGCCTACGTTGGGCTTCAACTCGTTGAGATGGCGAGCCACTTCAAGCATCACAGCCACACCGCTAGCACCATCGTTGGCAGCCATCACGGGTTCGTGGTGCTTCGAGGAGTCGGGGTCTTCATCAGCCCACGGACGGCTCTCCCAGTGGGTGCAGATGATGATACGGTCGGTGGCCTCGGGACGATAAGAGGCTATGATATTGCGCGTATGAAGCGTTTTGCCGTCCCACGCGGTCTGATTCGTCTTCTGCTCCGTCACCTCAAGGCCGAGAGCTTTGAATGACTTCACAATGTAGTCGCCACAGAGGTCGTGCGCCTCGGAGTTGGGCACACGCGGACCGAAGCCGCACTGTTTTTCCACCGAAGCAAAGGCAGAATCGGCATCAAACTGCACTTGCGTCACGGCTATGGTATCGGTGTCGGATGCTTGCTCCGACGATTTCTGACTCTTGCAGCTCGAGAGAACGAGCGCTGAGAGGACAGCTATGAGTAGGGTAGGGATATGTTTCATGAATGGTATATACTGATTATATGTCCTTGCGCTCTAAGTTCATATAAACTAAGCGCGAAGCGCATAAACTTATAAACTCATTAAAGAAGCGCATAAACTTATAAACTCATTAAACTTATAAACTCGATAAACTCATTAAACTCCTTAACTAAACGCAAAGCGTGCTTTGCTCCTGACACTGGCGCATGACGCGCAAGAAGTTGCCACCCCATACCTTCTGCAGGTCGGCGGGGGTGAGGCCTTCGGCCAAGAGCAGGCGCGTGAAGTTGGTCAATTCGGAAGCGCAAGCACAACCTGGCACTCCGCCATCACCATCGAAATCGGTGCCAATGCCCACGTGGTCGATACCCGCCACGCTAATCATGTGCATGAGGTGTCGCACACCATCACGGATGGTAGCCTGTACGCCCTCTTCCTCCAGGCGGAGAAAACCATGATAGAGCGTTACCTGCGCTACACCACCAGCCTCGGCAAGGGCACGGAGCTGGTCATCGGTGAGATTGCGTGGGTGGTTGCACATGGCACGGCTTGAGGCGTGCGAACAGACAATAGGGGTAGAACTGGCCTCGAGCGCGTCGTAGAATGAAGTCTCTGCAGCATGGCTCAAGTCCACCATCAATCCGCAGCGATTCATCTCCGCTACGACCTCTCGACCATAAGTCGACAGTCCGCCATGCTCTCCCGTGGAGCGGCGAGCAGAGTCGCATATATCGTTGTCGCCGTTATGGCAGAGCGTGATGTAGACCACGCCCATGCGTGCAAAGCGTTCCACATTTGCCAAGTCCTTGCCCAGCGCATAGCCATTCTCTATACCACGCATGATGGAGAGGCGTCCCGCCATTTTGTTGCGATAAAGGTCGGCAGGAGTGCATGCGAGACTTACACCCGGTGCTTCCTCCACGCGGGTCTCTATCTCCGTGAGGAGCCTTACCGCCATGTCGGTAGCGGCTTGCGAAGCCTGCGGCGTGCGTTCGACCTGCGGGATGTAGGCCACCATGATGGATGCATCGAGCATGCCTTCACGCATCTTTGGGAAATCCACGAGCAGTTGAGGGTCGCGACGTGTCAAGGATACGCCTTTGTCGAAAAACATGGGGGTGTCGCAGTGAGAATCGAGCGTTAGCACACTACGATGCACGTCCTTCGCTCGTCCTTGCTCATAAGAAGCTTTTACAAAGGCCTTCATGAGCGGCATCATGCGCTCATCGCCGTCGAGCAAGAAGCATTCGGGGTGCCACTGTACGCCCACTATCCAACGGGCTTCCTCCGTGCTCTCCATGGCTTCTACTACGCCGTCGGCCGCACGTGCCGTAACGTGGAATCGCTCGCCGCACTTGCTCACCGCTTGATGATGGAAGGAGTTTACAGCAAAGCGCTTGCCTAAGAGCTGAGCTATGAGAGAGCCTTCTTCGGCCTCGACAAAGTGGGTAGCTACCCCGCGATCGGCATCTTGCGAATGCTTGATAAGCTTGGCCTCGGGCATCGAGGTACGAATATCTTGCTGAACGGTGCCTCCGAGCGCTGCAGCGAGCATCTGTATGCCACGGCAAATGCCGAGCATGGGGAGCTGACGATGGTAGGCTAAGCGTATCAAGGCGAGTTCAAACTCATCGCGCTCACGATTGATGCCATGCAGAGCGGGCACTGGATCTTCTCCTAATAATATAGGATTGAGATCAGCTCCACCAGAGAGCAAGAGTCCGTCAAGGCGGTCGAGCAACTGCACGAGGTCGGCATCGGGCTGGCGCCGTGGCGGAATTACCACGGCGATCCCCCCCGCAGCTTCTATTGAACGGAAATAACCAGGCAAGAGCTTGAGCGCTCCATCGTCGTAGTTACCCGTAATGCCTATCAGCGGACGCCGCTCAGAAGCTGCTGCAAGCGCCGCTGTTTCTATTTCTTCTACTTTCATTTTTACCGTATAACGCCACTTCTGCGCGTTACCCTTTTACTTGCTTCCTTTCATGTCCTGGTCCTTCGGGAAACCATCCTTTGTTCACCCTTTCGCGTTGTTCGAACAGTTCGAGTATCGACCATAGGGCAGAAAAGCCCGTCACACCCACAATGGCGCTGACGAGCAATGATTTGATGAAGAGGGCACCGACAATGCAGCCGATGCCCACAATGAGGAAAATCCACCACGGCCGTGTGCCAAAGTAGTATTCAGTCTTGATTACGACGGGATGGAACGCTCCGATGATGAGGAACGTGGCCAAACCAATGATTACTCCTGTGAGGGTCATGTGTAGATGTGGTAGAAAAATTAATCTTCTTGGTCAAGAATGACGGGCACTGTGCGATTGATGCTCTGCTCTAGTGAGATAAGTGTCTCGGTAGAGATCACGCCGTGAATCTCCTGTATGTGATTATTGAGCAAATCCATCAAGTGCTCGTTGTCGCGTGAGTAGAGCTTAATAAGCATGGTGTAGGAGCCCGTAGTGAAGTGACACTCTACTATTTCGGGAATCTTCTCGAGCTGTTCGGCCACACCCTTATACATGGAACCACGCTCAAGCTTAATGCCGACGTACGTGCAGGTGCTATAACCTATGCTCTTGGGGCATACATTGTAACCCGATCCTGTGATCACGCCCGCTTCGATGAGGCGCTGCACACGCTGATGAATGGCGGCACGCGACACGCCGCATACGGCTGCTACATCCTTGAACGGAATGCGTGCATTGACTGAGATGATTTTGAGAATTTTCAGGTCAAGCTGGTCAACCTTTTCCATAGATATAATAACTGATATTGCTGGGGGTGAGAGCGCAGTCCATTCTGTGGTCTGCCGCCATTCCCCATATGTTTTTACTTGCTTGCAAAGGTAGTGCAAGGCTTGTGAAGTGCCAAGCAAAAAGTCAAAAACTTTGCATAAATCATGCTTCTTGCTTTCATTTTGTGTACAAGAGGCGGGAAAATCCTTTCAAATTGTTCATCCCCATGATTCTTTCATCTTCAGAAAAGTCCCATGTAGCCCGATTGATAGTCTGCTCGAAGTTCTCTACTTTCACGTAGGCGGTAATAGATGAGCCTTTCATTCCGATATACATACAAAAATCCCGCTGCACCGAGAGAGTACAGCGGGAGTATAAAAGCCGTGACCGCTAAAAAGGCAATGTTTAAAAAGGCGGCCGCGTCATATTGCTACATTTGGATGTATGAGCTTGGCTTTAGTCGGCGAGCTTAGCCTTGATGAACTCGCGGTTGAGGCGAGCGATGTTGGCGATAGACTCGTTCTTGGGGCATACAGCCTCGCAAGCACGGGTATTGGTGCAGTTACCGAAGCCGAGTTCGTCCATCTTGGCTACCATGGCCTTAGCACGCTTAGCTGCTTCTGGACGGCCCTGGGGAAGGAGTGCGAACTGGCTTACCTTAGAGCTTACGAAGAGCATGGCTGAACCATTCTTACAAGCTGCTACGCAAGCGCCGCAACCGATGCAAGTAGCGCAGTCCATAGCCTCGTCAGCGTCCTGCTTGGGGATGAGGATAGCGTTGGCATCCTGGGGAGCACCCGTGCGTACGCTGATGTAGCCACCAGCAGCCTGGATCTTGTCGAATGCTGAACGATCGACCATGCAGTCCTTGATTACGGGGAATGCAGCCGAGCGCCAAGGCTCTACAGTGATCACGTCGCCATCGTTGAAGCGGCGCATGTAGAGCTGGCAAGTGGTAGCACCAGCCTCGGTCTTGCCGTGGGGAGTACCATTGATATAGAGCGAGCACATACCGCAGATACCTTCGCGGCAGTCGTGGTCGAATACGAAAGGTTCCTTGCCCTCCTCGACGAGTTCTTCGTTGAGGATATCGAGCATTTCGAGGAATGAAGTGTCGTCGGGGATGTCGTGCATCTCGCGAGTGTCAAAGTGACCCGCATCCTTGGGGCCATTCTGCTTCCAATACTTGATAGTAAAGCTTATATTCTTAGCCATTGTATTATCAATTTCTGTTAACGAGTTAACAGGTTAACGGGTTAACGGGTAAGTTTCCTTTTACCTATATTCAACGCCTTCCTTACAACGCGATATGAGCGAAGCCAACATCTTCAGAATTCGCTTCAGTTTTTCACAAAGCTCGTCTGCGATTTCTGTCTGTATTAGTTCGACACGCTTACATATCAGCAATTGTGTTTCAAGTTCTGATGCAGAACCCGATGAAATTTCCAGGAAGTGTTTTAATTCTTTGCGTGATCTTCGTCCATATCCTTCAGCTATGTTAGATGGTATTGAGACCACAGCTCTACGCATCTGAGAAATTAATCCAAATTCCTCTGACTTAGGAAAATTCCTTGTTATGTAATAAATATCAACTGCTATATCCATTGACATTTGCCATACAATAAGGTCTTTGTGCGTAGTTGTCATAATAGAAGTGACTTACTCGTTAACCTGTTAACTTGTCAACCTGTTAACCCATTAACGTATTAGTTCTTGTAGTTACGGGTTTTTACTTCGATTGCTTCATACTTCAAGGGTTCCTCGTACTTCACGGGATCCTTGTCTTCACCCTGGTATTCCCAGCATGATACGTAGAAGCAGTTCTGGTCGTCGCGCTTAGCTTCGCCTTCTTCTGTCTGGTGCTCTACGCGGAAGTGACCACCGCATGATTCCTCACGGTGGAGGGCATCGATAGCGATGAGCTGACCCATGGTGATGAAGTCGTTGAGGCGGATAGCCTTGTCGAGCTCTACGTTTACACCTTCGATATGAGGTACGAAGAGGTTGGTCTCGAATTCCTTGCGGATATCCTTGAGCTTAGTGAGTGCTGTCTGGAGGCCTTCCTTAGAACGAGCCATACCTACGTATTCCCACATCACGTGGCCGAGCTCCTTGTGGATGCTGTCTACTGACTTCTTACCATTGATATTGAGCAAGTGGTCGATGTGTTCCTTAACAGCCTTCTCTGCTGCCACAAATTCGGGCATGTCGGTGCTGAAGCGGGGCACGGTGATCTGGTCGCTGAGGTAGTTCTGGATAGTGTAGGGGAGTACGAAGTAACCATCTGCCAAGCCCTGCATAAGTGCAGAAGCACCGAGGCGGTTGGCACCGTGATCGGAGAAGTTGCACTCGCCGATAGCGAAGAGGCCGGGGATGTTGGTAGAGAGTTCGTAGTCAACCCACAGACCGCCCATGGTGTAGTGGATGGCGGGGTAGATCATCATCGGGTTGGTATACTCGATGCCGTCGTCACCCTTGCGTACTACCTGTCCGGGCTTCACGTCGGTGATTTCTTCGTACATATCGAAGAGGTTGCCGTAGCGCTGGAGCACTACGTCAATGCCGAGGCGTCCGATAGCTTCAGTGAAGTCGAGGTATACGGCGAGGCCGGTGTTGTTTACGCCGAAGCCAGCGTCGCAACGTTCTTTAGCTGCACGTGAGGCAACGTCACGAGGAACGAGGTTACCGAATGCGGGGTAACGACGCTCGAGATAGTAGTCACGATCGGCTTCGTTGATGTCGGTAGGCTTGATTTCGCCCTTTTGGAGCTTGATAGCGTCTTCCTTCTTCTTGGGCACCCAGATACGTCCATCGTTACGGAGCGACTCTGACATAAGCGTAAGCTTAGACTGCTTGTCGCCGTGAACGGGGATACAGGTGGGGTGGATCTGCACGTAAGCAGGGTTGGCGAAGTATGCGCCCTTGCGGTAGGCTGCGATGGCAGCTGAGCAGTTACAACCCATTGCGTTGGTTGAGAGGAAGTAAGTATTGCCATAACCACCGGTAGCGAGTACTACTGCGTGAGCTGAGAAGCGTTCGAGCTCACCAGTGATGAGGTTACGTGCGATGATACCGCGTGCACGACCGTCGATGATGACAACGTCTTGCATTTCGTAGCGGCAGAAGAGCTTTACTGTGCCAGCGTGAACCTGTGCCATGAGTGCTGAGTAGGCACCGAGCAGGAGCTGCTGACCGGTCTGGCCCTTAGCATAGAATGTACGGCTTACCTGTACACCGCCGAATGAACGGTTGGCCAAGAGGCCACCATATTCGCGTGCGAAGGGTACGCCCTGTGCCACGCACTGGTCGATGATGTTGGCGCTCACCTCTGCCAAGCGGTATACGTTGGCTTCGCGAGCACGGTAGTCACCACCCTTTACGGTATCGTAGAAGAGGCGATATACTGAGTCGCCATCGTTCTGA
>JBNMGC010000005.1:0-59377 GCA_050873845.1 Alloprevotella sp.
CATGATCACAATTTGCTTTATTGTGTGCTCATGCCGACGCTGGACGCGTCGCCCACAAAACTAAATGTTATTTTTCTTCTTTCCCATTCTCCCCACGCAAGCGCTGGATGCGGGCTAAGGCCTCGATGGCAAAGGAGTCTTCTGCGTTCTGCTCGAGAAACGATTTGCATGAAATCTCTGCTTTTTCGTAATCCTTGAGGTGGATGCAAATGTTGGTGTAGCAGCAGAATAGGTGGTGATAGTATTCTGTAACGCCATCGGGCAATTCCTGATCGTTCTGCTCACATTGGTCGATGTACGAATTCATCTTTTTTTGCTCATCAAGTGTGAATTGCAAAGCCTGGATATAGCTGCCCATGGCAATCATGCAGTTGAGGAAAGCGCGATGATAGCTGAGATCAGTACTATTTGAATAGGCATAATTTAAGTAGAACATAGCCTTCTCATACTGCGAGAGCTTAAAGTAGCAGTTGCCTAAGAGAAAGCATATGCGTGCGATTCTTTCATTGTTTATCTGCTGCTGTGCGTCATCGAAGTAATGCTCGTTGTACCACTTCCACGCATATTCCAGATGCACCGCAGCTTCATAATATCTATGTCGAAGCACAAGTTTTTGTCCCCAATACAGATTATATGCCATATCGGGATCAGTAATATGGTGGATGAGTTCTTGCTCTTTAGTCCACTCGCTCTGTTTGCCTTCTTTCTCCTTGTCTTTAGCATCTACCCACATGAAGTCAAACTCCGCTTTCTTCTTCTTACCGTCCTTGAGGTCGAAGCCCATGGTGAGCGTTCCTGCTTTAGGCTTAGCCGACATGGATATAGGGGCTCGCAGAGCGGCAGGAACCTTGCGATCGGATAGCAGATAGTTGATGCGAACGTAGACCACGCTGTCGCTTACGGCAGCTCGTTCCAGCGTGATCACCAGCAGGTGGTTGCGCCTCTCCGATGCTACATCCTTATCGTCATTGTCGGTATCGGTATCGTAAGCATACGTCACGCGTATCTCTGCCGTCTCTGCCGTAGGCACTTGGTCCGTGCCTATCTGGTGGATGATAGGCTCTATGATGCGGTAGGTTGCTATCGTGTCGGCGTCCGTACTCTTGAAGCTATATCCATCATCGCTCTTGCAGACGATCTCTCGCAGCACGGCTCGTTTGGGCAAAACGTTGCAGCGCTCTATCCATGAGGCAAGCGTATAGCTATCCACGTCTGCCACCGTCTCTACATCATCGCCCATGCATGCCTCGCTTGCCCTTGCATCCATGCTGGCGAGGATTGCATTTCCGCGCTCATTGCAAGCATGGTCGTATTCATAGTCAGTGGGTTGCTGATTGCCAATTTGTGCCTTAAAATCAGTAACCTGTTCTTGGAAACTACGACGAAGATTGATGCAACTATTAAGCACCAATCTCATTGTCTGCAGTAGGTCATCTTTGGATGTAAGCGAGGGAAGCCCCGCCACGATGTGAATATCTATTTTCCCCTTTTCCGTATCAATCCCATATTCCAATGAGGCCATCGGAACTCCCCCATTCAGATAGTTGCACATGCCGCGCACTACATCTAAGTAATGCATATCCAAAGCGTCTATATACGGCATAATCACTTGGGAATGTTGTGCCCCCTCTATGTTGCGTATGACGAATACTAAAGACTGATACTCAAACGTTAGTCTTTTCGTATGGTCTTCTTCATCTTCTATTTGGGGCGTCACGTTAAGGCTCTTGAGTGCCCATTCCAGTTTGTTGCACTCATTCTCATTGTCGAAGATGCTTGTTTTTGTTTGAAATTTCTCAACAATGTAGTGATAGACCTTGGGTACGATGTATAGACATACAAAGGCGATAATAATGCTGATTAAAACATTCATAAATGTGTGTGGAAATAAAGAAAAAGGTTAATACTAAAGTTAAAGTTTATAGTAAAATAAGCAAAGTGCGTGCCAAAGTTCGGCGATGTTTGCTTCTGATGTATCAAAGCATTCTGATGGATGGTTGCATAGATAATGGGCGCATGGTACGCATGGTGGCACAATTGTAAGTATGCAAATATAGCAAAATCCCCCAAAAAAGAAAGCAGGATAAACGAGTAAACAGACTCGTCTATCCTGTGTGTACTATTTCTCTGTAGAAATCAGTGTTGTACTGCCAGTCGCTTGCGACGCTCTGCGCGGAGTTTGTGCAAGCGTTGTTGCCTACGATAACCTCGCCAAATGCCCATGCCCACACGTGGCCATGAGGGAATGTGCTTTATCTGATGCCGGACCATAGGAATGTCCCATAATAATAGGAGTAAGGCAAGGAATAAAGCCGCGAATAGTGTCCAGCCGAACAATATCTTTACGCTTTGTGCCAACAGCCCCTCTACCAAGCGCTGCATTAGTGTGGAGAAATCGTGTGGCGAAGCCGACATCCGCACACTATCAATGTACTGCGAATAACGGGCAAAGCCATCTGCCACGTAGTACTTCATCCCGTAAGCGTGAAGTGAAGCTCCCACCAATCCGCCTACAAACATATGCAGAATGTTGAATACCGAGAGCGCTTGAAAAAAGTGTTCGAACGACATAATCTCATGCAAGCACCACATAAAAGCAATACACAATGTAGCGTAAGAAAAGCCTCGACACATTAAGGGGATGTGTAGCTGTTCGATGCTTATATTGCTATCGACCAACACGTAGAATCCTCCTACATAAAGAGCAAAGAAAGCGAGAGCAAAGGCTATGAGCTTATAGACATTCCAACGCATCAGTTTAAGCCATCCTAAGCTGAATAAGCAACCAGCCCAAATGCCAGGAAGCGACCATTGATTCAATGCTTCGTAAGTGTGGTCGGCATAGTGCATTACTTCTTCGTAATAGACCATTTCAAGTACGTGTTCACATGAGAAGAGCGCCTCGACCACACCTATCAGCAGAATGACGGGCACTACGTATTTGTAGCGCCACATAGCAGGTTCGTAGAAAGGCTGTGGATGAGTAAACATACGATACAAGCACAGCGCAAAGGTGATGAGCGATGTGCCACAGACGAGCTTGAAGTCGGCGGAATGTGTCCAGTCGAGATAGTCACCATAGTTGAGCAACCATGCTGTCTGTAGGCACAATGCCATCCAGAGCAATGCTCCCAACCAGTCGATTCCTCGGAGCGGAACGATCTGTGGCATAGCGTGTACGGGACGTGTGAGAAGGGCTTGTATCAAAAGCACAAACAGCATGAGCAGCATCACAAAGTAGTGCATGTAAGTCCAGTGCATGTCATAGGCAAACCATGCCGATAGATAGCCCGTATACTCTATGGAGGTGAGCAAGATGATATGAAGTAAGGGAAAGAATACACCGAAATCGCGCTTAGGCGTCATCCAAAGCTGGATGATCGACATACACTCAAACGTGCCTTGTATCTTTGCCATACCACACAGTATGCATAGTGCCCACAACACGGGAAGTGGCAGCTGCAACGTGGCCAGCCATTGGCATAGGAGCACCACGGCAGCTGAAGCCATGAGCAATGCCTTATTGGTGAAGCGAAACTTCATGCGGAAGAGGATGACAAAATAAAGTGCCATGCCTATTAAGGTGCTGTAAAGGCACATCTGCACGTCTTCGCGCATAATGCCGCGCTCGCCTACGATGTTGTTCATTGCCCCCAAGTACATGCCATTGGAGAACTGAAAGCAAAAGGCCAACACCACATAGATCCAAGGGCGCACCCATTGGGGCACCCAATCATGATACATCGGCATGCTAAAGACCATAGGAGGTCCTCCGCCTGCAGGCCGTTGTCGATTTTCGTTGCTCATCTTTTACTGCTTGCTTATGGTTGTGCACTCTACGTTCATGCCCGCACGCAGCTGGGCTTGTGCCTTGTCGGGAGTCAAGCGGATGCGTACGGGGATACGCTGTTCCACCTTTACAAAGTTGCCCGTGGCATTGTCCTGCGGAATGAGAGAAAAGGCGGAACCTGTAGCATCGCTAATGCGCTCTACTATGCCCTCAAATGTCACACCCGGCACGGCATCGACCTTTACGCTCACCTTCGTGCCCACATTGATATTAGGCATTTGTGTCTCACGATAGTTGGCTACGATCCAGAGGTCGGAATTGTCTACGATGTCTACCAGTGACTGGCCAGGTTGCACAAGCTGTCCTTCATGAATATTCTTCTTACCTACCACGCCGTCAGCCGTAGCGATAATCACGGTATAAGAAAGGTTGAGACGAGCCAATCTGACAGCAGCACGAGCCGCTTCAATGCCAGCCTTGCTCTGTGCTAATCGGTGGCCTTGCTCTTGCTTGGTCGACGAAAGTGTGCCTACGCTGCGGCAAGCACGTTCGTAGCGAGCCTTTGCAGCCAAATAAGCCGTGTGCATTTGGTCGTACTGTTGAGGTGTGACGGCATCGTCTTTTAGCAACTGAGCATAACGTGCTTCGTCGCGCTGCGCATTTTCAAGTTGTACGCGAGCTTCATCGATGCCAGCGTCGATCACGTGGATGTTTTGATCCGTAGTCTGCATGCCCGTAGCTGTCACGTCCTTGCTAGCAAGTGCGTTTTCAAGGTTAGCCTCGGCTTGTGCCAAACGCAGGCGAAACTCGCTATCCTCGATCACCACCAACGTGTCGCCCTTATGTACAGGCTGATATTCCTGGAAACGTATCTCCTTAATAAATCCCTGCACGCGAGTGTTGACGGGTGTGATGTGTTGCTGCACAGTGGCATTGTCCGTAAACTCGCCTTTGCCAAAATGTACGAAATGGTCTATTACTAAGTATGCACCAGCGATCAGTAGAGCCAGTACGATGAGGTTGTATGTAATGCGGAGTAAAGTCTTCTTTTTCATATTCTGAGTAATGTTGGTCGTAAATATACTTACGCGTTGGCGGAATTTGTCTACTTGTTTACCCGTTAACCAAGAATTCCGCCAACGGGTATATACTTCTGATTTTTTACAATTCGTTGCTTGCGTACTTCAATTGATAGTAGCAAAAGATCACGTTGATGCGAGCATTTGAAAGCGCCAGTTCTGCTTCAAGCTTCATGTTGGCAGCATCGGTCAAGTCAGTGATTAGTGCCAATCCGTTTTCGTAGCGTTTGCTCACCACGTTGTAGTTTTCCGTGGCCAACTGCACACTTTTCTGGCGAGTCGCAAGTTCGGTACGTGCTGTGCCCAGGTTGACATATGCGGCGTGTGTACCATCGCTTATGCCCTGTCGGGCCACCTCTGTATGCGAGAGAGCTTGAGCCGTGCTCAGTTGAGCCTGTGCTATCTTGCGCTTGCTCTTGTAGAGCGACGAGAAGTTGTAACGTATGCCTATGCCCACATACCAGTAGTTGAAGTTCTTATTAATAGGTGGCACCTCTATCGTAATCGGGCCGTCTAAGTGGTCCTCAGCCACAATGGCTACCTTGGGCAAGCGGTCGGCTCGTGTCAGCTTCTCTTGTGTGCGATTGATGTCGACCGCCAGTTGCGACTTCTGCAGACCGATGTGCTGCTGCAAGGCACGCTGCTGCCAATCAGCTTCGATACCCACCTTCAAGCCATTGGCATCGAAGGCATCGTCGTTGAGCAGAACCACGGCGGCAGAGTCAGAGCCTATCGCGGTATGTAGCTGTTTGAGCAAGATGCTCTGCTGATCGGTTACGGCAGTTTCGCCCAGGTCGATTTGCTGCAATTGCAGTTCGTAACGCGTAATGTCATTGTGCAGCGACACACCTTGTTCCCGCCGATGCTTCATCAGTTCGATTTGCTTCTGTGCCAGCGTGCGGTTGTTGGCATATACCACTTGCTGATTGCGCAAGCTATGAAGCTGTAAGTAAAGACCTGTGAGCAACATGCGCTGGCGCTCATCGTTTACGCTTAAACGGGCCATTTCGCTTTGTTGCTCAGCCAGCTTGATGCCACTCTTGATCGCTCCACCTGCATAGAGCACTTGTTCGGCTTGAAGCAAGAAATTGTTGCCATAGTGGGGCATGGGAGCAGAGGTGCTCTCGCCAAACTTGCGATTCCAAAGGCGTCCGTTGCCCAGGTACGAGAACGAGACCTGTCCGTTAATGTTGGGAAGTTTGTCCATACGTGCGGTCTCAATGCCTGCTTCTGCGGTTTGCACGGCAGCTTGTAAGCTTGCCAATGAAGCATTGTGTGCCTCGGCTTCAGCATAAAGCGATTGTAAGCTATTGCTTAAAGCAGTGCTTTGTGCTTGCATACCTATAGGTACGCAAGCCATGGCTGCTATCCCAAAGGATGCAGCCCATCGTCTCATTTCCTTGTTCATGAAAATGGGGTTATAAGAAAACTAATGATTTGATTTTTTTATCGTAATGACGTGATCTCTATACAATAGCGCGTATCAGATTTGCGCACAAACTCCCCAATTATGGAACTTGTGCACCTTATTGTATGTACGAAATGAAATGTTTTGATACGTCTGCAGCGACTGTGTCATAAAAAGTGTTTTCTAAAGCAGCGATGACACCATTGTCGTCTGTTACCACAATGCATAACAGATTTACTTGCTTGAAAACTCGGTGCAAAATTACGAGTAAAATAGATATTCACCAAAAAAAGAAAAGACATTTGTGTAGGATTTTGCTGATGCTCCTATAAAGCTGCAGAATCTCCCCCTCTCGCGTGCGCGTATGCGTGCACACTCAGACCATTTGGGGGCTTAATAGACGTCTTTCTGTCACTCGGTTAGTTGTAAAAGTGTGAAAATCAATTGTTTAACGGAGTGTGAATAAGGTGTCCTGCCTACACTTTGCTTGCACGCTTTCTACACTTTCCCTACACTATAGGAAGCAAAATTAGAGGTTGGAGGAGATCTTTCTGGATGGGGGGATAATTAAAACGGCAAGGGGGGTGAGATTGTGATTCGAGTAGGGGTAGGGGAGTGAAGGATTGGATGAAGAAAGAGGGGGAACGACCTGTGAGGGATGAGTGGGGCATAAGTGAGGGGGATGGATGAATACTTGCACTGCGGAAACTCGTTGAGTATCAAAGATTCCAATCAGCGAAGTGCATGATGTGAGGGAAAAGGGGTAAATCTTGCTGAAGCGCGCGCGTGAGAGAGGGTGGAAGGTTTTGTGTACAAATTGTTCACTCTTTTTGCGAGAAAGTGAAAGATGAAGTAATTTTGCAGTGCTCTCTTAACTTATAGACTCCTCAACTTCTCAACGACCAAGAACCGATCTCTTAACTTATAGACTCTTCAACTACTCAACTCTCAGAACAATGAATCTCAAAGCAATAGGACGCAAGGTAAAAGGTAATCCGCGAATGACGGAGGGCACGGTCTACTCCGTGCTCGTGATATGCAGCATTTCGCATTTCTTGAACGATATGATACAGTCGGTCATCCCCTCGATCTATCCTATCGTGAAGGCCAACTTCGGTTTCTCTTTCGCACAGATAGGGATGATCACGTTGGTGTTTCAGCTCACATCTTCCATACTGCAACCTTTCACAGGACTTTATGCCGATAAGCATCCGCGACCTTATGCGCTGTCGGTGGGTATGTGCTTCACGCTGGTGGGGTTGCTGCTGCTGGCTTTTGCACAAAACTATGGACTCATCCTCTTGGCAGTAGGCATCGTAGGACTCGGCTCGTCGGTGTTTCACCCCACGGCTTCGAGGGTGGCGCAACTGGCTTCGGGCGGCAAGAAGAGCCTGGCACAATCGATCTTCCAAGTAGGCGGAAATGGCGGTTCGGCAGTGGGACCGCTATTGGCTGCGCTGATCGTGTTGCCTTTCGGGCAAAGTGCCATCTCGTGGTTTGCCTTGGCTGCACTGCTTGCTGCCATCATCATGGTGAGGCTTGGCGCATGGTATCAAGCGAGGTTGGCTTATGTGGTGAATCATCCGCAGCGGCAGCCGCTGCTCAATCACAACATTTCTCTGAGGGCGAAGTACGGGGCATTGGTCATCTTGGTGCTGCTCGTGTTCTCAAAGTACTTCTATACGGCTTGCATCACGAGCTACTTCACATTCTTCCTGATGGATAAGTTTGGCATTTCGGTGCAGGCTTCGCAGATATGCCTCTTCGTGTTTTTGGCAGCATTTGCCATCGGCATAGTAGCGGGAGGCATGATGGGCGACAGGTTTGGACGAAAATACGTGATATGGTTCTCTATCCTCGGTGCTGCGCCCTTTGCCATTGCTATGCCTTTCGTCAGTTTGGCTTGGACAATCGTGTGTACCTTTCTCTCAGGATTGATCATTGCTTCGGCTTTCTCGTCGATCGTGGTATATGCCACGGACCTTATGCCCGACAAGGTGGGACTGATCGCAGGCATCTTCTTCGGACTGATGTTTGGCTTGGGCGGACTCGGTTCGGCCTTCTTCGGATGGCTGGCAGATAGAACAAGCATTGAGTTTATCTTCCAGGTGAGTGCATTCCTGCCGCTGCTTGGAGTAATCGCAGGATTCCTGCCCAATACGCAGGTGACAACTAAAAAGAATTCAAAAAGATGAAGTGTGATGTGGTAAAGAGCGAAGTGTGTGTGCAGTACTATCTGCATACTCATTCCTTGCCATCGCGTGATAGGGAGCAATCATTCGCTGACGGGATTTGCCGGAGGTCTGGAAGCTAAGAGGCTGCTGCAGAGGTTGGAGGGGGTAGGTTATAGGTGATTCATTAGCTTTGTGGGCTTTATTCGCTTTGTGGGTTTCATTAGCTTTGTGGGCGACGCGTCTCGCGTCGGCATCGCCACAAATCAAGAGGTAAGTTCAAAGGCAGTGGGGGCGAAGCGTCTCGCTTCGGCAAGGTTTGCGAAGGCTCGGTGTCGAGCAAACCTTAGACAAAAGCTTGTTTCTTCTTACGTCACTTCGGGGATTTGATCCCCTCATGACGTGCCGAAGCGAGACGCTTCGCCCCCACTTCCTTTGAACTCACTGCTTTGTTTGTGGGTGTCGCCGACGCGGGACGCGTCGCCCACGGAACTGGTGGACTGTATATTGTGTAAGGTTATTCTTCCAAGAAGCCTTGTTGTACGAGGGCTTGGTAGAGCGTCTTCGATAGAGCAGCGCAGTCGGAGGCATTATAGCGGATATCGGTGAAAATTTGTGCTAAGGTCTCTGTATGGTTGAGGCGCACAAACTCCTGGTTGGTGGGATCGGCTTCAGTCTCGCGGTAGTCGCGGTCAATGCTTTCGGGGGTGTGAGGATGGTAAGTCTCATCATGACGGATGGCAGAGAGGGGCAGACGCAGGGTAGGGGCAGGATCTTCGTCGGGCCAACCGAGGGTGATGGTGGCTACGGGCATGACGAGCTTGGGCAGCTTCAGCAGGTCGATGATCTGAAGGGGCTGATAGATGGTAGTGCCCAAGAAGCATAGTCCGAGACCTGCGGCTTCTGCCAAATCGCAAAAACGCTGACAGAATAGTAGCGCATCGGTGGCAGCATTTTGAAAGGAGAGCAGGTTGCCATAGCCAGGATGGCCTTTGCGCAGGCGTCCCCATTCCGTCACGCGATTGTAGTCGGCACAGAAGGTCAGCACTATGGGGGCTTGCTTCACCATGGGCTGGTTGAAGTGGAAGGGGGAAAGCTTGGCTTTCATCTCTTCGCTGCGTGTCACGACGACGGAGTAGAGTTGCAGATTGCCCATGGTCTGCGTGCGCTCTGCATGCTGTAGCAGAGAGTTGAGCAGTTCGTCGCTGACGGGCTGCGACGTATATTTGCGTATAGTTTTTCTTGCCATGATAAGGTGGGGTGTTAGGAGTATGGTAAGCGGGATGATAGCAGGAAAGAGTCTGAATCCTAATGTGGATGCGGACTGTGTTAGGAGTATGTAAGCGGGATGATAGCTTTATTTGCTTGCTTCGGCTGGGGCTGCATCGCTTACGTCGCGGCCTTGCTCCTTCCATAGCTTGAGCACAGCATCGCGCATCAAGAATAGATGACGAATTTGTGCGGCATAGGTGGGATTGTCCTTGTGTTGTGAGGCAATGTCATAGTAGAGCGTCACGGTATGCTTGAAGTCGCTGATGTAGGTGGCTTTGTCTATGTGAAGAGAATCGGGAAGTTCGTCAAAATGGCTTTTAAACCATCCTACTACTTCGCCAAGCTCTTCGTCGGTGTAATGCTTCTTGTATTCCATGGGGAATAATGTGTTAATGTGGCAATATCCAATATGGCAATATCCAATGTGGCAATATGCAATATGGCAATATCCAATATAGCAATGTGCTAATATGGAAAAGTGCTTACATGGAAAAGTGTTAATATGCTAATATGGCAATGTGCTAATACGGCAATGTGCTAATACGGCAATGTGCTAATACGGCAATGTGTTGACGCTTTGTCACGTGCAGCACATTAGCATATTAGCACATTGCCATATTAGCATATTTTGACTTGGGATTAATCTTCTTCGTTGGCCTCCTTGAGGGCGGCAGCAATCTTCTCCTCGAGTTCTTCAGAGAGTTCGGGATTGTCCTTGATGACCTTCTTTACAGCATCTCGACCTTGACCCAGACGGGTCTCGCCGTAGCTGAACCATGAACCGCTCTTCTTGATTATGCCAAGTTCTACACCGAGGTCGACAATCTCGCCTACGTGGGAGATGCCTTCGCCAAAGGTGATCTCAAACTCTGCCTTGCGGAAGGGAGGAGCTACCTTGTTCTTTACAATCTTTACGCGTACTTGATTGCCGATAGGGGTATCGCCATCTTTGAGTGTGGTTACGCGGCGAATGTCAAGGCGTACGGATGCATAGAATTTGAGTGCATTACCACCCGTGGTGGTCTCAGGATTGCCAAACATTACGCCGATCTTCTCACGAAGCTGGTTGATGAAGATGCAGGTGGTGTTGGTCTTGCTAATGGTAGAAGTGAGCTTGCGCAGGGCTTGGCTCATGAGGCGTGCTTGCAGACCTACCTTGTTGTCGCCCATGTCGCCTTCGATCTCTGCCTTAGGCGTCAGTGCTGCTACGGAGTCGATCACGATGATGTCGATAGCAGAAGAGCGAATCAGCTGATCGGCAATTTCAAGTGCCTGCTCGCCATTGTCGGGCTGCGAGATGAGCAATTCATCGACGTCTACTCCCAACTTCTTGGCATAGAAGCGATCGAATGCGTGCTCCGCATCGATAAAGGCTGCAATGCCGCCTTGCTTCTGGGCTTCAGCAATAGCATGGATGGCCAGCGTGGTCTTACCTGAAGATTCCGGACCATATATCTCGATGATGCGGCCCTTAGGATAACCGCCTACGCCAAGTGCAGCGTTGAGCGCAAGACTGCCCGTGGGGATCACGTCGACGTCGGCTATTTGTTCGTCGCCCAATTTCATTACAGAGCCACGGCCAAAGTCTTTTTCAATCTTTGCCATGGCGGCTTGCAGCGCCTTGAGCTTTTCGCTGTTGGGCGCGCTATTCTCGTCTGTGGTCTTTGCCATGATAGATGTTCTTTTTAGAGGTTTTGTTTTCCTTGCAAACTTACATAAAAATCTTGGATTGTTGCCTTAGAAGTGCTGAAAAGTATGATATTGAAAAAAACTTGGCGTTTTCTTTTGTCTTAATCAGCCTTTACGCTATCTTTGCAACTGAACTTTATTTTTCATGGTTCATTTTTTTCGGGTGCCATTTGGTGAAATGGTTCCAAAATTGGTTAGTAATGGGAGGATTGCAACTATATGTTGCAATCCTCTTTGGGTATATAATTCTGTCGTTTATATGAATCTATTATGAACTTGAGCGCGAATGTGTGTGCGTTGGCTCTATTCCTTATATATATAAGGTGTAAGAAAATGCTTCTTACTTTCCCATTTTTACTTCCAGTACGCCGCCCTTCTGCAGTTGCTCTGTAGATATTGTAGCTTCTGACGAGAGCGGTTGATGCGTGAGTTGCGCAGAAAGTATGTGGAGGTTGCGCGGGGAGTTGTTCTTCGTATGGATGATGAAGCGTCGTCCGCGAGGCATGTGAAGGGTGACCACATTGAAGAGTGGACGCACGAGGTGATAATTGACTCTTGCAGCGGTTGATGTTGTTGCTTGTTGCTCTGAAGCATTGGCTGCGATTGGCGTTAAGCCTAATGCGTTGAATACAAACCATGCTGCTTGAGAGGCAGAGGTGCTAGCTTGCTTGCCCGTAAAGAGTGATTGTGCATAGTTGCGAAGTAGAGAGTCGGTGGTGGCTACATCGGCTGAAGTGGTAACGTCAGACTGAAGATATAGGGGAACTGCTGCTTGGAAGAAATCCAAAGCATTGGTGGCGCGTCGGCACTCGGAGCGCTGACGAAGTAGGTTCATGGCTGCTGTGAATGCTGCTTGGAGTTCTGCTTCGCGAGTAGTGACTTCTATGAAGTCGGTGGAAGACTGCTGTGTGCGATCTTTAGCAGGAGATGCTTTTGCTGTGTTTGAAGAAGGACGCTTGGTAGTAGAGGCTACCTTGTTTTGGGCTAAAAGGGGACGTTGCTCTGTTGGTGTGCGTTGCTCTGTTGGTGTGCGTTGCTCGGTTGGTGTGCGTTGCTCGGTCTGCTTATTCGGAGTGGGGGATGAGGGTACGGGTTTGCGCTTGTCGCTGACGTGAAGCTTCGCTCCAGGCAAGTTGAGGCAGGCATAAGCTTGATCGGTGCTCGTCGCCGAGACGGCCGACGTCACGGTGAGCACTTCAGCGGGCTTGAGGTCGAATACAAACGCTGCCTTGCAGCGCATCTCTCGTTGCCCGTTTTCGGTGCGAACCACTTCTCGGCGCACATTCCATTGATGGAAGGGATGAGAAAAGCGTGCCACGTAATAAAGCGATGGTGTGTGGCCATCGGGCTGGTTGCTTCGCTTGTAAGCACGAATGGTACGGCGGTCGACAAAGACTACGTCCATATCCTCATTGGCTGCTCCCGATAGTGCATGGTCTATATCAAGGAGAAAGCCTTTGCTCGCCACCGTATCGGGGAAAGTATACTCTTGCACGCAGTAGGCGGGCTCTTCGCGCACCTGGGCTTGAATGCCATAGCGCGTAAGGTCTACTTTGTAAACGCTGTGCAAAGAGTCGCGCTGTTCAAAACGATAGCCTGAGGCGTAGGCCATGAATTGGGTGGAGTCTTTCTCGCCCACGTATACAAGTAGAGGGTCGCCTACGAAGGGCAGTTGCAAGAAGCCATTACGACCGTTGAGGGCGGAAGTTGTCTGTAGAAATCCGCTTAGGAACTGGTCGTTGTACTGCGTGTAGGGACTGTTCGTGGAGTGGAAACGCGTAATAGGACTGATGTGCTGTGCCAGTCCGTAAAAAATGACGGTTGCGAAGAGTGCAACCGTCATGAGGTATGGTTTGAGTGCTTGTTTCAAATCGTCGGAGTTTTTCTTACTGATAAATGTAACGCTTGCGAGAGCGCATATTTATATTGCACCTACGCGAGAAAGTATTGCATCAAGGCGTGGGCCTTACTTACTGAGGCTTGCGTCCGTTGCCGCTCTTAGGCGGGCGGCGCTTAGCGGCTGGACGATTGTCGCTCTTGCCGTGAGGCTTCCCGCCTTGTGGCTTGCGGCCTTCGCCTCTACCACGGCCAGCGCTTCCACCTTTTCCTTGACCGCTTCTGCTGCCTTGACCACCGTTTCGTCCATGACCCTTTCCATGCGTGTGAGCATTCTTATCTGTCTGGGGCGGACGTACGCCTTCGGGCAGTTCTTCGCGTGGAATCTTGATCTTCAGCGTGCGCTCTATGTTGCTCAGAGCGAAGAGATCCTTCTCGCCAATCAGCGTGATGGCGCTACCTTGTCGGCCAGCACGGGCAGTACGTCCGATGCGGTGCACGTAGTCTTCGGCATCGTGGGGTGCGTCGTAGTTGATCACCATGGTAATGTCGTCGATGTCGATGCCGCGAGCCACGATGTCGGTCGCAACGAGAAGGTCCACCTTGTGAGCACGGAAGAGGTTCATCACCTCGTCGCGCTCTGCTTGGTCCAGGTCGGAGTGCATGGCTCGAGCATTGAGGCCGTTGCGCTTCAGAATGATGGCAAGTTCCTTCACCTTCTGCTTGGATGAGCAGAACAGTATGACGCGTTGAGGCGGTTGCTCCTTGAAGATCTTCTTCAAGATGATGGGCTTGTCGCTCTCATGGCATATATATAGGCTTTGCTTAATATTCTCAGCGGGCTTGGATACGGCAATCTCTACTTCTACGGGGTCGTGCATTACGGTGCGTGCCAACTGTGCAATCTTGGGCGGCATGGTGGCGGAGAAGAGGATGGTCTGCCTGTTGCTGGGCATCTGCTTGACGATGGAGAGAATGTCTTCGGCAAATCCCATGTCGAGCATGCGATCGGCTTCGTCGAGGATGAGGTGCGTGGTACGGCTCAAGTCGAGCGTGCCGAGCTGAAGGTGGGTGATGAGTCGACCGGGAGTGGCGAGCATGATGTCGGCACCGGCTTGGAGAGAACGGCGCTCTTGCTCATAGCGCACACCATCGTTGCCGCCATATACGGCTACGGCATTGATGTTGGTGTAGTAAGCAAAGCCTTGCAGTGCTTGGTCGATCTGTCGGGCGAGCTCACGTGTAGGAGCAATCACGAGACAGTTGACAGCATCGGCTGGATGAGGGTCGCGCTCCAGGAGGGTGAGGATGGGGAGCAGGTAGGCAGCTGTCTTTCCTGTGCCCGTCTGAGCCACGCCCAACACGTCGTGGTGCTCGAGAATGGGTGGAATGCATTGTGCTTGTACGGGTGTGCATTTCTCGAAACGCATATCGTAGAGTGCGTCAAGCACGTTGTCGGAAAGGTCGAGGTCTTCGAAGAATACCTCGGGGGCCTTCTTCTCTTCTTCTTCCTGTTTTATTTCGGGATTAGGAGTATCCATGTAAAGATGATAGTTTAGTAGAGTTTAGGAAGTAGGTAAGGTGGCGCTTATGCTAAGAGCATAGTTGCTGCTTCTCTTGCTGTGATGCCTTCATACAAAGCGCTCACTTACTGTGATGCCTTCATATAAAACTAAAGCGTCAACTTACTGCGGCGTCTTCATATAAAGCGCTAAAGCTACGAAGGCGAAGATTACATTGGGCAGCCATACGGCGATCCATGCATCGAGTCCCGCATTGTTGGCAAACGAGGCTGAGATGGTCTGGAACAGGATGTAGGCGAAGCTCAGTGCTAAGCCTGCGCCCAGGCTGATACCCATACCTCCTTTGCGCTTTTGGCTCGAGAGGCAAACGCCGATCACCGTGAGGATAAAGGCTGCAAATGGCATGGCGAAGCGCTTGTAATATTCCACCTCAAACTTGCTGATGTTGGCCACACCGCGAAGCTTCTGTCGGTCGATAAACTCCTTCAGTTCGGGCATGGTGAGCGTCTGCTCCTGATCGCGCACGTAGAAGAAGTCTTTAGGCTCCATGATGATGGTCGTATCGAGCTTGTCGCCACGTTCCATCTTCTCACGCATGCCTTTGAGCGTACGTATCTCGTAGCTACGAATGGTCCATGAGAATCGATGGTCGGAAAGCGTATCGTACTGGATGGTCTGTGCTGTGAGGTGAGAGATGAGCTTCTTGTCGACGAACTTATCGAGCGAGAAGCCGTAGCCGCTCTTCGATGTATTGTCGAAATGGGTGATATAAGCTACTACGCCCGTATCTACCTGCATTTGCACGTTGTCTACGGATGTGATGTCGGTCTTCTTCTTGATATATCGGTTTTGGAAGTTTACGCGTGCCACGTTGCTCTTAGGGATCACGTAGCCACCCAAATAGAATGAAGAAGCGGCGATCAATGCGGCGGAGACCATGTAGGGGCGGAGCAATCGCTTGAAACTCATGCCTGTGCTCTTCATGGCGATAATCTCCGATTTGTCGGCAAGCTTCGAGGTGAAGAAGATTACGGCGATGAATACGAATAGTGGGCTGAAGAGGTTGGCAAAGTAGGGCACGAAGTTGGAGTAATACTGTGCAATCTTCAGCGCTGAAGCATGGCTCTGCGTGAGCTTATCGATATTTTCGTTGAAGTCGAAAATCACGGCTATCACGATGATGATAGCTATGAGGAACAAGTAGGTGCTGATAAACTTGTAGATGATGTAGCGGTCGAGCCTTCCGATGAGCGGTTTGCGTCCGTGGTCGGGGCGGTGAGGCCCTGATGCATTGCTTCCCGAAGCAGGTTGGCTTATGGGAAGATAGAGGTAATGCTTGATTTTCGACAGGAGATTCTTCAACATAGTAGGGAAGGGCGCTTTATAGTTTGCGCATCAGTTTGTCCACCATTTCGCGTTTCCAAGGTCCGAAGTTGTCGGCGAGTATCTGCTTGCGTGCTTCGCGTACGAGCCAGAGGTAGAATGCCAGATTGTGGATGGAGGCAATCTGCATGGCAAGGAGTTCTTTGGCCTTGAAGAGGTGGTGAAGGTAGGCTTTGGTATACTGCACATCAGCGAAGCAGTGGGCCATGGGGTCGACGGGCTCGAAGCAGTCTGCCCACTTCGCGTTGCGCATATTGATTACGCCCTCTGCGGTGAAAAGGCAGGCGTTGCGGCCGTTGCGTGTAGGCATTACGCAGTCGAACATGTCTACACCGCGCTCGATAGCTTCGAGAATGTTGACGGGTGTGCCCACTCCCATAAGGTAGCGTGGACGATCGGTGGGGAGGATATCGTTGACCACTTCGATCATCTCATACATCTTCTCAGCGGGCTCGCCCACGGCTAATCCGCCGATGGCATAACCCTCGGCACCGAAGTCGCTCATAAACTTTGCGCTCTCTTGGCGCAGGTCTTTGTAGACGCAACCTTGCACGATGGGGAAGAGCGCCTGATGGTAGCCATATTTCGGTTCCGTCTCATTGAAGCGTTTCCAGCAGCGCTTCATCCATCCGTGGGTCAGGTCGAGGCTCTTGCGAGCGTAGGCATAGTCGGCTGTGCCGGGAGGACATTCGTCGAATGCCATCATGATGTCGGCGCCGATGGTGCGCTCGATGTCCATTACGCGTTCGGGCGAGAAGAAGTGCTTGCTGCCATCGATGTGTGAACGGAATTCGCAGCCCTCTTCAGAGAGCTTACGAATGCCAGAGAGCGAAAACACTTGGAATCCACCACTATCGGTCAGCATCGGTCGGTCGAAGCCGTTGAACTTGTGGAGTCCGCCGGCTTGCTCGAGAATGTCGAGTCCGGGACGGAGATAGAGATGGTATGTGTTGCCAAGGATGATCTCGGCGTTGATATCATCTTTGAGCTCGCGCAGGTGGACGCCCTTCACGCTTCCCACGGTGCCTACGGGCATGAAGATGGGAGTATGTATCTGACCATGGTCAGTGGTGATCAGTCCGGCACGGGCGGAGCCGTCGGTATGTAGGAGATCGTAAGTCAATTGTAGAAGTATTAAGTATAAAGTATTAAGTATTACACGCTGGCTACAGCTTGGCGTGTAATGCTTTCTTTACTTGCTTGAATCGTGTGGCGATGCCGACGCGGGGACGCGTCGCCCCCAGAACTATTTGTTCGCCCTTTCTCGGAGAGCATAGTGGGGGGCTTATTTCAGCAGTCTTGCTGCCACTTCGCTTGAGTGGGAGGTAGGTTCTTGCTTGTCGGCAGCGGGCTTATCGTCGTCGGGGATGCTGAGGGTGATGGCATGATCCACCTTCTCTTTGAGCAGGGCGAAACGAAGCACATCTTGCACGTCTTCCACAAAGTGGAATGTGAGCCCATTGACGTATTGCGGATTGATATCGTCGATATCTTTGCGATTCTCTTCAGATATCATAATGTCGGTAATGCCAGCACGCTTTGCGGCAAGAATCTTCTCTTTGATGCCACCCACAGGGAGTACCTTTCCACGAAGTGTAATCTCGCCCGTCATGGCAATGTGATCGCGTACGCGGCGCTGCGTAAGAGCCGAGGCTATCGAAGTGGCTATGGTGATGCCTGCCGAAGGCCCATCTTTAGGCGTTGCGCCCTCGGGCACGTGGATGTGTATGCCCCAATGGTCGAACACGCGATAGTCGATGCCCAGAGTGTCGGCATGCGAGCGTATGTACTCAAGAGCCAATACGGCGCTCTCCTTCATCACATCGCCCAGGTTGCCAGTGAGCGTGAGTTTGCCGCTCTTGCTGCGGCTCACGCTCGTCTCGATAAAGAGAATCTCACCTCCCACGGCGGTCCAAGCCAGTCCGGTCACCACGCCAGCGTACTTGTTGCCTTGGTACTTATCACGGCTGAAGAGGGGCTTGCCGAGGAGCTGCTCTATGTCGGCGGGCTTGATGCTCTTGTCGGCATAAGGCATTGTGCCGTCTTCGGCCTCCGATGTGAGGAAGGCTACTTTGCGGAATATCTTCTCTATCTGCTTCTCGAGCTGTCGCACACCGCTCTCGCGTGTGTATTTCTCGATAATGTATTCTATGGCAGAGGGCGAGAATTTCAGTTTGACTTTGTCGCCGAAATTGTAGGTACTCTGCTCCTTGGGTATGAGGTGGCGGCGGGCAATCTCCTTCTTCTCTTCTGTGAGGTAGCCATCTACTTGGATCACCTCCATGCGGTCGAGCAGAGGCTGAGGAATCGTCTGCAAACTGTTGGCTGTAGCGATGAAGAACACCTTCGACAGGTCGTAGTCGATGTCGAGATAGTTGTCGTGGAAGGTGTTGTTCTGCTCGGGGTCGAGCACCTCGAGCAGGGCGCTAAGAGGGTCGCCATTGTAGTTGTTGCCCGACACCTTGTCGATTTCATCGAGCACAAAGAGCGGGTTGCTTGTTTCGGCCTTCATAATGCCCTTGATGATGCGTCCGGGCATAGCTCCTACGTAGGTGCGTCGGTGGCCGCGAATCTCAGCTTCGTCGTGAACGCCGCCAAGCGATATGCGCACGTATTTGCGTCCCATAGCATCGGCTATGCTGTGGCCGAGCGAAGTCTTGCCCACGCCCGGAGGACCTACGAGGCAGAGTATGGGCGATTTCTCGTCGCTGCGATAGCGCAAGGCAGCGAGATGTTCGAGAATGCGCTCTTTCACCTTCTCCATGCCATAGTGGTTGTGCTCGAGGGTGCTGGCTGCATTTTTGATGCTGAGGTTGTCGTCGGTATAGACGTTCCAAGGCAGGCTTACGATGGTCTGCAGGTAGCTGAGTTGCACGCTGTAGTCGGGCATCTGCGAGTTGAGCCGCCTAAGCTTGTTGAGCTCGCGATTGAAGGTGTCGCGCACCTTTATCGGCATGTCTAAGCTCAAGGCTTTCTCTGCGAGCTGCGTTGCATCGTCGCTCTCGCTGTCTCCCAGCTCTTTCTGAATGTTCTTGATCTGTTGGCGCAGGAAGTATTGACGCTGTTGGTCGTCGAGCTCCTCTTGCGTGCGGTCCTGTATGTCGATGCGGAGTTCTGCAAGTTCCACTTCGCGGTTGAGCAGTTTGAGCAACTTCATGGCACGCTCGTAGGTGTCGTGCTCGTGCAAGAGTTCGTTACACTCATCTTGCGAGAACTTCATGTTGTTGCAAATGAAGTTGATGAGGTAAGTCTTGTGCTTGATGTTGCCTATGGCAAATGCTGCTTCGCTTGAGCGGAAACTCTTATTGAGGTTGAGGTATTTCAGCACAGCATCGCGGCAAGCGTTGGCCAGTACGGTAAACTTCTCATCGTTTTCATCGGCGGCTTTTTCTTCGATGTGTGTAGCCTCCACGCGCAGGGTAGGCCGACGACGTTTCACCTGCTCAAGCTTGATAGGGCCGTAGGTCTGCAGGATGGCTATCTTGTTTCCCGTAGGCATATCGATGATACGCATTACGCGAGCCAATACGCCTTCGTCGTAGAGGTCTTTAGCGCCGGGCTCTTCCACATTGGCATCTTTCTGTGTAAACACCGCTATGTGTGTGCCCTTCTCAAGTGATTGCTTTATTACCGAAAGGCTCATCTTGCGTCCGATCATCACCGAGCCTACCACACCTGGAAACATGGTCATGTTGCGCAGGGCAATGGCGGGGAGTGGCGACTTGAATGGGGTGGACAGCAGTGCGTCCATATCGCCATCAAAGTCGGATATGAGTGAGAATGAGCTTTGGGGATTGTCGTCGTTTCCTATATTCATATGTAAGTCTTTCGTGCTTTTGGAGGTTTAGGCCCCATTGTGTGGGCTATGTTGTATAAATCCTTCTATTTTGCAGGTCATAGCCTGCCAGCTGCTTGAGGGTGAACGCATAGATGGAGCGTGTGCTCAGTGGGCGTGTCCATATATGTGGTCAATCTCGTGCAAAGTTACGAATTTCTTGGGATATGTACGTCGTTATCGTTGTGAACTATCTAAAGTTTTCGGAAATAGGCTTCGCGCATGCGTATGCGCGTATTACGGGGAGTTTGGGGTGGGGAATCCTCGTTGCTTGCACTGATTGTTTGGAATAGTTTTGATAATCAAGAATTTGTGTTGTGTTTGTTTCTCTTCGTTGCCTACACTTTTCTTGCATTTCTACTTTCATAAGAGAGACTCTTGTAGGAGTTTTTTTTAAAATCCCCATCAGCGTTGTGATCAGTGCTTTAGCGCATTGATTTAAGCCCCAGATTTAGCCCGCTATGTAAGTATAAAACTCTGGTTGCAATTATTCTATATCGGCAGCTAAGTAATGCAAAAAGGCCGTGAAAGTAATGCAAAAAGGTCGTGCAAGTTGTCGTACACCGGTCGGTGTACGCACGAACATCGGTCGGTGTACGCACGAACATCGGTCGGTGTACGCATGAACACCGGTCGGTGTACGATAACTTGTGAGGTATTCTGAGAAAAAACAGATGCTCTTTTAGGTTAAAAACAACGTGCTTTCCGTAATCACCATCTGAAGTTTCGGATTTAGCTAAAGCGGGCTAAATCCGAAAGTTGAATATTTAAAATCCCGATGCTGAAGCAAGGCTATTCAGCCAGTTCTGGGGGGAGCGACGCGTCCCCGCGTCGGTTTGGTGAACAAGGCTCAATGCCTATAGGTTCACTTCTTGAATCTTGGCGATGCCGACGCGGGGACGCGTCGCCCCCAGTAGACTCTGACTGAAGTTTCGGATTTAGATTTTCACATCATATACATTGCACGGATCAGGCTGAAAGCCTGACACTTATGTAGCCCGGGGTTTCAACCCCGGGTCTCTCGTGAACAATGCTGAGCTGCCCTACAGGGGCAGCACATTATGTGGAAATAGCGACATTTTTGGATGACGTGCTGCCCCTGTAGGGCAGCTCGCTCTTGCTCTCGTGTGACCCAGGGTTAAAACCCTGGGTTATATAGATGTCAGGCTTTCAGCCTGATCCGTGCAATGATCAAAATAAGCAAAGCTAAATCCGAAACTTCAGTCACCATTTGTATCAGCATGGTGAAGAAGTCACGTATGTTCATCACTAAGTGGATGGATTGCTTTGAGTAGTAAAGGTTGATGTTCTACTCTCCCTATGATGCGAGAAAAGTGTATATAGTGCAAGTAAAGTGTAGGCAAATGAGTTGTTGAAATGACTGATTATGAGCATGGAACGTATATTTAGTGAGGAATGTAGGCTTTATGAGAGGAAAATTGAATGTAACGCGCGCGCGTGGGGGCAAGTTGAAATGTCATGATTCAAGTATCGGATTTAGCCCACCCATTCTAAATCCGATATTTCAGTCTTGATTCCTGGTAGCGCCGACGCGAGGACGCGTCGCCCACAGAACTGATGGAAAACAAGTAAAAAACGAGTTTTTTCCTTTGTAATGCATTCGGTTTGCACTAACTTTGGCTTCGCCCAAGTTAGGCTGCGGCTCGGAAGAACAAGTAAAAAACGAGTTTTTTCCTTGCTTCTTCTCTCGCCTTGCACTAACTTTGACAAAGTCCAAGTTAGGCTGCACCTCAGCATTGCAAAGTAAAAAACGAGTTTTTTCCTTTGTAATGCATTCGGTTTGCACTAACTTTGCCCCCGCAAAACAAACTAAGACATATATACACAACAATGAGCAACAACATTCGCTTAGAAGTGAACAAGGCTGCGCAGTTTCTCGCAGCTGGTGCCGTTGAGGCACTCGAACCCCGTGTAAAAGCCGCACAAAAGGCATTGGAAGATGGTACCTGCGCTGGCAACGACTTCCTCGGTTGGATGCACCTCGCATCGTCAATCACACCCGAACACTTGGCCGATCTGAAGGCTACAGCTAAGGTGCTACGTGAAAACTGCGATACAATCGTAGTAGCTGGTATCGGTGGTAGCTATCTCGGCGCACGTGCCGTAATTGAGGCGCTCGGAAATAGCTTCGAATGGCTCACTAATGATGGAAAAAATCCTATCATGCTCTTCGCTGGTAATAATATTGGCGAGGACTATCTCTATGAACTTACCGAATATCTTAAAGGACGCAAGTTTGGCGTAATCAATATCTCAAAGAGTGGTACTACTACCGAGACTGCTCTTGCCTTCCGTCTGCTTCGTAAGCAGTGTGAAGAGCAGCGCGGCATTGAGATGGCACGCAAGGTAATCGTTGCCGTGACCGACGCTAAGAAAGGCGCCGCTCGCGTCACTGCCGATAAGGAAGGCTATAAGAGCTTCATCATCCCCGACAACGTAGGTGGACGCTTCTCAGTGCTTACTCCCGTAGGCCTCCTGCCTATCGCATGCGCTGGTTTCGACATCGAAGCTCTCGTAAAGGGTGCTGCCGATATGGAGAAACTCACCGCTCCCGAAGTTCCCTTCGCAGAGAATCCTGCAGAGCAGTATGCCGCAGTGCGCAACGCACTCTATGCTGGCGGTAAGAAGACCGAAATCCTCGTCAACTTCCAGCCGAAACTCCACTACATGAACGAATGGTGGAAGCAGCTCTACGGCGAAAGCGAGGGTAAGGATGGCAAGGGTATCTTCCCCGCTGCTGTCGACTTCACTACCGACCTTCACTCTATGGGTCAGTGGATTCAGGAAGGCGAACGTACCATCTTCGAGACTGTAGTGTCTATCGAGAATCCTGAGCAAAAGGTGCTCTTCCCTCATGATGATGAGAACCTCGATGGCTTAAACTTCCTCGAAGGTAAGCGCGTAGACGAGGTGAACAAGATGGCTGAACTCGGTACGCAACTCGCTCACGTAGATGGTGGCGTGCCCAACATGCGCCTCGTCGTAGAACGCTTGGATGAGTACCACTTGGGTCAGATGATCTACTTCTTCGAGCGTGCCTGCGGTATCAGCGGTCTGCTCCTCGAAGTGAACCCCTTCAATCAGCCGGGCGTAGAAGCTTATAAGAAGAATATGTTCGCTCTCTTGGGCAAACCGGGCTACGAGAAAGAGACTGCTGCTATTAAGGCAAAGCTCTAAGACGAGATAGCTCCAACAAAACTTTATCAAGCAACGAGTTAGCAAGTGCTTCCATCCGTTGGTATGAAGGCAACGATGCCCTTTTGTGCAGACCAATCCTTACAATCCAGAGGGTTGTCATCTCGCTCCGTGGGCGACGCGTCTCGCGTCGGCATGACTACAAGAGCGCACGCACACAGGAGAGCATCCCTATCCATCCTCCCTACCACCACGCGAAGTGCGTGCCAGCTCGTTTGCTGCGTTTTTTATATCGTATACTAACTCAATGACTCAAGACATTACGAAGCCGCGTCTCAAGGCAGTGCTCTTCGATATGGACGGTGTGCTCTTCGACTCCATGCCCAATCATGCCAACTCCTGGGCAAAGGTGTGCACCGAGTTCGGGCTTGCCATGACACCACAAGAAGCCTACATGCACGAAGGACGTACGGGCGAGGCTACCATCAACATTCTGACGCATCGATACTGGAATCGCGATGCTACGCCCGAGGAAGTGCAGCAGATCTATGAGGAGAAGTGTCGCCTGTTTAATGCCTGTCCCGAAGCTCCCAAGATGCCGGGTGCTCAGCAAGTGCTTGAGGAGGTGCGGCATGCCGGACTGACTATTGTGGTGGTGACTGGTAGTGGACAGAAGTCTCTGCTCGATCGCTTGGATCACAACTATCCCGGATTCTTCACCCCCGAACTCATCGTATCGAGCAAGGACGTGAAGCACGGAAAGCCCAATCCAGAACCTTACCTCATGGGACTCCAAAAGGCAGGTGTGAAGGCAAGCGAAGCAATGGTGGTAGAGAATGCGCCTCTCGGCGTACGTGCCGCGGTGGCAGCAGGCATATTCACCGTGGCAGTCAATACGGGTCCTCTCCCCGTCGAGGCCCTCTCGAGCGAGGGAGCCAACCTTGTGCTGTCCTCTATGATGGACTTGGCTCATAACTTCAAACAGATAGCAAGCAGATGGGAAGTATAGAAAAGGCTATTTACAATCGTACGGAGCGGTTGCTGGGCAATGAGGCCATGGACCGCTTGGCGCAGAAGCGAGTAATCATCTTCGGCGTAGGCGGCGTGGGCAGTTGGTGCGCAGAGAGCTTGGTGCGCTCGGGCATAAGCCATGTGACCATTGTCGATTCCGACCGTGTGTGCATCACCAACGTCAACCGCCAAATCATGGCTACTATGCAGACAGTGGGTATGGTCAAGGTGGAAGCACTCAAGCAGCGCTTGCTCAGCATCAATCCCAAGGCTGAGATCGTAGCCCTCCAGAAGATATATACGGAGACTACGGCCGATGAGTTTGAGATAGAAAAGTACGACTACATAGTCGATGCTATCGACTCTCTGCAAGACAAGGCTCTGCTCATACTCAATGCTTGTCGCACGAAGGCCAAGTTCTTCTCATCAATGGGTGCAGCCCTTAAGATGGACCCGACGAAGGTAAGCGTAGCAGAGTTTTGGAAGGTCAAAGGGTGTCCGCTCGGTGCAGCGCTTCGCCGCAGATTCAAGAGCCACAAGACATTCCCTTCGCGCAAGTTTAAGTGCGTCTATAGCGAAGAACTCCTTCCCAACATGGGGAAGAGCCATGCTTGCGGCACGGCAGCTTGCCTCTGTCCGAAGGCAGAACATGGTCCTGGCGATCCAGAACTTCTCAACCATGAGTGGTGTAGCTCGAAGGCTCAGATCAACGGCAGTCTTTCCCATATCACCGCCATCTTTGGTTTCACCATAGCCGGCATGATCATGCAAGATGCTATCAAGGCTGAGGCCTGATACTATACTATTTCCCCAATATATTAGCTCATTATATCGCAAAGCGGGCAGACACGCCATCTAAATGTGTGTCTGCCCGCTTAAGTTATTGCAAAAGTGGTATTATTGCTAGAAGTAAGCAAGAATATATTACTTGTCGTTCACGTTCGCAAGAATGTAATACTTAATACTTTATACTTAATACTTCTCACAAGTCATGCTGCTGCAGTCTATACTCAGCCAGTTTCTCATACTTCGTACCCGGACGTCCGTAGTTAGCATAGGGATAGATGCTGATGCCACCGCGCGGCGTGAAGAGTCCTGTTACTTCGATATATTTCGGATCCATGAGTTTGATAAGGTCCTTCATAATCACGTTTACGCAGTCTTCGTGGAAGTCGCCATGGTTGCGGAAGCTAAACAAGTAAAGCTTCAAGCTCTTGCTCTCCACCATCAAGTGGTCGGGGAGGTAAGAGATGCGTATCTCGGCAAAGTCGGGCTGGCCCGTAATGGGGCAGAGACTCGTAAACTCTGGACAGTTGAAGCGCACCCAGTAATCGTTGTCGGGATGCTTGTTGACAAAGGTTTCAAGCACTTCGGGAGCATAGTCGCTCTTGTATTCCGTCTTGCGCCCTAAGGCGTTGAGGTGTAAGTCTTCTCTCATTTTATGGATAGGATAGGGAGGTATAGAGTATTATTTAGATTGCATTTTCTCTTTAAGCGCAAGGTAGGCTTCCAAACCCTCGTGACGCAGTTTGCACGAAGGACAGTGGCCACAGCCGTCGCCCACTACGCCGTTGTAGCAAGTCAGCGTGCGATATCTTACGAGGTCGAGCACACCCAGTTCATCGGCCAGTGCCCACGTCTCACACTTGTCTATCCACATCAAGGGCGTGTGGATGACAAACTGCTCTTCCATAGCGAGGTTGAGCGTAACGTTGAGCGAGCGGATAAACGAATCGCGACAGTCGGGGTAGCCCGAGAAATCGGTCTGCGATACACCCGTGATGATGTGGCGAATGCCGTGTTCACGAGCATAGACGGCTGCAATGCTAAGGAAGAAAAGGTTGCGACCGGGCACGAACGTGTTGGGAGGGCCATCGGCGGGCTTCACCTGATCCATCACGATGCTGCTATCGGTCAGGGAGTTGTGGGCAAGGCTACTGATGAAACTGGTATCCATCTTGTCGAAATGCACACCAGCCTCGCGTGCAATGTCTTCTGCAATGTCTACTTCGTGAGCATGCTTCTGACCGTAAACGAAGCTCAGCGCATATACCTCTTTGAAGTGCTTCTTAGCCCAAAACAAGCAAGTAGTGGAGTCTTGACCACCGCTGAATACTACCAAGGCGGGTTCGTGGATGATGCCCCCATCGACGGGTAAGTGGGGTGTGTGATTCTGTGTCATATATAGAATGTTCGGATTTTTAGTCTGAAAAGAGATGAAATAAGAGAGCACAACTTAAATGTCGGATATGCGCCAAATGCTGTAAGATATGCCTTCGTCGTAGACGTCTTCTCCCTCAAGATTCTTCAGAAAGCGCACTATGCGAATGGTAACAGGTAGGGCTACTACCTCGTAGGCAGTCTTGAGGACTACTTGATTGATCATAAGCAGTGGCATCACTTCCCAAGGAACAATGCCGCCTAACGCAAGGGGAAAGAATACTAAGGAATCGCCCGTCTCGCCCGCAAGGGTCGATGCTATGGCGCGGTAGGAGAAATGCCTGCCGCCATCGGAGTGTAATTTCATGCGGCTCATCACGTAAGCATTAAGAAATGAGCCTGCTAAGAATGCAATGAACGAGGCAGCACAGATGCGTGGCGCAAGACCGAAGATGGCATGGAAGCCCGCTTCGCCTTTCCAATAAGCAGCACCTGGCAGGGCATCAGCCACCAATCCGAACACCACGAATAGGAAGTTCATCGCAAATCCTAACCATATGATAAGGCGCGCACGGCGATAGCCCCACACCTCTACCATGCAATCGTTGATGATATACGATACGGGGAATACGATGAGCCCTGCCGTCAGTTCCAACGGACCGAGGCGAATCTGTTTCGTTTCTAATAGATTTGCTGCAATCAAGCAAACGCAAAAGAGCACTCCAAGCAGCATAAAGGGAATGCTCACCATTGGGCGCACCTTCTCGCGCCCTACTCTCTGTGAGGAGGATTGTATCATAAAATCTTGTTTTTTACGAGGTTTATCAAGCACTCGGGGCTAACTTCTAAGCCCAAGTAGGAATTTGATGCGAATCTCTTGCTCGTGATGCAGTGTGATTCGGACTGCAAAATTACAACTTTCTGCCGTATTTTGCTCTATATCTTCCTTAAAATCAGTCAAAACGCAGATATGGCGCAAGTCGTTCTAGATCGGCAGAGGAGAATTCTCGATATAAGCGCAACTCTTGCAGCGAATGGATTGGTCCATATTGGCGCACGTGATTGGCTATCGCCTTGGTCTGTTCGTAACTGAGGTAGGGATGCCGTACTAATTCCTTAAAGTCTGCATGATTGATGCGGAGCTTTTTTACATTCGTCTTATGCTCTAAGGTGAACCATCTTGATACGCCAGCCGGCAGTCCGTCGATCTCGCTAATCTGCGAAGTAGAGATGAATCCGCCCAACCGCTCGCGATAGCTTACGATCTTGCGGGCATAGTAGCTACCAATGCCGGGCACCTGCTTGAGCATTGTGGTGTCGGCGCTGTTGAGGTCAAGGGTCGCCCCCTCGGGTAGCTTCTCTTGGTGCTCATAAGCGGGCTTCTCTCCCTTCGGTTGGCCGTAAGGATGCTCGTCGAAGGCCACGAATGGCTTACGCCTATCCGCTTCAGCTATGCGGATGTAGGGGCGAAGGCGCATGAAGTCACTATTGCTCAGTCCGTACAGACGCTTGAAGTCGTCGGGGGAGCGCCAACGGCCACCTCTTCGGCGATATTTCATCATATTGAACGTCTGCCATTCGCTTAGCCCCAATTTCCTCAGTGTGGCGGAGTCGGCATGGTTGGGGTCGAATGGGAAGAGCTCGCGTGCCAACTGAGCAGGGGCATACTTCGGACCATAAGCGGACGCTCTCTCTGCTCTCGCCACTTGTGATTGGAGTTCCTTGGCGTATGCTTTTTCGGCTTCTGTCACGGCTTGCTCGTCATCATCGCTTCCCCCATTGCTACATTGGCTTACAATTGTTGCTACGCTAAGCACCACGACGATGATTGTTGCGCAGAATATGAACAACTTGATCTCATCTTTATGTAAGCGTGGTAGATGCATCTGTTAGTATGATTAGAGAGATTCTTTTGGTGAAATAGCGGTCTATCTGTGGTGAAATAGCGGTCAAAGAAATTAGTGTGAACCATAAGTGTACCACCACCAATACGTTTCGCCGTAGGAGTAGCGAAGCATATTGTTACGTATCGTAGCGTTGGCAATAGTGTCGCCCATATCTTGATAATCAGAGTAATTAGCTTCAATGCTGCTATCGTGGTAGTCGGCAATAGGCTGTTCGCAGATGCGCTTGTAGAGCATCATGGCTTGGGCAAAATAGGTAGGTAGTGTGCCTTGTTCCACTTCGTGTGGGTAGTGTCGCATCACCTCGCGAGCAAATTGCGTCAGATTGCGTTCAAGCAATAAGGCTGTAAGGTAGTAATCTACTGCGGCGCGGTTGGGCTTACCATTGAAGGAGGAGAGCCATGCACACCTTTGAAAATATTTCAGTGCCGATTCGCCTTTGTAAGGCATGCTTCCTAAGAGCCGGTAGAGGCTGTCGGCGGGGAAGAGCAATCGTTGCTCTGCGTCGTTGGGAAGGAGCAAACAGCTAGCACCACCTGCTGGCACCATTTGTTCGAATGCCTTTTCGCCCAATCCTTTCTCTTGCGTGCGAGCCATGAGGTAGCAGCGCATGGCAAAAAGTCTTTGCGAGGTGGCATAAGATTTATCGCCGGTATGGTAAGCGTTGTTGTAGCTCCCCGTTCGGAGCGCTTGTGCTGTGCGAAGCTCGTAGTGTTGGAGGTCTGTTACACCACTGCCTATACCAAGAAACAGAAACAGTAATAATAGTTGCAACAAGCGCGGATAGCACTTTCGCCAAAAGCTGGGAGGGTTCTCTTCCTCCGTAATATGCGCATCTTTGGGGCCTTCTTCTGTGCAATTTTTTCCTTCTCTTGCGCAAACAAGGCTTTTTCCTATAAGACATTTGTTCTGTACTAAGCGTCCCAATGCAATGGTTGTAGCGGTAACGAGTATACCTGCTATGGTGAGAATAATCAGGTAGAGCGACGAGACGAAATAGTAGCTTGTGAGCATTGCTGAAGCCCAAGCTGTCACGGCGTAAGCCGACTTTCCTTCGTAACCTTTGCAGCGAAGCAGTTTTTCTGCCATTTGGGCAATGGCGATGAGTGCCAGCGTGATGATGATGGCTGAGAGCCAAGGGTGCGGTTCTACCCCATGCCCCGCTATGCGGCTTTGGATGTAGGCCAGAGTGTCTCCCTCTGCGTAGCGGAAGTAGAGAAGCAAGTAGATAGAAAAGATGAGTCGGAACACGTGCTAAGGATGTTTGAGTAGGAAAAAGAATATGAGGTTATAAATAAGTACCTTGCACGGCAGGGACAACATTTATAACCTCATGGATTTCTTATAAGCTTGTGAATCGTTGCATTACTGCGCGGGAGCGGCAGGGGCAGCGGGGGCAGCGCCAGTAGCGGGTGCAGGAGTAGCGGGAGCTGATGCTGCGGGCTTAGCATTTGTCACTACTGAGTCAACATCGGCTTGACGAGGAGCGAAGAAAGAACTTGCTACTGCGAGTACTACCAATACGGCAGCGAAGATCCATGTGGCTTTCTCTACGACGTCGGTAGTCTTGCGTACACCCATGATCTGGTTGGATGCAGCAAAGTTGGATGCAAGGCCACCGCCCTTAGACTCTTGGATAAGTACGATAAACGCAAGCAGGATGGCTACGATTACAGCCAAAATTACGATTACTGAATACATATTTTATTGTTTTTATTTGTTTCTATTTGCGATTGGATTTCCTCGGCCTTTCGGGGATTTTTAGGCTTTGCTATGGTTTTGATTGATAATCAACTTCTGCAAGAACCTTATTTGGTCTGCAAAGTAACTATTTTTTTTCGGATTATTCAAGTTTACTTTGCGGATAATTTCCAATGCCTTCTCATATCTTTGCTGTTTGATATAGATTTTGGCGAGGGTCATGGTGAGATAGCCGTCTTCGGAGGCGCTGTCTTGTTCCTCTTGGTCAGAGGGCTCTTCGGGCACGTATTCAGGATTCTCTTGTAGCTTGAAGCGCTCGGGCTTGTTCTCGATGAAGTCGTCGATGAGCTCTGAACTGCGATCGGTTGGTGCATTGGTTGGAGCGTCGGTTGCTGGTTCGGCATCGTCGAGTTGTAGGAGGAATGCGGCGTAGTCGGTGGTAGCGTCGGCAGCTGTCAGTTTGCGATGAGGTGCAGATGCTTGTGATGGGGCATCGGGCGTGGTGCGCAAGAAGTTGTCGATGAGTGAAGTTGTGCGGTCGCCATTCTCTTCTGACTGTTGTTCTTCCTTATGGAGTGGAGAGGGCTGAATCTCGTAATTGCAAGCTTCTACCATTTTGAAGAGTACTCGTCGGTCGGGCACGTAGAGTGCAGCCTTTCGTAGTTCTTCGCCAAACGTTGGGTCGTGGAGCAGGAAGAGGTTTTGTAAGAACAAGAGCCTTGCTGCCTGGTAGTACGGATACTTAGCTACGAGCTCGCGTAGTCCGTAGAGTGTATCTTTATTGAGGCGCTCGGGGTGAGCAATAAGTTCGGCTAATGGTTCCATGAGGGCGTTTTCTGATAGAAAATGATGTTGGCACACGCGATAAGGTGTGCTTTGGTAGAGATTCTTCTTTAGAGAATGTGTGGGCGGAGGAGAGGTTGGAGCGTGCTATCGTTGCGGGGGGGCAAGGAAACGTGTGCCTTCTGCGTATGTGGTGCACAAGTGTGCAGAGCGTTACCAATCACCTACTGTAGCATTGAATATTTGGTCGCAAAGGTCGTTGACCATCTCTGTTACGAGGCGTTCTTGCACGGCGGTGAGTTGCTGGGTGGCATCATACTGTGCTGTGGCGGAGAACTGCTTTTCCCAATTCGTGTTGGTCTTGGAGTTGGTAAATCTGATGTTGACCGTCATGCGGAGCTGCACTTGTGATGCGTAGCCATCGGCCGATATGCCTTTGTTGTACTGGTCGTAGCCTGTGATTTCTCCGGATACGTGGAGGTCGCCGCTGCGCTTCACCAGTCGGAGTCGCGTCTGGTTGGCGTAGACGTCTTGCAGCTTGTTGTTGAATATAGCCTCCATGGGTGCCCATCCATAGGGTGCGCGGTTGGCTATCTTGTCGATCTGTATGGTCTTTATCAGGTCGTAATTGATATTCGTTCCCGTGAAGGAGTACCTGGGCAGGCTGCAGCCTGTAAGTAGCGTGATGATGGCCAGAGGCAGGGCTATGAGGAGTATTATCTTGCGTATCATTCCAAACCGTATTCCTTGATTTTTCGATAGAGGGTGCGCTCTGATATGCCGAGTTGGTCGGCAGCGGCCTTTCGTCGTCCGTTATTGGTCTCGAGTGCACGTCGTATCATGTCGCGTTCGAGATCGTCGAGCGATTGTGGCATGTTGTCTTTGCTTCGGGTGGCATCAGCGGTCTTGTCAGTAGTGATGGTGGACTGCGAAGGAGTGTCGTCCTTTACTTCCTCGGCTTCCCAGTAGGGCAGATTTTGCTCGCTGCCGTTGGCGAACTTTACTGATGGCTGACTGCTATCGAATGCTAATGCTTTGTCGGCGAGCGAAGAGGTGGGGGCTGAAATGCCTTCGTGCTGTTGCTGTTCGCGCACGTAGCGCTTGAGCTCTGCTACATCGCGTCTGAGGTCGAAGAGTATCTGGTAGAGCAGTTCGCGTTCTGCTTCGAAGCTGTGTTGCTCTTTGCTCTTATCGTCTACGGAGACGATTTGCGTGTTGTGCGACTCACGTGGCAGGTAATGGCTTAGGATCTCGGGTGTAATCTCGCGTTCTTCGGCTGTCACGCTCATGTTCTCTGCGATATTTTTGAGCTGTCGCACATTGCCGGGCCATGAGTAGGCGAGGAGCATGCGTTGAGCATCGTCGTTGAGGCGCACGGGTGGCATCTTATACTTTTCGCTCATATCGAGCGCGAACTTGCGGAAGAGCAGTGCGGCGTCGCTTCCTCTTTCGCGCAGGGCGGGAATGCTTATCGATACCGTGTTGAGTCGGTAGTAGAGGTCTTCGCGAAATTTGCCATCAGCGATAGCTTTTTCCATGTTGACGTTGGTAGCTGCCACGATGCGTACATCGGTTTTTCTCACTTCGCTGGCACCTACGCGTATGTATTCTCCCGTTTCGAGCACGCGCAGGAGTCGGGCTTGTGTCTGCAGTGGCAGTTCGCCCACTTCGTCGAGGAAGAGTGTGCCGCCATTGGCAGCGGCGAAATATCCTTCGCGCTGATCTACTGCGCCTGTGAAAGCACCCTTTTCATGGCCGAAGAGTTCGGAGTCGATAGTGCCTTCGGGTATGGCGCCGCAGTTGACTGCAAAGTACTTCTTGTTCTTTCGCAAACTGTGGTCGTGGATGATGCGGGGAAATGATTCCTTTCCCACACCATTCTCGCCGGTAACCAAGACCGAAAGGTCTACTGGGGCGATTTTCAGGGCAATCTCGATGGCCCTGTTTAGGGCTTCGCAATTGCCTACTATGCCGTAGCGCTGCTTAATGCGTTGTACCGTTGAGTTGTCCATTCGTATCTGTCGTGTTAGAAGCGATGATTCATCGTGAGGAGAATATTCCCCTTAAGTGCAAAGGTACGTTTTTTATTTAATAAGGCATAAGCTATGCTTCTTAAATAAGTATCTTGTCGGCTTTGGCGAGAATCATACTGTTTTAGGTCATAATGACGTGGATGGTATGAAGTTGTACTGCTTCTTTCTATGCCTTAGCGTTTATCACTTTAGTTCGTCGGCGCTGATGCCCAATGCTGCCATGAGCGAGTAGCCAAGGATTTCTTGTCCGAAGCCCTCGCCACTGACAGGCTCCATGCTGAAGAGTGTGATCTGCTTTCCATCAGTCTGTTGGCAGATCTTCACTACGTCTGTGCCGTAGGCTTTCATGTCGGCCACGACCATCAGGTGCTTTATCTCCTTGGCATCGGCCAACATCGTGAGCGACTGCAGGAAGAACTCGTCGGTGCGTACTACTTCTTCTACGGGGAATGCGAACAGGCTGAAGTGTCCCAGATTGTCGCTAAAGGAGAGTCCATTGAGGTCGTCGTCGAAGCGTGAAGGCTCGAAGAAGTGGAGTGCCTTCATCTCTTTGGGGTAGAGGAAGTGTGCTTGCAGTTCGTTGCTCCCTGGGCGGAGTCCGCTATCGAGAGCTACGCAGTCGAGCCAGTGGCAGAGGTCGGCTTTTCCGATGGTTCGGCCAATCATGCGGCCGAAATTGCGAGTGAGGTCTTCTGCCACGCGGTCGAGGTAGGCAGCATCTATCAGCACCACTGCGGGCGCCCATTTATTGTCTTGCATAGGGAGAGGAGAGGGGGATTAGAAGTTGTCATCGGCTTCGTCGTCATCGTCGTCGTCGAAGCTGAAGTCTGAATCGAGAAACATGGGTGTCTCGTCGGCAAATTCGTCGAGCGCACGGCGATCTTTCTTTGTGGGACGTCCTGTGCCTCGCGCACGACCGACGAATCCGCTGATGCGGCTCATCTCGAGCAGTTCGTATTGTTCTGCCGAAGTGATGTTTTCGAGCACGTCGGGCAGGAGTTTTGCTCCCACGCGTTTCTCTATGGGCTGCTTCACGCGGAAGGTGTAGGTGATGGGCGACTTCTTTACTCCCACTTCGTCGCCAGCCTTTACGGTGCGTGATGGCTTGGCTTGTGCGCCGTTGATGGTGACGCGTCCGTTCTTGCAAGCATCGGCTGCGAGGGTGCGCGTCTTATAGATGCGTGCTGCCCATAGCCATTTGTCTAATCGTGCTTCCATGGGAGGAGTGTTTATGTGATTCCTTGATGTGGAATGTTTGTTTGGCAAGTTCTGTGAGCGACGCGTCTCGCGTCGGCAGAGATATGAATGCGATGTGTGGAAAATCCGTTCGGTATCATGCCGACGCGAGACGCGTCGCCCACGGAACTGATTGGAGACAATATATAAATATAGGGATACGCGTTGGCAGAATTTGTAAACAAGTTGACAAGTTAACGGGTTAACAGGTAAGTTTGCAAAGCTTTTTAAGTTTTCTGTCATTCTGACTTTAACATAATAAGTGGTGTATAGCATACTTACTTGTTAACCTGTCAACTTGTTAACCTGTTAGCCCGAAATACCGCCAACGGGTAGGGATAGGTTCTCTTATTTATTGTTGTACTCATTCATGGCCACGTTGATACCTGCGAGGCAGAATGTCTTTACTGCTTCTGCAGCGAGCTTAAGACGTTCGTCCATGGTCTGGAGGTCTTCGGGGGTAAACTCGCCGAGCACGTAGTCTACTTGTCCGCCGCGCGGAAAGTCGTTGCCAATGCCGAAGCGCAGACGTGCATATTTCTGCGATCCCAGTATGGAGGCGATGTGTTTCAGTCCGTTGTGTCCGCCGTCGCTGCCGCTGGGCTTTAGGCGTAGATGGCCAAAGGGTAGAGAGAGGTCGTCGACCACCACGAGTATGCGTTCTACGGGAATCTTCTTTTCGTTCATCCAGTAGCGTACGGCATTGCCTGAGAGATTCATGTAGGTGGAGGGCTTGAGCAGTGTGAGCGTTTGATTCTTTACCTTCATGGTGGCTACGAATCCGTACCGTTTGTCTTCGAAGGTGATGCCGGCTTCTTGTGCCAACGTGTCGACCACTCTGAATCCTATGTTGTGGCGTGTCTGTGCGTATTCATCGCCGATGTTTCCTAATCCTACTATGAGATAGTTCACTTTCTGATGGTGTGTGAAGAGGAGTATGTGCGTGGGGGAAATGACATGCTCCGAGGGTGGTTATAAGATAGATTAAGGGTTAAGAGTCGGTAGCCCCGTGCATACTGCCTATGTGATGTGCAGTGATGCGTATGGTTGGGCTCAGACGCTTAACCCTTAATGTTGAGTATGCTTAGATTATGCCTCAGCGCTTGCAGCAGCAGCTGCAGCAGCACCCATAGCGGCACGAGTCATCTTAACGGTGCAAACGATTACTTCCTTAGGAGTAACCATTTCGAGGCCTTCGTAGTGGAGGTCACCAGCCTTGATAGTCTTACCGAGGTTGAGGCTTGTAACGTCTACGGTGAGCTTTTCGGGAATCTGGTCGTACATAGCGCGAACCTTGAGCTTACGAACCATCATCATCAAGCGACCACCGGCACGAACACCAGCTGCAAGACCTTGAGCCTGAACGGGTACACCCATTACGATGGGCTTCTCTGCGTGTACTTCGTAGAAGTCTACGTGGAGCACGTTGTCCTTTACGGGGTGGAACTGTACTTCCTTGAGCACTGCCTTGTGGTCAGTACCATCGATGTTGATGTCTACGAGGTAGATGTGGGGAGTATAGATGAGCTTGTTGATTTCCTTTTCGCTTACAGAGAAGTGGATAGCTACGGGAGCGCCGTTTTCGTCCTTCTGCTCGCCATAGATTACGCAGGGTACGCTACCTGCCTTACGGATTTCCTTTGTGGCCTTCTTGCCGAGGTCGGTACGCTTAGTACCGCTGATTGCAATTTGCTTCATTGTTTTGTGTGTAAAAAATATGTGTTACTCTAAATTAAGTTTCCGTCATCGCCAGGATGTAGCGCACCAAACGCTTCCTTTCTGCGCTGACTTTATCTCGCTTAATTCGCCATCACACGTAAGGCTTTCGCCTCCGCAGGACAAATCGGGTGCAAAATTACGCATTTTTTCTCAGACCTGCAAGGCTTCTGTTCTGCTTCTTGTAAGTTTTTCTTTGATTTTGTGTAGAATACGTAGTCTTCGGCATGTGATAGTACATGACGATGGGTTAGAATTCGATGTCTATCTGGCATTCCCCACCATCGTTTGCGAGTTCTGCTTCTGCTGCGGGTTGGCTCCATTCGGTGGCAAAGTCGAGGCGTGGCTCTTGTTCTTGTGTGTATGCTGCTGCGGCATTGAAGGCCGATTGGAATTTCTCCAAGTCTTCGCGATAGAGGAATATCTTATGCTTTTCGAAGGTGGGATGCAGGCTGTTCTCGCTGTCTTTTAAGCGTTTGCTTTCGGTCAATGAGATGTAGAATTCGCCTTTTCTGTCGCGCTTCACGTCGATATAGTAGATGCGCTTACCTGCCTTAACGGTTTTTGAGAAGAGTATTTCGTTGTCAATACGTGCTTCGTTGTGCTTGTCTTTGTCTTCCATAAGTTCGATTCAGGTTGATATGATTATTGTGATGTATGAATGATATGTGTGTCAAAATTGCACCTTTTTTTTGAAATGAGCAAGAGATTTGATAAAAAAAACAAACGCATGATGTGTATCCCCCTCTTCGCGCGCACGCATACGCGCTTCATGCAGTTTGGCACGGGGTATTGTGCATTGCCTGCACTTTTTGTTTGCTTTATGCTGAAAATCATATTGGTTGTGTTGTGTAGGTAGCCCTCGCTTGCCTGCACTTTTGCTCTCATTTGCTTGCACACTATGGGGTGGAATTGATGTAATTTATCCCTTATGAGCGTTGAAACGCTGATAGGGGATAATTTTTACGCCAATAGGGGATAATTTTTTCAGAAGGGAGGGGTATGCAAGCGGGTAGGGGAGAAAAGGAGGGAGTGTAGGCAATAGTGTAGGAAAAGTGTAGGCAAATTAATGATGGAAACGCTTGAATATCAATGTGGTATGAAAGTTTAGTGCAGGATGTAGGTAATAAACCGAAAAAACTCATGTTGCGCGTGTGTGCGTACGCGCGTATCATATATGTACGGTCAGTTTGCTGCTATCTGGTCGGAGCGTGTGACGAAAAAAAGTGCAACAGTCGCCTCTCGACGCCTGTTGCACACGAAAAGTTGTTATGGAAATATGTCGATATGGTTTAGAATTTAGACATAGAGGCCCAGTTGAGTTTACTGGGCATTATGCAGCACTTTTGTATTTAGCACTCTAATTTATCTTCATTCTTAAAGAATTGGCAAAATTCTCTCAACTGCTGCTGCATTTGATCCTGTGGTATCAAGATACGCTTATATTCAGCAATCATTGTCGGGCTCATGCTGCGACTCATGGCATACTCAACGACTATCTTGTCTGCATCGGCGAATTAGGGTAAGTCTTAAGCAAGCCTTTCGATAGATTCGTCTTGTTGCTTAGTAATGCTGAATACGTTTGGTTAGATATACAACGCTGTAGTTCTCGAACAAACAAATGCTCTTTGTGGGCATAAAGTATGTAAAATAATCGTTCTTCAACGTTTTTACACTTACACAATATCTCAATATGGTTTGTTAAAGTCGTTAGCGTCAATATGTTGGGCATTTGTCCAATTTGAGATTGGACAATTTGTGCTGTCTCTGATTGCTCAATTATCGCTTTTTCTTGTTTCGCTCCATGATCCGCTATTTGTCCAATTTCCGATTGGATACATTCTGTATTCAAATATTTTGCCACAGTATTTGTAAATGTTTCCGATGAATATTCATCATAAAACATCACCATATTATAAATACTGCTACGTCTAAAACCTTTGATATCTGGATGTTTAGAACGAATATATTCGGACAACTGCGTCACGACTTTACTTCCCCATTCCTCGCTCTTTAATTTTTTTGAAACATAACCACCTACATACCATGCACAAAGAAGGGCTTGCTCGTTGACAGAACGTGATGCCTTGCTCCTATGTCGAACTATAATATCCACTACTTCCGTAAAATCTCGTTCTTGGCAAGTGCTTGTCAAATTTTTATTTATACTCATGGTTCCCTTATTATACTTGTGTTTCTTATAGCTTATTAAATATTCAAGTTTCGGATTTAACTTGCTCTCTCTTATGAGTCCTACACGGATGGAAAAGTTAAATCCGAAACTTGAATTATGGAAATATGTCGCAAATGTTCTATGTGAGCTTATTTGCTCAACTGCATACCTACGTAGAGGCCATCGTAGTTGCCCAGGATAGAGTTGATGGCGCTCATAGATGTGCCTTTGCTCAGAGCCGAAACGCCCTTGAGGAGCGAGAGCACCTTATCGCTCTCGATGAGCAGACTCAGCTTGCTGCCCGACTTGGCTACGTGGGGAGTCATTGAGGCGAGGCCACCCAGATAGGTCATCTTCACCGTCTTGTTGGTCGTGTCGAGTGTATAGTTGCCCTGGATGGTGCGGTTGCCTATCTTGGCGCTGTAAGTGTTGTCGCTATTGAAGGTGAATGAGCAAGCACCTTCCTTGATGCCAAACTTGGCCAGCTGCGTGTTGAGTTCGCTCTTTACCTTGTTGGCAGCTACGGCGCCACCAGCCTTGGCAAGGAGGTTCTCGCTCTTGAATACGCAGTCAGAACCTGAGTAGTTCCAAGTGCCTACGATGTCTTTCTGTGAGAGACTTGAGCTGTTGCTTAGAATGTTGCCCAGGATGTTGCCGATGGTGCTGGCACCGCTCAGGATGCTGCCTGTAGTAGTGCTGCTGCTTGATGAGCTACCTAAGATGTTGCTGTTGGAGCTTTGGCCCAGTGAGCCAGTGGTGCCGCAACTTGTCAGAGTCAGTGCGCCAGCAAGGAGTGCCAGCGAAATGGAAAACTTCTTCATTGCTTATATATAACTATAGTTTGTGTGTTGATGTATACCATAAATGCAGCACAAAATTGGCGAAAAACTCTGAGATAGACAACCTTGGAGGGAGAGAAATAGACGAAACGGGCGTTTTGATAGACGTATGCTTCGGGCGGTGGGTACGTTTCGTTCATGGAGAATGAAGGATGGATCGCATAGGGTGGGACTGCTCTCGGGGGCAAAACTTTACGAAAACATGAGTGGATTTTAACTCATTCGTAACACGAAGTGGTGAACTTTGCACACGTAATCTGAAGCCCCTCCCTGCATGCTTGTGAAAGCGCGAGGAGAAGGGGCGTGGATCGATTTTACATATACACACTATATTAGACTCTATGCAAAGACTTAGACGATTCTGCTTGCTCGCCCTCATGCTTGGGCTTGCTCTGCAGACAGCTGTGGCGGGTGTCACGGCAACATTGCGCGGAAAGGTGATTGATGCTCGTACGGGCGAGGCCTTGGTGGGCGCTACCGTGCAAGTGGTACAAGCACAGCTTACGACTGTGACTGATGGTGATGGGCTTTTCAGTATCGCTCCGTTGGCCCAACGCAACTATACGCTTACCGCCTCCTACTTGGGCTACCATAAGGCGCAGATCTCCGTGAATCCAGCACGACAGGACACGCTGCTCATCATCCGCATGAGCGAACTTGAGAGCAATCTCGGTGCGGCCACCGTGACCGTACGAGCTAAGCGCAATACAGAGGCAGCGCAGGTGGCTGCCGAGAAGAATAGCCTCGTGGTGCAAAGCGGCATCTCGGCACAGCAGATCAGCAAATCACAGGATAAGGACGCGTCGGAAGTGATGCGCCGCGTGCCAGGCATCTCTATTATCGATCAGAAGTTTGTCATGGTGCGTGGACTCTCTCAGCGCTACAACAATGTGTGGATAAACGGTGCAGCCGTGCCCTCGAGCGAGCCCGATTCACGTGCATTCTCGTTCGACATTATCCCCTCTTCACAGGTAGACAATATGCAGATTGTGAAGTCGCCCGCACCGCAGTATCCAGCAGATTTCACGGGAGGATTCATCATGATCGATACCAAGGAAGTACCCAACGAGAACTCAGCTCGCATCTCCATCGGTGCAAGTGTGAACGATCAGAGTCACTTCCGCACATTCTTAGCCCCAAAGGGTGGGGCAACTGACTTCTTGGGCTTCGACAACTTTCGCGGTCTGAGGGGTGGACTCCATGCCGTACTCCCACAGACACCGGGCGGACGCGGTATCAGCCTGACCGACTGCGGACTCAACAACGATTGGACCATCCACCGCCGCACACCCTGGGCAGACCTCTCGCTCTCGGCCGACGTCAATCGTTCACGTGAGCTACAGAGCGGTGCGCTCGTTGCCCTGCTTGGCTCGGTGAACTATAGTAACAATTATCGCACGTATGCTCCGATGCAGAATGCATTCTTCGGTGCATACGACTTGGAACACAACGAGAGCGTGTTCCTACGCAACACCACCGACCGCCAGTATGCCAACAATGTACGCCTCGGAGCTATGCTCAATCTCACCTTCGTACCCGCTCGCGGAGCGGGGCGGTATGAGTGGAAAAACATCTTCAACCAGCTTGGCACAGATCGCTATACCGAGCGCGATGGCTTCAATGCACAGAGCGACCAGGTGCACGAAGCAGAGTACTATTACTCATCGCGCACGACGTACAACACGCAGCTGACGGGCAAATATCTCTGGGAGCATTCACGCCTTGACTGGAGCGCAGGCTATGCCTATGCCAATCGCAACCTGCCCGACCGCCGTCGTTATTCGCTCGACAACAGTGTAGACATCGATCATGTGGCACTCAATACGGGCAATGACATCAGCCGAGAGTTTACCCGCCTCGACGAGCACCTCGCCTCGGGAGCAGTCAACTATCGCTATCGCTTCGAAGCCCCACGCATCCAGCCCGAACTCTATGCGGGAGCTTATGCAGAGTATCGCACGCGCAGCTACAACACGCGCAGCTTCATCTATCAATGGAATCCTACTGACAACACGCTACCTGCCAACTTCCGTTCGCTCGACCTTGCCACACAGCTCATGGTCGATGCCAATTATGGCGACAAGGGCCTTTACCTCATCGACGATACCAAGATGCGCAATGACTACGATGGCCATCACCTCATAGCTTCGGCCTATGCCGCCGTCAATCTGCCCCTCGGTGCGTTCAATGTATATGCTGGCGCACGCTTCGAACACTCACGCATGGAGTTGGTGAGCAACACGCGCGACTATGAGCGTAGCCCCAAGAGCCGATACTACGATGGGAACGACATATTCCCCTCCGTCAACCTCACTTGGCACGCCGACTCCCGTCAGCAGCTCCGCGCCTCTTATGGCCGTTCGGTCAATCGTCCGGAATTTCGCGAAGTAAGCCCATCCGTGTTCTACGACTTCGATCTTTCCTCGTCCGTGCAAGGCAATACCGACCTCAAGTCGTGCTATGTCGACAACGTCGACCTCCGTTACGAATTCTATCCCGCTAAGGGCGATCAGATAAGCCTTGCCGCCTTCTACAAGCACTTCGATAGCCCCATAGAGTGGGCCTACACCGTGACGGGAGGCACAGATCAGATTTACTCTTACGTCAACGCCCGCAGCGCCATGTCGTATGGACTCGAACTCGATGTGCGCAAGAATATGGGCTTCATCGGACTGCCCGACTTCACGCTCGTGTTCAACGGATCGCTCATCAAGAGTCGAGTGCAATTCCCCGCAGGCTCACGTCAGAAGAATCGCCCCATGCAGGGACAATCGCCCTATCTGCTCAACGTTGGCGTGTTCTACAACCATCAAGCATGGAGCGCAGCCTTGCAGTACAATCGCATCGGGAAACGACTCATCGGTGTAGGTCGCAATCTCGGATCTACTGCCGATCAGACCATCAACATCCCCGACTCTTACGAAATGCCGCGCAACTCGCTCGACCTCTCTCTGGGTCGCACCTTCGGACACTTCGAACTCAAACTCGGACTGAAGGACATTCTGGGTGAGAAGGTGCAATTCAAGCAGTTCAACGACGTGACACTGAGCGATGGCACCAATCGCAAGGTGGAGGAACTGACACGTTCCTATCGTCCCGGACGCAACATTAGCCTCAATGTAAGCTACAAGTTTTGAGCGTAGTGTTGACACCTTGTAACTGATCAGCAGGTTTCTGTACGCATTTGTTTACCTATTAGTGCGATAATTCATCATACAGTAGATTACCCCGTGTCCTCCCTCATAAATGCAGGGAAATAGCCTGCGAAGTACATTTTTTTAGCAATCCGCGCAAAATAACGGTTCACGTAGTCTCTTGTTAAAGAGGAAATCGTTATATTTGCGCGGATAATTTAATGTATAATCAATTATAGAATACGAAGAACAATGTTGACTTTTATTAAAGCAAACTATCAGAAAGGTGATAGCATTGAAGTGACTTGCTCGGAAGGTGCAGTCACAGGTATTATTGAATATGTAGACAGCAAGTACATTGTGTTGCGCTTACCCAACGGACACATCATGGGCATAGCAAGCTCAGACGTTCGCAGCTTTACGGCAGCAAGCCCCGTGCAGATGGTTCCCACTCAGACTCCCGTAGTGAAAGAACCCAAGGAGGAAGAATCTGAGGCTACAGAAAGCACAACGACAGACGAACATAAAGAGACTCCCGACACCACATCGCAAGAACAGTCTTCAGTGACACTGGGAGATATATTAGGAGAAAAGGCCGTAGATGACGCTCCCTCAGCAAGCGACCTCACAACGCAAGCCAGCGTGTCAGAACCCAAGGTTGTGGGACACATTGATCTGAGTCGTCTGCAGCAGATCGACCCCAAGTATGGCAGAAAGAAATATTTCCGCAGCGAAGAGGAAAATGCTGAGGAACAGAATGCAGAAGATGAAAGTAACAATGCAACAAATCCTGGTGCAGACTACGTCAACTATCAGCGCCGCCCTTACGTGGCAGCTAAGGGACGTGTGACCTACTACAATCCCGACAAACGCTTCGGTTTTATTCACGACTTCAAGAATGACGCCGACCTCTATTTCTACATCAACCAGGTGGTAGAAACCGATCTCTATCAGAATCTGCGCAAAGGCATGAAGGTAGTATTCTCTGCTGGACGTAACAACCAAGGACCCACAGCCAACTGCATCCACTTGCCCCATACCGTAGACGACCTCTACATGATGGCAGAAGACAACTTTGAGGCACATCGCACATACGTGGCAAAAGGCCTGCTCGAACACATACTCGAAGTAGAGCCCGACAATACAGCAGCCAAGGAATTGCTCGAAGAGGTAAAGGAAAGCATCCCGCAAAGCACAGCATCGGCTGCTCCCAACACCTATGCCCCATCATCTGCGTCAGCAGCCACCCCACGCTTCAATCCCTATACACTCTATACGCAGGCCAAGAAGGCCTATATCGCTAAGGACTACGCTCGCGCTGAGGAGTTCTACCTCAAAGCTATCGAAGCTGGCGAGAAAGCCGATAGCAGCGTGAAGGATCTGCTCACCCTCTACGTATCCCACTTTAAGCAAGCAGAGACCGAAGCAGAGAAGGCTGAAGCTCGCAAGAAGGCTATGGACTTCTTCGCATCACATCGCTCCATGCTCGACGACAACTTCACCACGAAGCAGTTTATCGCCCTCAACTACTACCTACCCATTCAGGACTACGACAACTTCCTCGAGATGGTAGACGAGTTGATGAAAGACCCGCAGGTGAGCGGCACACTCTCACGCAAGGTATTCTACATGTGGCAGAAGGCTATCGCCCTCAACAAGCAAGGTCGCACGCAAGATGCCCTCAGCCTCATCGACGAAGGCCTAAGTTTGATGCCCCTCAACCGCCAGCTGCAGATGCTCCGCGAGAGCATCCTTCATCCCGAGTCGCGTGATGAGACTCATTCTGAATTAACTACCATTGCCGCATCTTCTTCTGAGACAGAAACTGAATCAGAAGAAGAGGCTCCTGCAGCTCAGTCAGAATTATCATTCGATGACGAAACTCCTGCAGAAGGCAAATCTACTACAGAAGATTCCGAAGCATAAGTTTACTGCAATATACCCCCTCCCCTAAAGCAAAGCCCCGAGCATACAATCACGCATGTTTGGAGCTTTCTACAAAATGGAATTTGCGTCTTATTGTTAAGAATTTGAGTCAAATTAATGAATTCCTTAGCAAAATGGGTATGTCTTCTATTATGGGAGGACAAGGCGCAACGGACAATACTGGCGATGTAGAGACATATGGAGATAATTCTACGACTCTTCGTCCGTATCCTAATAGAATCGCTGCAATGTAAAACGCTTAAAAAATTTCTTATGATTCAAAAGATTCTCTTATTGCCTTTATTTGTGGTGATCCCTATGATTAGCTTCGGACAAGATGTTGAGGTTCGAAAGGACAGCACGCAAGATGTAAAGTTGGGCGACGTCACGATAGAAGCGGCTAAAGTGATACACCATAATGGCTTTGATACTTATATACCATCTCAAGAGCAACGATCGCATTCGGCCAATGGGCTTGATCTCTTATCGAAGATGTATATGCCTGGGGTTTATGTAGACCAAGTGCAGAGACAAATACAAAATAGCGCAGGAAATGGTAGAATTATTGTAAAAATAAACAATGTGGAAATACCTATCGACCAATTGCAATCTGTTATGCCTAGTCAAGTCGTGAACATAGAATATTCCAATACTCCAGGTATGAAGTATGGAAAAGATGCGGGAACCGTTATTAACATTAGAACTCGACGTGACGATGATGGTATAGCGGCAGGTATTAGTGCAATGAATGCTCTTCTCGATAACTACAATGACGATGGAGTATGGACTAAGTTTTGGAAAAATAATTCGGAATTTGGACTTCAATACAACTTCAAACTTAATAATGTAAACAAGGCTTATGTAGAAAGCAGAGAAACTTTCCTTTTTACAGATGGCTCTCAAAAAAGATATGAAGGCATTGGCGCATTTAGCGGTGAAACCTATAAAGGCAACTCTATTACGCTGAGCTACAATTATGCAAAGCCCAATAAGCGTATCATTGACATCAAGGGAGCGTTTAATTCAGATTATTTCCCCAATCGTGAACTAGTTCAGCAGATAAAGGGCGAGCATGAAGTGTATTCTCTGCAGACCCATACGCACAGCAAGGAAAACGCATATACACTAAAGGCACACTATGAGGAACATTTCTCAAAGGCAGACGTCTTGGAAATGAATTGTGGTTTCGCCTATTTAGACAATGCCTATAATCGTGGATTTTCATCTCCTACAAGGGTAAATACTTACAAAGTAGAGGGAGATAAGTATGCTCTTTCTGCCAATATAGATTATTCGCATGTATTCTCTCCGAAAAGTAAACTCTCCGTAGGGTATCAACAAAGGTATTCGTATACAGGCAACAAATATTTAGGAACAGAAAATCTCCTTACGCATTGGAACGATGACAATGAGTACTTATATGCAGAATACAATTTATCCGTGTCGCGACTGTATCTATCTGTCGGGATGGGTGAAGAAAGAGTGCATCAGAATCAGAAAGGTATAGCTTACACCTTTTACTCGTTCCTCCCCCAACTGCTAATACAGTATAACATTAGTAATAAGTGGAAGGTTACTTACAGATATAATCGGAAATCGGCTTCGCCATCCTTGACAGAACTGACGGAATATGTTCGACAAGACGACATGTATCAAGCAACGGTTGGTAATTCTAAATTGAAACCTTTCAATACCGATGCTCATTTATTCGTTGCCAACTGGAACCATAAGAGAACTTCTTTCAGACTATATGGACTCTGCGAATATTCTCATAAAGCAATAGGGACTACTATAGAAGAGAGGGATGGACTTTTTATGCACAAGAGTTTCAACAATCTGAATCAAAAGCATTTTGAGACGGCGGCTTTTTTTAGTCAATCTCTTTTCAACAGAGTGCTTAGTTTCTATGTAGAACCCAAATGGGTCTATGAGTATTCAGGAGGAATATACGATAAGAAGCATTCTAACTTAAGCTTGCAGGCTGGAATAAATGCTTATTATCGAAATTGGAATGTGAGTTTCTATTATCGTTCCGCCTCGAAAAGTCTGTATGGATACTTCCTCGTGAAGAACCATGCTACTTCCGATATAAATATCGGCTACAGACATCAAGCTTTGCAGATAAAACTCGGACTGCGTAACGCTTTTAGTAAAAAAGGAACGTCGTCTACTACAGAGAACTTATCTGAAGCTATTAAGAGCACCACTTTGCAAGGTAATAGAATTTTTGGAAATATGCTTTACCTCTCACTGTCGTGGAATATTTTCAGAGGAAAAGTGACGGAACGTCCGCAAGTTGGCGATATTTCTATCAATACAGATTCAGGCATAGTTAAGTAAAATAGATGCTATTATTACTGAAGTTTTCTCTAAAGAAAGTCTTCTTTATTTCGTGGGCATGTGATAAGATATTCACATCTTAATTTCGGCTTTAGGATTGTACGGCCTGAAAGGCCAACAGCACATAGCCCAGGGCAACGCCCTGGGTAGAATTTCGTTGAGGATGTCGCCCTGAAAGGGCAAAAGCATTCCCGAATTGATTCCAAGCTTTTGCCCTTTCAGGGCGGAAGATCACTATGAATCGATCACCCAGGGTGCCGCTTCGCTTACCCTGGGCTATGCGCTTGTTGGGCTTTCAGCCCGTTCCACTCTAAATCAGAAACTTGAATATTATTATAATAAAAAGAGTGCAATGCATATAGTAAACGTTAGAATGATCTTCATAGCAGTCTATATGCATTGCATCTTTTTACTTGTAGAGACTTCTCCCAAACAGGGGCATGCTGGAGTCCTCTTGTATGCATTCCATGCAGGCCGTCTTGTGAACTCTCCCGCTATGTCCGAATTTTGCAGGCAAAAAGTGCATATGTTTCCTCTGAACGAAAACAGCATCTACCCTTTTTACTCTCAAGGCATAGATCAGCGAAAGGGTGTAGACGGCTTGCATGGGATGCTTACAAATCGCTTATGCGTGGTGGTGCTTGTGCTCGCCATCACATGCGTCGTGATGGCAAGTAGCATCTCCATATACAAGGCTGTCGGTAAGGAATAGGCTGATTGCTTCGTCCGTTGCGATTGCGGGAGCACCGCCGTGTACATTAATGTGAAGTTCGTTAAGCAACTTTACTGCGCCAGCACCCAATCCGCCGCATACGACGTCCGTCACACCTTGCTCATGCAAGAAGCGTGGCATAGCTCCATGAGCATGCTCGGGCGAGGTTAGGATGCTCTTGCCAACTACTTGCTTATTGTCAACATCGTAAATGGTAACTTGTGGCGCTTTGCCAAAGTGGGGGAAAAGAGTACCGTCTGAGGTGGGGATAGCTATTTTTTGTTTCATATAGTGGGGAAGTTTATTACGAAAGGTCGAGGGCATTTCGCCTGCCAATCGCTTAAATAGTTTTACAAAGTAGGATGGGTCATTAAATCCCAGCGTGTGAGCAATCTCTTTAATGCTCATGGGCGAATGCTGCAGCATGCGTTTAGCCTCAAGCACAATGCGCTCGTTGATCATTTGCAAGGGCGATTGGCAGCAGCATTGGCTCACATAGTTGGTGAGAGTGCGTGTTGAAATATGAAGCATATTAGCATATTCGCCCACAGTATGCTTCATGCGGAAATGCTGTTCGATGAGTTGGCGAAAGCGTACGAAGGTGCAGTGTGCATTGCTCGTAACGTAGAGCGTAGAGTGGTCTTTTCGCTCACCACTTCGCTGCATGCGGATGAGAAAAAGGCGTACCAACGACTGCATGTAGTCGCTATGTGCAAATGCTCCCACAAGTGATAGTTCGCGCTGCATGTCGCGCACGAGAGCGTCAAGCCTTTCGGCCTCATCGTTCGACACCTTATAATAAGGCAAAGCATCATATGCGTTGAACACGTTGTACTTCAAGAAGATGCTCTCGCTCGACTGTTCGTCCGACAAGAAGTCGGCATTAAACTGTATTATCACTCCTTCATAGTCATTAGCGCCATCAAAGGTGTGTATCTGATTCGGAGCAATGAAGAACAGCGTATTGTCGCTTACAGGATATGCTGTGAAGTCAACATAGTGCAGGCCATGTCCTCGCTTAAACCAAATGATTTGGTAGAACTTGTGCGCATGAGGTTGCAAGGGATCACTACCTCTATTATCGAAAAAAGATGGCATGTATTGCAACTCCAACTCAAGGCCCGAAGTAATACTCTTGCCTATGGAATAGGTCTTAATTCCGTCTTTCATAAGGACTCTTGTATCATTTGTGAGGGTAAAATTACGCTTTATTTTTTACTCTCACGCAGCGCGTTCTCAAATTTACCATCCATAAGCATGTATGTACAATGAGCGATCCGCCTTTTGCCCCTAATTTTGCAACTGAATCACAGCACCGTTTATTGTACTGATTAGTAACCCACGGGCGTGATTGAGCATAGGTCCCCTTTAGATCCGTTCCCATGAATGCCTATAAACAAAATTAACAATGGCAAACGTAAAAGCTTATCTTCAGATTACGATGAAGATCAAAGAGAGTGATCGCGAAAGTGCAGCAAAAGTGTATTTTGACTATCGTAAGCCCTTCCTCGATACGATTGAGGGCGCTCTGACCAAAGAACTCTTGGTGCGCGATGAGGATGTACAGGTGCTGCATGGTTTTGATAGCAAAGAACATGCTGCTGCTTACCTTCAATCTGAAATGTTTACGAAGGATGTAGCCGTAGGACTTTCACCCTACTTCCAAGCTGATCCCGAAATACGTATATTTACAGTCGTAGGCTAAAAAGCTATTACGGGCATAAAAAGCAATTACTGCATGAGATAGAGGAGGACGTGTCAATGCGATGCGTCCTCTTTGTGTAAACATACTCTTTCATCATTATTATAGGGTGGGGCTCTATTTCCGCACCTTCCATCCACTTTCGTCAAATCGTAACAAGAGCGCAACGCTCTTGTAATCGCATAGTACGACCTTTGCAGTGCATTAAGAAAAGCAATGCATAGGACAAACGAAAAAGTTCTTTTAATATCACATTATAGTATTATGCGAAAGAAATCAATCAGAGTGATGGCAGTGGTCCTTATGGGACTCGCCACAGTAGGAACCTTCAGTGCTTGTAGTGATGACGATGCTCCTCAGACACCGCAGCACAGCTACACTGACGATCACGGACTCAAGGCTTACGACGACATCCTCTTCGGCGACGGAACACAAATCGGTAACGGCGACAACGAAGTGGTGTTTAAGGGTAAGCAGACCTTGAAGAAGGGCACCTACACACTCAAGGGATGGGTCTACGTGGCCGATGGAGCAGAACTCACCATCGAACCGGGCACCATCATCAAGGGCGATAAGGACACGAAAGCTGCCCTCATCGTAGAACGCGGTGGTAAACTCCACGCACAAGGCACTGCTGATGCCCCCATCGTGTTCACTTCGGCACAGCCCAAGGGACAACGCAAACCTGGCGATTGGGGCGGCGTGATCCTTTGCGGAAAAGCTCCTCACAATGCAGGCGAAGCACAGATCGAGGGTGGACCTCGTACCAAGCACGGCGGCAATGATGCTCACGACAACTCTGGCGAATTGAGCTATGTACGTGTAGAGTTTGCCGGATATCCCTTCGAAAAGGATAAGGAAATCAATGGCATTACGTTTGGCTCTGTGGGCGATGGTACGAAGGTAGACCACTTGCAGGTATCTTACTCCAACGACGACTCCTTCGAATGGTTTGGCGGTACGGTAAATTGCAAGAACTTGATAGCCTACCATGGATGGGATGACGATTTCGATACTGACAACGGATTCTCGGGCCATGTGCAGTATGGCCTCTCTGTGCGCAACTCGCGCATAGCCGATGGCAGCCAAAGCAATGGTTTTGAGAGCGACAACGATGCCAGCGGATCTACGGCACAGCCTTATACATCTGCGACATTTAGCAACATGACCTTCATCGGTCCGAAAGCAACGGATGCTTCATTCCAAAATACTACGGACTATATCAATGGCGGCAACTTCTTCCCCAGCAATGGCTCAGCCATAGGACGCTTCCAAGCAGCCATGCAGATACGTCGTGGCTCTCGCTTGAATTGCATCAACTCCATTGCCATCGGTTGGCCCATCGGCTTGATGCTCGATGGCGAAAAGGGTGATACGCAAGCACAGGCTACCGCGGGCACTATTAAGCTGCAGAATGTATGGTTTGCTGATATGACTCTGAACGGCTCGGATGCCAACAAACTCTATCAAGACAACTTCGTGACGGGCTATGATGCCAACAAGAAGCCTATTGTAGACGCCACGCGTCCTTCCTTCTCCACCACGTGGTTCCTCCAGCAGACGGGCAATCGCGCTGAGGCTTCTGCTGCAGCATGGCTCCTTCAGCCTCTCGCCGGACTGAGCGGAGCAAGCGTCATTCCCGGTGTAGGCTCTCCCTTGCTCAGTGCAGCATCATTCACAGGCATCAGTTCCAACTGGTTCGACCACGTATCCTTCATCGGAGCCTTCGGCAACGACAATTGGGCCTCAGGTTGGACAAACTTCGATCCTGAAAACACAGATTACTAATTGCTAAATAATCTCCTATAACTTCTATCTTATTAGGGGTGGCTCTATTAATTCAGAAAATGAATTAGCAGAGCCACCCTTTGTCGTATAAAGACCTTATCAAAGCAGAAGGCAATTTCTGTAAGCACGTCGATGTTAGGCTAAAAGACCTTACAAATTCTCTCAGATGACTTGCACGACCTTTTTACAAGAATTCTGCTATAGCATTGATACCCAATGCTTGTTGTTTGATTGTTGTTTGAAATGTTCCCAAATAGAGCCGAAAGCAATTTCATTTTGTTCCAGAAATCAAAAAATCCTTTCTCGTATAATAGATACAAGAAAGGAATTTTTACAAGGTCGACAATGTAAAAATGCATTGTCTCAATTATTGTAGTATTTTTCAGATAATATACTCCCATCGCCATAAAAGGACTGCTTTACATAAACACCTTTTTGTATTGGGGCGGATGGAATCCTCTGTCCACTGATAGAATACCAAAGGACTTTAATGGTTTCACTCTTATCTTTGGTAATACTACTGATACCTGTCGCAGAATCTTTGGTGTGTTTGAAAATCCACGCAAGACGTTCACTTGTGTAACTCTTCTTACACACATCTTCATGAGTCCATCCTTCTTCAATGTTCATTTCATACTCTGCATTATAAGCATCCATTTCTGTAAGGAATGCTTCGACATTTGATATTTTCATAATTTTGTCAGCAGTCCCCATTACCGTAAGTATCGGCACTTTTGCCACCTCTTCCGCATTCAGCCCTGTTGGGTCTCCTGCAACAGGCATAGCTGCAGCAAACATATCCGAGTGATTTGAAAGCATACCCCATGTACCAGTTCCACCCATTGAGCCACCAAAGATATATATATTATCGGCATCAGCCACCCCTCGGTCTATGTATGTTTTAATCAGAGCGACCAAAACATCTTGTGTTGCGCCGAGCCATGCTTTATCTACAGGACACTGCGGAACAAGCATAATGGCTTTTCGGTTGTTGTCTGACAACCATGTAGCAATGGATTTTATTCCAGGTTCTTGCATTTGTGCTTCATTGTCATCGCCTTTGCTGGAACCTCCATGCAGATAGACGACAAGTGAAGCCTTGTCTCCATAACCTGGAATTGTAGCTTTGCGATATGGCAATGTTATGTTTGCATCTGAAAATGTCTCTTTGGAGAAATTGATTTCTTGTGCAAACATTTCGCCTCCACTGAAGAAGATTAGCAGGGCGAAAAATAGGAAAATTCTGTGTTTCATGAGTTACGCTGTTTTTTTGTTTACTTGCCGTTGTCCTCGTTTCGCGTGGCGATTGATAATTTTACGCTCTTGCTCATACACTTTTTCTATTTGTGCTTGAGTGAGAAACTTGCAATACTCTTTGTAATATTTTTGTCGGATGTTGAGAATCTTTTCACTTGTTGCAAAGCGTTGCTTGATGCGTTCCTCTTTCTCTTTTTCCGATTGTCCTTGTTTGTTTGGACGTTGGCGAGGTCCCAAGGCCCAAATTTCTTTCTGGTAATTACAGTATGTGGTGACGAATTTCTCTGTAACGACATCACTGAAAGCCAATTCCTGCGCAATGTACTTAGCTTCAATTTCAGCAAGTTGTTCTCGGGATATGCGCTGTTGGCGGTTGGGGTGCTGTGAGTTTGGCTGTTGGGCAAATGTGGTTGCATAGGACATGACCATAATAGCAGCCATCAATAAAGTTTTAATAATTCGTGTCATAATTCTTTTGATTTTAATGTTTGACTTCTGTTTATGCTGAGCTCACTCGTTGATAAAGACATCGTCTTGATAAACATTGAGCAAGTATGACTGGTCATCGCTACTAAGCTGACTGAATGCCTGGTCAATATCGTTCAGAGATACCTTGCTTTGCTTGGACATATTCATGTTAACGAAAAACACCAAGGCGACTGATGCCGCAACAGCGATGGCATATTTCGCAACAATACGTAACTTGGAAGGCTTTCGATGAATACGGCTGTCGAAAGATGCTGCATTATCGGCATTTGCCCCAAGATAATCGCCCTTCACTTCTTTCCAAATATTTTCTTCTAATTTGTCGAAAAAATCATCAGAAGAAATAGTATAAGGCATACGCTTATTTGCGTTATCCAAATCAAATCCATTATTCATAACTGTTTCCATTTGAGTTCATGTATTTTATAATTTTCTCTTTGGCAATGTGGAAATTCATTTTTGCAGAGGAGGGTGAAGAACCTGTTGCCTCAGCTATTTCCTCATAACTCATTTCATCATAATAGCGTAAGTTGAATGCCAACTGTTGTTTGGTGGGCAAAGTGAGAATTGCCTTTTGCAGTTTCACCGCTTCCAAATCGCTGTAATCAACATAGCTGTCGGCAGTGATGCGGTTTACCTCATTGCTTTCCGTTTCCAATGAGACCTGGTCTTGTTTTCGGTTTTCAATCAGTCGGAGTGCCTCATTGGTAGCAATTCTGAAAATCCATGCTCGGAAAGAGCTATTTTCTCTGAACTTGTCGAAAGAACGAAAAATCCTTATAAAAGCTTCCTGCGTGGCATCTTGTGCATCATCATGGGCAACTACCAGTCGCCGAATGTGCCAATATACAGGTTGCTTATATTTCTGCATCAATAGCCGAAAGCCTTTTTCGGTTCTATTACGAACAGCCAATATAATATCCTTGTCGTCAATGCTCATACTACATATAGTTTTTTCTTTCCATTCTTAACCATTCTGATAGGATTATTCTTGTTGGCTGAAAAGGCATCAAGTTCTGCTTCTGCCATTGCATTTGTCAATCCTGTCATCTTACTATACTTGGAAACACTGAGTGATTTGTTTCCTTTCAGGTAAGCCAATGCCATCTCCAAACGGTCTTTCTTGCTTAAACGATTGCTTATATGCGTTGTTACAGCCGGGCGAGTTACAACTGTTTCCACAATTGGGCGATAGTAGCCATGATGACTTACGTGTCTGTAATGTCTGTGCTGTGCATAGGTTGTAGTGCTTGCCAATGTTAGCAAGACAAAGAACAACATTTTCTTGATATTCATCTTTGTATTCATAATCGAAAGTCTTTTATTAAACATTTTTGTTTGTCGTTACAATTATATGACCCGATGAAGGCGATAAAGTAAAAAAGGGAATTATCTTTTTGGCGATTTATTAAAAATGTCCGTGTGTAGCTGGCAATGAAGGCATTTAAGGATTTGAGACTATAATTTGCCGTTTTAGCAAATGTTTATCCTTCCGCAAACTTGCATTATCCCTTGCCATGAATATAGTCAATCCAATAGACAAAGCCCAAGCACACAGGAGCATGAACTAGCGACTAAATAAGAATTTCTCATAAAATATATCTTTTACAGGCAATATTCTGCCCTTTCCCTGATTTAGGGGGCAGAAACTTAAATGTAAAGGATATGATAATCATAAACAAAACAATCTTGGCATTAGGCTTGATAGCCTGTGCATTATCGCTTAATTCATGCGACAACGATAATGACAATGAAGTTATGCAGCGCCCTACGGCACTCGTCACTGTGTACCCCACCGCTTCTGATGCATTCACCATGCAACTTGATGACTTTACATCGCTTGTGCCAACCAATATGAAAGCCTCGCCTTTTGGTGACAAGAAGGTGAGGGCTTTGGTAAATTATACGATGGGAGAGCGCTGTAATGGAGGAAACAGCATGAACGTGTATGTCAACTGGATTGATAGTATTCGCACAAAACAACCCGTAGCAACTTTGGGCGCAGAAAATAAAGATGTGAAGGAGTATGGCAATGATCCTATCGAAATAGTCCGTGATTGGGTATCCGTTGCCGAGGACGGATATGTAACGCTTCGCATCCGTACAATGTGGGGAGGATCTGCCAAGCATATCATAAATCTTGTAAGCGGTGTGAACAAGGAGAATGTGTATGAGTTCGACTTGCGCCACAATGCCCAAGGAGACACCAACGGAAGGATGGGAGATGCACTTATTGCTTTCGATCTCAACTCGCTATGGAAGGAACAGCCTAAAGAAGTGAAGATAAGACTCAACTGGCTGTCGTTCAGTGGCAAGAAGTCTACGGAATTGTCGCTCAAGATGCATGCTGTCCCATCTGTGTCCAATGTCGAAGCACCCTCACTTTTGCATCGTATAGAATAAAAAAATATTGCTGTCCACTAAAGCTCTTGCCCAAAAGGCAGTGGGGTCGAAGCGTCTCGCTTCGGCTAGGCATGCGAGGCTCGATGTCGAGCGTGCATGAGGCTCATTGCTAAATGGATGATAATATACACACCTTTCTACAATGGAAACATACTTGCTGCATGCACGTCTTGTCGTTCGCAAATAGGCATTTAGACGTCTGCAAACAGGCGTCCTGCCGTTTACAAAAGCCCATCCTTCCATCGTTCACCGCTCGGCGGCAGCATTGCCACCGCCCGGTGGCAGCATTACCACCGCCCGGTGGCAGCACTACCACCGCGCGGTGTACGATGGAAGAACTACTAAAATGGGACAGAAACGCCCTCGTTTAGCCTTGATGATAAGTGCTATCCAGAAAAACTTTGCAAGCAACATCAATAGAGACTGATACTTCTCACCAAGAATCAGCCCTTGGGGCTATTTGGCATAAGATAGGCTGCACATCTATACGATGGAAGGGGCTTACCTTTTCAAAAAATCATCAGCAATGCCTATTTATGGCTATTGCAAATAGGAATTCTATGCTCTTTTGAGGTTTTGCGGAAAGCAGTAATAAAAAAACTATTTTCAGGCAAGATATTGCATTGACCCTTATTTAAGAGGAAGAGAGTAATCGAAATGCAGCAACCGTGCTAAGGCTGTAGATGGACACATATATATGCTGTGGCGCATAAGTTAAACGACAAAATCATTGAATATGAAAATGGAATCAATGAAATTCTTTAAGTTTGCAACATTAATCGTTTGTACTATATTTGCAGTGGCATTTGCTTCATGCTCTGACGATGATGGCAACACTACTGCCATCAAGTTTAGTCCTTCAACAGTCTCGGCAGTTGTTGGTGAGACACAGAAAGTGCTCATGTATGGTGGTGATGGTACATATACCGCAAAATCAAGCGATGCCACAATCACCAATGTTTGTAAAGACAAAGGCTTTTGCACTTCGCTGTCCCCAAAGCTTTTGACCATATAAATATTATGTTCGGCATAACATTCAGAAAAGAAACGGAAGAGGAACGCTGGTTGCGAAGGGCACTCGATGGCGACAATGCTGCCACCGAGTGGATTTATCGCAGGTATGTGCGATACCTGTCTGCACTCTGCTCACGCTACATTACAGAAGATGAAGACATAAAGGATGTGCTGCAAGAGTCGTTCATCAAGATTTTTTCTTCTCTGAATAGTTTCAATTATCGTGGCGATGGGTCGTTGAAAGCATGGATGGCAAGGATTACGCTCAACGAAACACTGAAGTTCGTTCGTAATAATAGCCGTCTTGATTTTGCAAGTATAGATGAATACAATATGAACATTGCCGAGGACGATAGTATGGAGACTGAGGATATACCTACCGATGTACTTCATCAGTTTATACGGGAGTTGCCTGATGGTTACCGAACAGTATTCAACCTCTATGTCATTGACGATAAAAGCCACAAGGAGATAGCTCAATTGCTCGGCATAAAGGAGAACACTTCAGCTTCCCAACTGCACAAGGCCAAGTCAATGCTGGCGCAGAAGATAAAACATTATAGAACCATCAACTCCATTTGAAGTATGAAAAACAATTGGCAAAAAGACATACACAATCGCTTGGGCAATTATGAAATAGACGAGCCTAAGGGACTATGGGAGGACATCCGTAAAGAGATGGCAGATGAGAATGGTGGCTATATGCGCGACAGCAAGTATTCTAAGACCTATAAGCTACGGCGTACGGCGTATATTGCAGCCGCAGCAAGCGTGGCTTTGCTGTTGGGGTACTCGATATATTCTGAATACGTCAACAGAGGGCAGATGCCATCAGACATGGCTAATCCGCCAATGGCCCGTACGTCGGCAGAGCCCTCTACTAAAGGCAATATCGCTATTGACGACGGCGATAATTCTATTGCCGAGAATTCACATAGGCCGCGGATGACGTCTATAGCAAGTAAGCCTGTTAGTGACATTGATGCATCTTCACTTTATGCCAATGATGAAAAACCTTTGGAAACAACGTCAGACATCCGTAAGGACTCTGATACCAACAGTCCTGCTGAAGGTAGTACAACTGTCGCTGAGGAAGAATTGCTAAAGCTTGAGAATGAAAGCAAGAAAGCAAGCAATTCTCATCACAATAACAATTACGGAAGTCTTCTAGCTTACAACTCTGAGCACCATACCTTCTCGTCAACATCGCCACGTTGGACAGTAAGTACAAGCACGATGGGAGCAATGGGGACATCAAGAACTATAACGTCTATTGGCGATCCTATCGTTGCAACAGGACCTGACGATTCTGACTGGGAAGACAACCCGATGCTCGGTATCAATATATTCAATCAAGGAAAGGAAGTGAAAACGGAATATAAGCACCACTTGCCGATACGTGTAGGTGTGAAATTGGCATACACTTTTAACGAGCATTGGAGCATCGAAAGTGGATTTACATACACTCGTCTCTCTTCTGACATGAGAGACGGGACAAAAGAGAACTACTTTACAGGCGAACAAAAGCTGAACTATGTAGGAATTCCTGTCAATATGAAGTATAATGCTTGGTCATATAAAAGAGTCAATCTATATGGCTCGGCAGGTGTACTTGCAGAAAAATGTGTATCGGGAAGTATTACCAAAGAATATGTCGTCAATAATACGACAAAAAAGACAGAGGCAGAAAGCATTGGCAGCAAGCCTTTGCAGATGTCTGTAAATGCGGCTTTCGGTGTGCAGTTTGACGTGCTTGACAAGGTAGGCATTTATGCAGAGCCTGGTGTGAGCTATCATTTTGACGACCATTCCTCGCTTCAAACGATCTACAAGGAAAAACCTCTGAACTTTAATCTCAATATAGGTGTAAGGTACACCATAGGCAAGTAATAAGCAAGAAATTTAAAAACATAAAACATATGAATACAATAAAGACATTGGCATTAACAGCCATCATCATTGGCATGGCATCATGCGCTAGTACCCAAAAATCTCAAATGGTAGGTGCATTCGGCAAAAGTACAAGACTTACGGCTAAAGAAAATTCTCTCTTCAAGGCTGTTGTCCTTTCACATAGTGACTTACAGCTGAAACCTCTCAAAGTCTCACGTCAAGTGGTGGCTGGCACAAACTATCGTTATGAGTGTGTGGATAGCAACAAGAAAAAGGTTGAGGTTGTCGTCTATGAGCCGCTTCCCGGACAGGGCGACGCCCGCATATTGAGCATCAACGGAAATGACTATAAGGAGTAGGTCGTATCTGGTGTACAGATTTCGTAAGTTTAATCGTTTATCCCTTTCTCTTGTTGACATTGATACGTACAATCTCACATGTCTGCTGTTCTTATGACCACGGTAGTATCTCTGCGCATTTACGAGAAGTCTTAATATCAATCTCCTTCCCGTTGCTGAAATCTGTCCATCCATCGGCACCGCGATAGAAGTCAACACGGCCTTTGGGCACATAGAGAATGCAATCGTCTCTCATTCCTTCTTCAATCAAATGTGTGCCATCGATCATTTGGGCGGGTTGAGGATTTAGTGAATATACAGCAGTGAGACTATAACATGCGTTGAATCTATTACTAATTGATTATCAATATTATATGCTCTAAACAGTAGAAACGTGGCAATATTGATTCTGTTTATATACGAAAAGGTAAAGATTTAACGTATTTGACTTTTTGTTACACAGAAATTATAAAAAGTTTGGTGATGTGGGGTGATTAGTATTACACCGTATGTCTTTTATTGCCACAGAGGTTCGTTTTCCCAACCAAAAGGGAAACCAAGAGCAGCCTTGTCAATTTCAGGAAACGCAGCAAAAAGTTTATTCATCTTATCACACATATCATTGTTAGGTGATATGATGTCAAGGAAATACTTGATGATGCAGATTGTGAAATACACTCTTTGAGGGCTTGTCGGCAAGGTAATCCAAGGATGGGCAATCCTTCTCGGAGAAACAGGCATAATTGAACTTACCTTATTCCACACTCTCGAATGGTGGCAACAGGCATTCCTCAACAAGGTCAAAGATGTTATCCAAGATTCCAAGACGATTGGTTGCAAGCCGAAGTAATGTGAGATGCGTTTACGTATCTTGTCTGCTTTCAGATTACGGTAAACCATATTCACGTTCCCCATCGTCAGCAACTCACCTAATATCCATGATGGAGGATATGGGTCGCAATAACTGTTTTTGAAATGCTTGATGAACTCCTCTGTTGACTTCGCATACTCTCTGTCGATGGTGTTCTTGGTATCTTGAAAAGTCCTTTGGTTGGCAAAGTGAACGGAATTAGTCAGCCAATAAATATCTCCTGTCATCTGCACTGGAATATTCATGATGGCACGTCGAATGGCAATCTCAACTTTCTCTATCTCATTGAGAAGAAGCATACGCAACTTCTTGTCGAAGCGATAGAGATTCAACACTTGTTGGAAAGTTGTACCATCTTTATACTGATGAGTTTCCTTAGGAGCTTTCAAGAATGGGTACATATAGGCAGAAAGACGATAGTACCCGATGCTCTCCAAATACCGTACCGCTTTGTCTTCATCGGAAATGACAAGCCCACGACTTTTCAACAGAGCCATCAAGTCTGCCTCTGTCATATAATGTTTCATGAAGTGCGGTAATCTTTCCATTAGCGTATTTTGAGAGTGAACGTGCATATACAAAAAAGCCCCACGCATTTGAGCATCGTTGAGAGGCTTGGTGGGAACTGACAATGCAAAGATACAAATAATCATTGATAATACAAACTTTTTAGCAAGAAAATCAAGAAGAAGTGGATTTCTTTGATGTGTTATATTAAATAATATTAAATCAAACCTTAAAATCATGCTTTATCAGCAAAACAAAGTGGTTCCCGAAATAAAAGTGTTATCTTTGTAACGTCTATACCCATACCG